>JAJKHX010000028.1 GCA_021154785.1 Nocardiopsis sp.
CGTCCCGGCTCCGCACTCGTCCCGGCTCCGCACTCATCCGGGTCCGCCCCGGCCCCGGCTGCTGCCCGGCCCCGTCCAAGGCCCAAGCACCACTCCAGTCTCATCGGTAACATTTAAAAGTCAGTGGTTGTGGCGTCCTACCGAATAGAAGGGGTAGGGTGTCACAACCACTGAATCGGTGAGGATGGTCAGCGGTCGGGTACGAGCTCGAACCAGACACACGTCCGGGTCCGCTCGCAGAGGAATCCCCAGCGCTGCGCGATCTCGTTGACGACCTGGAAGCCGCGCCCGCCCTCGTCCTCCACGGTGGCCTCGGGCCAGTGCGGGAGCCCAGTCTGGCCGTCGTCCATCAAGTCCACGTGCACGACGGTGCCGCGCCGGCTCACCGCCACTGTCACCCAGCCGGCGTCGGCCGCGTGCTGAACCGCGTTGGTGACGAGCTCGCAGGTCAGCAGCTCGGCGTCGAACGCGGCCGGATGGCCGTCGAGGGCTTCCCGCAGGAACCGGCGCGCGGCCGGCACCTCATCCGGGCAGCGGCCGAAGGTCCGAGCGGCCGTCGCCCGGGCCGTACCCGCCGGGCTGGAGGGCTGCAGCATGTCGGCAGCGGTGAGGAACGCACTCGGCATATCGGCCTCCGCATCCAGTGTGCTTACTGTCCGTACTAGTAATGTAACTATTAGTAGGCAGTAGGTCACCTAGGACACGGGTCCGGGACTAGCAGACTTCGGCGATATCGCCCGCTTACTGGCTCAGGGTGGTGTTATGCCCCGTGGCCGTGAGGCGCAGGCCTGCCGAGGTGATGCTGATCTTCTGGATCTTCACTCCGGCCGGCAGCTTGGGGATGCTGATGGTGAAGTTCACCAGGCTGCCGAGGAGGTCGGTCGGCAGGCCGTTCGCTTTGACGACCTTTATGTTGATCTTGCTGTCACCCACCTGGGTGACCTTGAGCACGACGTCACCGCTGACGACGTCGAGGTCGACGTGAGCCTTGATCCGGTTCGGGCCGTCGGCGGCCAATGTGATGCCGCCCGGAATGCCGCCCGCGTGGGCCAGCGCCGTGAAGGTGACCAGCGCCGAGGCGCTGAAGTTATCGATCTCGGTGCTGTTGCTCGACTTGATGTGCATCCCGTGCAGCGTGGCCGTCAGGCTCTTGATCTCGAGCTGCCCGCCCGTCCCCGCGGTCTCGTTGCTGGCGTTGATATCAACCTGTTTGAAATCGCGCGCCGCCAGCTGGGTCAGGAACGGGAAGCCCTGGATGGTCACGTGCGGCTTGCCCGACAGAGCCAGCGACGACGCGAACTGGCTGGCCATCTGGTCCTCGGCGAACGCGTTGGCGGCCCGGTCGCCGCCGACCAGCAGCACGATGATCACGATCAGGGTGATCCACGGCCACCGCCGGCGCCGCCGCCGGGCCCGTGGCGCGGGCGCCGCCTGGTAACCCTGAGCCCCTGGGAAGCCGGGGCCGGCCGGATGGTCCTGTGTCCCGCGGGGGTTTTGGAACCCCTGAGCGGCCTGGTCCCGCTGATATCCCGACCCCGGAGCCTGGTATCCCGCCCCGGAAGTGTCCTGCTGGTATCCCGCCCCGGCAGCCTGGTATCCCGCCCCGGCAGCGAAGCCCTGCCCAGCCAAGCCCTGCCCAGCGGAACCTTGCCCGGAAGGAAAGGCCTGCCCAGACGGATATCCCTGGCCCGCAGAGAACCCCTCGTCGGCCCGGGCGTCCTGGCTGGGGGAGAAGCTCGGCGCGGCCGGGAATCCCTGACCGCCCGCGTGCCGCTGATCCGCCGCACCGCCCGGGCCGCCCGCGTACCGCTGATCGGCAGTGCCGCTCTGACCGCCGGCATACCCCTCGTCCGCCGCGGCTCCCTGGCCGCCCGCGTACCACTGATCTGCCGCGGCCTGCCGGTCAGCCACGTGTCCCTGGTCCGGCGGAGACCCCTGGCCGGACGGGTACCCCTGGTCCGCCGGGCGCCCGCGCTCCACCGGGTACTGCCGCGTCGCCTGGGAATCCTGGTAGCCCTGGCTCGCCGGATTGCGCTGCGTCGCCTGCGGCTTCTGGTAGTCCTGGCCAGCCGGATTCAGCTGCGTCGCCTGCGGGTCCTGGTTACCCTGACCGTCCGGACGGCCGCGCTCGACCGGGTGCTGCCGTGTCGCCTGGGAGTCCTGGTCTTCTGGTTCCTTCTCGGGTTCGGAGGACCGCTGCCACCAGTCGCGAGCATCCGAGCTCATGCCACGCCCCCCGCGGTACCGGTCATGATGACCATTCCCCCGCCACGCCTACCTACGATCATCATTCCACCTCTGCGGTGTTACTTAGTTCCCGGGATAACATTCAGTCACTTGCTGCGATCAGCCCGTGTGCGGCGCGGGGTTTCAAGTGGTCGGGTCCAGGCACGATGCCAGACGTTCCAGTATCAGGGTCTCCGCCTCCAATATGTCAAAACGCGAGGTCAACCTGAATGGTTCTCGTGATTCCCGTTTACCCGCGTCGGCCCTACACTTTGTAAGCATGCCACCCGAGCGTTTTGACTGGTCTGATCGACGGCCGCCCCAGGCCAGTCCGTCCCCAGCCGGCCACGCGCCTGCCGGGCTTGCCGAGGTAGGAGGTGCCGCGCCGCCGATGCGGGCCGCCCCGTCCGGGCCGCCCGGTCTCGAGGTGCGGTCCAGGCGCTCGGTCCACGAGCTGAGCGCGGGCACCACCTACAGCATCGGCCGGGATCCCAAGTCCGACATCGTCATGACTGACTCACGCGTCAGCTGGCGGCACGCGGTGCTGCGGGTCGACGGCGGCGGCTGGATCATCGAGGATCTCGGCAGCACCAACGGGACGTTCCTCGGCACCCAGCGGCTCGACCGGATCGAGATCAGCACGGAATGCGTGATACGGCTGGGGAACCCGGACGACGGCCCGCTGCTGCGCTGCGCCCCGCAACTGCCCGCGGGCAGCCCGGCCGCGGCCCCGCCCGATCACCCGGGCACGTCCCTGTCGGTTCCGCCCGCGCCGCCCGTCCCCGAAGCGCCTCCGGAGCCCGAGCCGCGCCACGACTCCGAGTCCTGGTGGCAGCCGCCGGTACCGGATGACCTCGCGGGCGGGCCGGCTGGCGGACCCGTGTCGCCGCCTGTCGGCGTGCCGTCTCGCCCGCAGGCCCCCGAGCCCGCCATGCCGCGCGATCCCGAACCGCCGCGCGAGCGTTTCGGCCAGCGCGAGCATGCCCCGCGGCACGCCGCCCGGGCACCCGACCAGCTGTCCCAGCCGCCCGCGGCGCCGGCCCGCCCGGCCGAGCCCGCCGTCGGCCAGCCGTTCGCCGACCCGCAGTACGCCGGCCAAGGCCAGCAGTACGCCGGCCAGGGCCAGCAGTACGCCGGTCAGCAGTACGCCGGCCAGCAGGCCCCGGCCCAGCCGGCGGCCGGCCAGGCGGAGATGCTGCCGAGCGTGGACCGCAGGCCCACCTCGCGGATGCCGCTGCCGGCCAAGGCCCTGCGCATCGGCCGGGTGCCCGATAACGACGTGGTCCTGGCCGACCTCAACGTCTCCCGGCACCACGCGGAACTGCGCAAGTCACCTACCGGCAGCTACGAGATCGTCGACCTCGGCAGCCACAACGGGACGTTCGTCAACGGCCAGAAGGTCACCAACCAGCTGCTGACCGAGCAGGACCTGGTCAGCATCGGGAGCTCCACCTTCCGCCTCAAGGACGGGGAGCTCCGGCAGTTCGTCGACGACGGCAACATCACCTTCAACGCCCGGGAACTGGTGGTGAAAGCCGGCAGCAAGGTCCTGCTGGATCACGTGAGCTTCCCGATCCCGGAGAAGTGCCTGCTCGGCGTCATCGGCCCCAGCGGCGCGGGCAAGTCCACTTTGCTCGGCGCGCTGACCGGGATGCGGCCCGCGACCACCGGCACGGTGCTCTACGACAACCGCGACCTGTACCAGAACTACAACGAGCTCAGGTACCGCATCGGCCTGGTCCCGCAGGAGAGCGTCCTGCACACCCAGCTGACCGCGCGCCGCGCGCTGCAGTACTCGGCCGAGCTCCGCTTCCCCGCCGACACCAAGGCTGCCGAACGAGATGGGCGCGTCGACGAGGTGATAGGCGAGCTCGGCCTGACCCGGCACGCCAACACCCGCGCCGACCGGCTGTCCGGTGGCCAGCTCAAGCGGGTCAACGTGGCCCAGGAACTGCTGACCAAGCCGTCACTGCTGTTCCTCGACGAGCCGACCTCGGGCCTGGACCCGGGCCTGGACAAGTCGGTCATGGAGCAGATGCGGGACCTGGCCCACGACGGCCGGACGGTCATCGTGGTCACGCACAGCGTCGACAACCTGGACACCTGTGACCGGCTGCTCGTCCTGGTCCCCGGTGGCCGGATCGCCTACTACGGACCGCCCGAGGAAGGGCTGACCTACTTCGGCCAGTCCCGGTGGGCCGAGGTGTTCCAGGCCTTCGACCGGTATCCGGATCGCGACTGGGCCGCGGAGTACGCCGCCTCGCCCTCCTATCAGCAGTACGTGCTGGGCCAGCAGCAGGCGCCGCCGCCGACGGACAGCCAGGTGCTGGCGGCCACCCCGCCGGTGCAGCGGCGCGGCGCGTTCAAGCAGATGGGCACGCTGACCCGGCGGTACATCCGGGTCATCGCGTCCGACCGCGGCTACCTGACGTTCATGGCGCTGCTGCCCATCCTCCTCGGCGCGCTGATCTCCCAGGTACCGGCCAAGCACGGCCTGGCCGGCAGGCCGGGGAGCAACATCGACGCGGGGACCCTGCTGCTGATCCTGGTGATCTGTGCCTGCCTGGCCGGCATGGCCAGCTCGGTGCGGGAACTGGTCAAGGAAAGATCGATCCTGACCCGAGAACGGGCGGCCGGCCTGTCGTCCGGCGCCTACCTGGTCTCCAAGCTGTTCGTCCTGGGCATCATCAGCGTCCTGCAGTCGACCTTGCTGGTGCTGATCGGCGTGTCGTGGCGGGCGTTCCCCGCCAAGGGGGCCTTCCTGACCGGCCTGCCGCTGATCGAGGTGATCCTGGGCATCGCCGTGCTCGCGGTCGCCTCGATGTGCCTCGGCCTGCTCGTGTCGGCCATGGTCAGCACGTCGGAGAAGGCGATGCCGTTCCTGGTGCTGTTCACCATGGTCCAGGTAGTCATGTCCGGCTTCGTGGTGCCGCTGGCTACCAACCCGGGACTCAAGCAGTTCGCGATGATCGCGCCGTCGCGCTGGGGTTTCGCTGCGGTCGCGTCCACGGTGAACCTCAACGTCATCAGCCCGCCGGTGGGCGCGGTGATCGACCCGCTGTGGAAGCAGTCGTCGGGTAACTGGCTCCGCGACATGGGCGTCATGATCGGGCTGGCGGTCATCTTCGCGGTGCTCGCCTACATCAAGCTGCGCACCCTCGGCCCGCGCCGCCGCAAGTAGGCAAGTAGGCACGTAGCACGTAGCAGCGGACGTGCGGCCTGTCCGGGTCACCCGGCAGGCCGCACGACCGCCCGTAAGCTGGACGGGTGAGCGACCTCATGCTGCGGGCGCGGGACCTGCTCCGGCGTTTCCCGCTGATCGACGGGCACAACGACCTGCCCTGGGTGCTGCGTGGGCGCGCCGACGGCGACGCGAACCAGGCCCGTTTCGACCTGGACGCGCCGGTGGCAGGACTGCACACGGACCTGCCCCGGCTGGCGGCCGGCCACGTCGGCGCCCAGTTCTGGTCCGTCTACGTGCCCGCCCAGCTGGCCGGGGACGGTGCGGTCGCCGCCGTGCTCGAGCAGATCGACCTGGCCCGCCGGATGATCGCGCGCTATCCCGAGGCGCTCGGGCTCGCGCTGACCGCGGACGACGTGGAGCGGGTCTTCGCCTCCGGCCGGGTCGCCTCGCTGCTCGGCGCCGAGGGCGGCCATGCGATCGCCGGGTCGCTCGGCGTGCTGCGGATGCTCTACGCCCTCGGCGTCCGGTACATGACGCTGACCCATAACGCCAACACCGGCTGGGCCGACGCGGCCACCGACGAGCCGCGGGCCGGCGGGCTGACCGATTTCGGCCGGGACGTGGTCCGTGAGATGCAGCGCATCGGCATGCTGGTGGACTTGTCGCACGTGTCCCCGGACACCATGCGCCAGGCCCTCGACGTGGCCGCGTGCCCGGTGATCTTCAGTCACTCCAGCGCCCGCGCGGTCTGCGACGCCCCGCGTAACGTGCCGGACGACGTGCTCACCCGCCTGACCGCCAACGGCGGCGTGTGCATGGTGACGTTCGTGCCCGCCTTCGTGTCCCAGGAGTGCGCCGACTGGCTGGCGGGCCTGAAGGCCGAGGCCGCGCGCCGCGGCCTGGACCCCCGGGACCTCGGCAAGCTGTTCAGCATCAAGCCCGAGTGGGAGCGGGAGCATCCGATGCCCCAGGCCACCCTGGCCCAGGTCGCGGATCACGTCGACCACGTCCGCCGGGTCGCGGGCGTCGACCACGTCGGCCTGGGCGGCGACTTCGACGGCACCGACGACGTGACGGCCGGCCTGGAGGACGTCTCCGCCTACCCGGCCCTGTTCGCCGAGCTGCTCCGCCGCGGCTGGACCGAGTCCGCCTGCGCCGCGCTGGCCGGCGGCAACCTCCTGCGTGCCCTGCGCGCCGCCGAAGCCTTCCGTGACGCCTCGGCCGCCACCGAGGCAGCTTCCACCGCAGCTCCCGCCGCAGCTCCCGCCGCGGGCGCGGGCCGCTAAGCTCTCACCCGATGATTCCCGGTACCCAGTCACCCCCCGCCCTGCCCCCGCCGGACGGCGCGTCCCGCCCGGCGGCCGGCCTGCGCCTGCTGACCTGGCCCGCGCTGACCGTGCCGGCACTGGGTGGCACGGGCGCCGTCGCCGCCGTCACTGCCCGCGCCGGCGGGGTCTCTGACGGCCCCTACGCCACGCTGAACCTCAGCCTGAGCGTCGGCGACGATCCAGCCCGCGTGCTCGAGAACCGCCGCCGCCTCGCGGCCGCCTTCGAGGCCCGGCCCGGGGATTTCGTATTCGCCCGCCAGGTCCACGGGGCCGGGGTCGCCGTCGTCGGCGACGCCGACCGGGGAAGCGGTGCCCGCTCCCTGGAAGACGCCGTCGGCGACGTCGACGCGCTGGTCACCACGACGCCCGGGGTCGTACTCGCGATCCTGACCGCGGACTGCCTGCCAGTCGTCCTGCACGACCCGGTGGCCGGGGTGCTCGCCTGCGTGCACGCGGGCTGGCGGGGCACCGTGGCCGGCGTGACCGCCGCCGCCGTGGCCGCCCTGCGGGATCTGGGCTCACGCCCGTCCGACATCGTGGCGGGCCTGGGTCCCGCCATCGCCGGGGACCGCTACCAGGTCGGCCCCGACGTGCACGAGGCCGTGACCGCGGCCTTCGGCGCCGCCGCCACGGGGTTCCTGCGCCCCGACCTCCGTCCCGGCGCGAGCCCCGGCCGCTGGCTGCTCGACCTGCCGGCCGCCAACCGCCACGCCCTGTGCGCGGCCGGCGTCCCCGACGCCCAGATCCACGCCACCCCTGCCACCACCGGCTCCGGCGACTTCTTCAGCGACCGCGCCGCCCGTCCCTGCGGACGCCTCGCCCTGATCGCCCGCCTCCGCGAACCAATGGATGTGACCACCTGATGGCTCCTTCGGGCACGTCGCCGCAACCATCGGCGCGAGGCCAGGTTTTCCGCTATGCGGGCTACGCCACCGACCCGGCGACCGCCACCCTGAGCTGCCACTACGAGCTCGACGGCCGCGAGTTCACCGAGCGCGTCACGCTGCCGGGCACCGAAGGCAACCCGCGCTGGCACACCGAAGCGGCCCAGGCCGCCGCGCGGCTGATCTTCCTGCTGGCCGGCGTCTCCTACTACAAGACCGCCGCGCCGCCCGTCATCGACCTCGGCGAGACCGCGCTCACCGCCGCGGAGCAAACCTTCCTCCGCGACTTCTACCTCCACGGCCTCGGCGAATTCGCCTACCGCAACAATCTCGACCTCACCCCGCTCCGCCTGGAAGCACAGCGTGCACCCACCCAGGCGCCTTCACCGCCAGCCCACCACCGGAACCGCGCCCTGGTCCCGTTCGGCGGCGGGATCGACTCGATCGTCACGGTCGAGCAGGTGCGGAAACACGCGGACGTGGCGCTGTTCGTGGTGAGCAGGCCCGGTGACCTCTTCGACGCGATCGAGGAGCCCGCCGCGGTCACCGGTCTCCCCGTCGTCCGGGCCGAACGCGAGATCGACCCCCAGCTCCTGCGCTCCGCCGAGCTCGGCTTCCGCAACGGCCACGTGCCGGTGACCGGCATCTTGTCCGCGATCGCCGTGCTGGCCGCGGTGCTCGAGGACCGCGACGCGGTGGTGATGTCCAACGAGTGGTCGGCGTCCGTCCCGACCCTGGAGTACCAGGGCCGCCCGGTCAACCACCAGTATTCCAAGAGCGAGGAATTCGAGGCGGCCTTCCGCGCCGTGCTCGCCGCCACGCCAGGCCCGATGCCCGGGTACTTCTCCTGGCTCAGGGACCGCACCGAGCTATGGGTGGGGCAGGAGTTCGCCCGGCTCACCCCGTACCACTCCACCTTCCGCAGCTGCAACAAAGCTTTTTACACCGAACGGGCGAGGCGATTCACCCACTGGTGCGGTGAATGTGACAAATGCGTTTTCATCGACCTGATCCTCGCGCCGTTCCTGCCGGCTGACGCGCTCCGGCGGATCTTCGCGGTGACCGGCGAGCCGCTCGGGAATCCTGCCCTGGCCGGCAAGTTCCGGTCGCTGCTCGGCGCCGGCGCCAAGCCGTTCGAGTGCGTCGGCGAGGTCACCGAATGCCGGGCCGCGGTCCTGCTGGCCGCCCGGCGGCCGGACCGGGCGGGCGACGGCCTGCTGGTCACGCTGGCCGCTGAGGTGGCGAGCTGGCCGGACGCGCCGACGGCGGCGGAGGTCGAAGCCATGCTGCGGCCCGTCAGCCGGAATTTCATACCGAACGAGTACGCCGATGAGCCGGCCTAAGCTCTCTTGGTCCGACCTGGCGGGCGCCCGGGTCGGGATCTGGGGCCTCGGCCGGGAAGGCCACGCCAGCCTGCGCAAGCTAGCCACCCTGGGCGCCGACCCGGTCCTGGTCGACGACCGCCCGTCCGGCCCGGTGGAGGGCCACCCGGTGCTCGTCACCGGCGCCGGCGGCCTGGCCGCCCTGGCCGGCTGCGACGCGGTGGTGAAGACGCCGGGCATGTCCAGGTACCGGCCCGAGCTCGCCCAGCTGACCGCGGCGGGTGTCCCGGTGGCTGGCGGCCTGGGCCTGTGGCTGGCCGAGGCCGACCTGCGCCGCGTGCTGGTGGTGACCGGCACCAAGGGCAAGAGCACCACCTCCTCGGTCGCCGGGCACCTCATCGGCGGCCTGGGCTACCGCGTCATGGTCGGCGGGAACATCGGCGCCCCGCCGTACGACCCGGAGGCAGGCGCCGACTTCGACTACTGGGTCATCGAGGTGTCCAGCTACCAGGCCACCGACCTGCCGTGCTCGCCCCCGGTGGTCGCGGTGACCTCGCTGCACCCGGACCACCTGGACTGGCACGGGGGAGTGGAGCAGTACTACCGGGACAAGCTGTCCGCCTGCTCCCAGCCGGGCGCCGACCTCACCGTGGCCAACGGCGACAGCGACCTGCTCCGAGAGCACGCCGCGCTGCTCGGGCCGCGGGTCGAGTGGGTCAGCGAGCACGACGACGCGGCCGCGGACTGGATGGGGCCACTCGGCCTCCC
>JAJKHX010000029.1 GCA_021154785.1 Nocardiopsis sp.
CCGAGGAAGGCCGGCATCAGCAGCGGGCCGCCGACGTAGCGCCAGTACTGCCAGGCCGAGGCGCCGAGATTCTCCGAGGCCTCCCGCCACTGGACCTTCACGCCGTCGATGGCGGGCAGGAACACCAGCACCATCAGCGGGATCTGGAAGTAGGCGTAGATCACCGTGATGCCCCACGGGAAGCTGTAGAACCAGCTCGCGTGGAACAGCAGGCCGACCGGGCCGATCAGGACCAGGAAGGCGAAGGCCAGCGTGACCCCGCCCGTCTGGGCGAGCACGCCCGAGCCGGCCAGGTACAGCCGCCGGACCACGCCGTCGGGGTTGCCGGACGCTATCGCGTAGGCCAGGATCGCGCCGAACACGGCCCCGATCACCGAGGACAGGATGCACAGCTTGAACGAGCCGATGAAGTAGCCGCGTACCAGCGGGTCGCCCAGCTTGGTGATGTTGGCGAAGGCCCAGCCGCCGGCCGGGTTCTTCAACGAGTCGACCACCACGATCGCGGTCGGCCACACCAGGAAGATGGCGACGTAGGCGAGGAAAGGGACGGTGCCGACCCAGGACGGGGCGGACAGCCGGCGCCCGGCCCGGGAGGGCCGGGCGCCGGTCTGTGTTGTCGCAGCGGCGGACACGGGCTAGCTAACGGCCTTCGCCCAGTTCGCCGCCAGGTAGTTGGCGGCGTCCGTGTTCTGGGAATCGCTGAGGAAGACGGGGGTGCCGGTCACCGCGGGCAGCTTGCTGGCCGCGGTCTTGTCGATGGAGCCGTTGGACTGCATCGCCTGCTGCTCCACCGGCCGGGCGCCGCCCTGGAGCCAGAGGTTCTGCCCGCCGCTGGCGGCCTGCGAGTAGAGGAATTCCTCCCACAGCCGGGCGGCGGCCGGGTGCGGCGCGTTCTTGTTGATGGCCTGCGTGTAGTACCCGCCCAGGACGGCGTTCTGCGGGACGAAGACCTTCCAGTTGGACACGCCCACGTAGCTCGGCAGGTTGAGGTAGTCCCAGTTGAACACCACCTTGGTGGTGCCCGCCTTGATCGTGGCGCCGGTCGCCGACACCGGGTTGAAGTTACCGGCCTTCTTGAGCTTGGAGAAGAAGTCGACGCCCGGGGAGATGCTGTCGGGCGACCCGCCTTCGGCCAGGCTGGCCATCATCACGCCGTTCAGGGCGGCGTTGGCCGAGGTCGGGTTGCCGTTCAGCGCCACCGCGCCCTTGAACTTCGGTCCCAGCAGGTCGTTGAGCGAGGTGATGGTGCCGTAGCTGCTCGAGTAGCCGACGGCCATGTAGCCGCCGTAGTCCTCGTACCACGTGCCGTTGGCGTCCTTCTGCGCGCCCGGGATGTCCGACCAGGTGCTGACCTTGTACGGAGTGAACAGGCTGGTGTTGGCCAGCGCGACGGCCTGGCCCACGTCGACCACGTCGGGCGCCTTGGCGGTGCCGTTCTCCGACTTGATCGCGTTGACCTCCTGCTGGCTGGTGCCGTCAGGCAGGGCGGAGTTGATCTTGATGCCGTACTTGTCCGTGAAGGCCTTCAGGATGGCGCCGTAGTTCGCCCACGTCGGCGGCAGGGCGATGACGTTGAGCGTGCCTTCCTTCTTGGCCGCGGTCACCAGGGCGTTCATGCCGCCTCCGGCCGAGGCCGAGGCCTGCGTGGCCCAGTTGGTGCCGCTGCCCGAGCCCCCGGAGGAACCCGAAGACGAGCAGCCGGCCGCGAGCAGTGCCGCGGCAGCGACGCCCGCAAGCGCGAGTCGATGTGAGGATCTCACCAGTGCCTCCTGAAAAAGCTTCTTTATCCCGAGGTCGATGGCTGCCGAAAAGGCCCGGCCAGAAGGCCCTGCCGCAAAGACTCTGCCCTAAAGACATGGCGGCGTTACCTAAACGGTTTTGCCCGGATACCTCTCCCCCAGCTAATTACGCAGGATAAACGCACCTAAAACGTTTAGCGTTCGCATGCTCACACACCCGTCGCGAGGGTGTCAAGACTCGTTACCGAGTTGCCGCCCTGAGCCGGGTAAACAGCTGGTAAACGGGCAGCGGACGGGCCCTGAAGGGATGGGCGCTCGACCAGTTCAACGGGGGCGACGTAGTCGCCGGAACCGTCGCTGCCGAGCAGGCGTGCCATGAGCGCCCGGCCCATTTCCCGGCCATCCAGCCGAATGGTCGCAAGCGGCGGGTCGAGCAATTCCGAGGTCGGCAGGTCGTCGTGCCCGATGACGGAGACGTCGGGTCCGACCCGCAGGCTCAGATCCCGGGCCGTCTGGTAGATGCCGAGCGCGGTGTAGTCGGAGTTGGTGATGATCGCGGTGGGGGCGTGCGGCTGGGCCAGCAGCGTCCCGGCCGCCGTGCGCACGTCGGCGATGGTGAGAGGCGACCGCATGACGACGGACTGGAGGCCGAGTTCGCGGGCCAGGCGCCGGAAGTGGCGCAGCCGGTCCGGGTCCGCTACCAGTCCGCGCGGCGCGGACAGGAACGCTACGCAAGAGTGGCCGAGCCCGGCCAGGCGGCGCATGGCCAGCCCCACCGCCGCGGCGTTGTCCGGGTAGACGCGGGAGACCCCGGTCATGCCTTCCACCGCCGCGTTCAGCGCCACCAGCGGGGTGCCCGGCCGCAGTTCCTGCCACAGCCGCAGCGACTCGCCCTTGCCCACCGGGGCGATGGCCAGCCCGGCCAGGCGCTGGGCCGCCATCTCCCGGACCAGCCGGTGCTCGCGCTCGGCCGAGTAATGCGAATCGAGCAGGAGCAGGGTGACCCCGGCCTCGCCGGCCGCCCGCTCGGCCCCGGTCAGCACCTCGAGGAAGAAGGGATTGCTGAAGTTGCGGATGACCAGGCCGTAGGTCGTGGTGCGGCCCCGCCGCAGCGCCTGCGCCTGCGGATTGGCCCGGTAGCCGAGCTCATCCGCGGCCGCCAGGATCCGGCGGCGGGTGTCGTCGGCCACGCCGGGCTGGCCGTTCAGGGCGAAGCTCACCGAGGCCACCGAGACGCCGGCCAGCCGGGCCACGTCCCGAATCCCCGCTGGCTGCCGCCCTCCGTCGCCCTGCTGACTCGTCATGGCCTTGCCTACGGTTATGACGCTCTGCTTCCCCCAGATAGGAGCGGAGGTACGTCGCTGAGCGCACATCCTAACCACCCGGCCGCGCCGCGGGCCAGAGGCCTGATGCGGCTATCAAGCTGTCCATCAACCGATTCCCGCCGGCCACGAGCTGGCAACCTCCGTTCGTCTTGGCTAGCCATCATTCCGACTTGTCTAGCCAAGATCGGCATCGTGGTCCCCGCTCGCGGGGACTGTGGCTTGGGAGGGAAATTTGCGAGCAAGGCACGCTATGGCGGCCGCCGCCACGGTGGCCGGCAGCCTGCTGCTCACCGTTGGCTGCAGCTCTTCGAGCTCGGGCAGCGGCAGCACGAGCGGTAACCCGGGCAGCGGGACCAACTGGGCCACGGCCTCCTCCTCCGCCGCCGCTGGCGGCGGCATGAACGCGCTCGTCGCCGCGGCCAAGAAGGAGGGCACGCTCAACGTCATCACGCTGCCTTCGAACTGGGCCAACTACGGCACGATCATGAAGGACTTCACCGCCAAGTACGGCATCAAGATCAACGATGCCAACCCGGACGGTTCCAGCCAAGATCGTGATCCCGTCGGACGCCTCCTACGCGGCCTACTACGACCAGGCCATCAGCAAGTCCGCCCCGCACCCGGCCGCGGCCCGGCTGTGGGAGGAATACCTGTACTCGGCCACCGGCCAGAACCTGTGGCTGCAGGGCCAGGCCCGGCCGATCGAGCTGTCCACGCTGGTGAAGGACGGCGCCGTCGACCAGGCGGCCTACAAGGCGCTGCCGCCCGCTCCGGCCGGGAACGTCACCTTCCCGACGCAGGCGCAGCAGGCCGCGGCGGAGAACATCGTCGCGCAGCAGTGGTCTAGCGTGATCGGCTAGCGGTGGGCCAGGCAACGCAGGCCCCGGGATCCCGGACGGATCCCGGGGTCGCCGGGCCCGGCCCCGCGGCCGGGCCGGCGTCGCGGGTGACGCTGGCCTTGCGCTGGCTGCGCCTGGTGGCGGGGGTCGTGCCGTTCGGCATCTACGTGACGCTCGGCCTGCTGCTGCCGATGATCGCGGTCGCCGTCGGGGCCTTCCAGAACAACGACGGCGGCTTCACGTTCAGCAACGTCAGCGCCGCCACCCACGGCATCTACCTGAAAGGCTTCTGGCAGAGCATTATCTTGTCCCTGCTCACCTCGGTCATCCCGGGAATCCTCGGCCTGCTGATCGCGTACGCCATCTTCACCGCCAAGCGCGGGAAGGTGCTGCGGCAGGTGGCGATCACGGCCGCCGGCGTGTTCGCCAATTTCGGCGGCGTGCCGCTGGCCTTCCTGTTCATCGCCACCCTGGGCTCCAGCGGGCTGGTCAGCCAGTGGCTCACCAGCCTCGGCTTCAACCCGTACGATCATGGCTTCACGCTGTACTCGCTGACCGGCGTGGTCGTCGTCTACCTGTACTTCCAGATCCCGCTGATGGTGCTGGTCATCTTGCCGGCGCTGGAGGGGCTGCGCCCGGCATGGCGGGAAGCGGCCGAGAACCTGGGCGCGCGGACCTGGGAGTACTGGCGCTACGTGGGCGGCCCGGTGCTGCTTCCCTCGTTCCTGGGGTGCGTGCTACTGCTGTTCGGCAGCGCCCTGTCCGCCTACGCCACGACCGAGGCGCTGACCAACGGGACCATCCCGCTGACCGCCATCCAGATCGGGTCGTTCCTGAACGGCAACGTTATTGCCGGCCAGGAGAACATCGGCAAGGCGCTCGGCCTGGGCATGGTCGTCATCATCGCGATCGCCATGATCGTCTACGTCGTGATGCAGCGGAGGGCCGCCAGATGGTTGCGGTAGCCCGTGGGGGGTCTGGGGGGATAGGTCCCCCCAGACGCGGGGGGTTCCGGGGGGTCGTCCCCCCGGGCAGATACAGCACCACCTGGCGGTGGGCGGTCCTGCTGGTCACGGCGGTGTACTTCCTGCTCCCGCTGTGGGCGGCGCTGCGGTTCGCCGGGATCGGCGCCTTCGGCTCGGTCATCAGCGAGTCCGGGTTCACTTCGTCGCTGGCCCTGTCGGTCCGGCTCGCCGCCATCACCACCCTGGTCACGATCG
This sequence comes from Nocardiopsis sp., assembly GCA_021154785.1. GTDB lineage: Bacteria > Actinomycetota > Actinomycetes > Streptosporangiales > Streptosporangiaceae > Palsa-504. The sequence goes on from JAJKHX010000029.1 coordinate 5,124, forward strand.
CGCTCATGCTGCCTACGGCGGTCTACGTCCACCTGCGGCTGCCGAAGCTCCGGCGGCTGCTGGAGGGGATCACGATCCTGCCCCTCGTCATCCCGCCGGTGGTGCTGATCGTCGGCGTGCTCGCCATCGCGCCCGGCTTCATCAAGAGCACGCCGCTGCTGCTCGCGCTGGAGTACGTGATCCTGGCCATGCCGTTCGCCTACCGCGCCATCGACGCCGGGCTGCGCGCGCTGGACCTGAAGACGATCGTCGAGGCGGCCGGCTCGCTGGGCGCGGGCTGGGGCAGCACGCTGTGGCGGGTGCTCCTGCCCAACCTGCGGACCGCGCTGCTGCCGGCGACCGTGCTGACCGTGGCCCTGGTCCTCGGCGAGTTCACCATGGCCAGCCTGGCCCTGTACCAGACCTTCCCGGTGTGGATCTACGTCAACAGCCAGACCAGCGGCCAGGTCTCGGTCGCAGCTTCGCTGCTCGCGCTGTTCGTCACCTGGATCGTCTTGCTGGCCATCACGGTCCTCGGGTCCCGTCAGTCGCGCAAGACCGGTGGCGGCGAGGTCACGTTGTTCACCGTCGCACCTACCGAAACGCGGGGAGACTGATGACCACCAACACCACCCGGGACGCCGCCACGACGGCGGCCGGCACCGGGCCGGTCCGGGCCGGCGGCGGGACGAGCGTGCTGCTGCGGGACCTGACCCGCGCGTTCGGGGTCACCCGGGCCCTGGACGGGCTGTCCATCGAGATGGCGCCCGGCGAGCTCGTGGCGCTGCTCGGCCCGTCGGGCTGCGGAAAGACGACCGCGCTGCGTATCGTGGCCGGCTTCGAGATCGCCGACACCGGTTCCGTCCTGGTCGACGGCAAGGACATCTCCTCAGTGCCGGCCGCCCGGCGGGACATGGGCATGGTGTTCCAGAGCTACAGCCTGTTCCCGAACATGTCCGCGCAGGACAACGTGGCCTTCGGGCTGCGGATGCGCAAGATCGGCACGGGCGGCCGGCGCAAGCGGGCCGGCGACCTGCTGGACATGGTCGGGCTGGGGCCCCAGGCCGGCCAGTACCCGCATCAGCTGTCCGGCGGCCAGCAGCAGCGCGTGGCGCTGGCCCGGGCGCTGGCGATCGAGCCCCGGGTGCTGCTGCTGGACGAGCCGCTGTCCGCCCTGGACGCCAAGGTCCGGCTGCAGCTGCGCGAGCAGATCCGCACGCTGCAGCAGCGGCTCGGCACCACCACCTTGTTCGTCACCCACGACCAGGAGGAAGCCCTGTCGATAGCGGACCGGGTCGGCGTCATGAGCAACGGCAAGCTCGAGCAGCTCGCCGCGCCCGACGAGCTGTACACCAGCCCGGCCAGCGCGTTCGTGGCCGAGTTCGTCGGCGTCATGAACCGGGTACCCGGCGAGCTGCGGGGCGGCGGGATGGTCACCGCCCTCGGCAGCACGATGCCGGTCCGCGGGCACATCCCGGACGAGACCCCGGTTGACGTGCTGGTCCGGCCGGAGGACCTGACCATGCAGGTCGTCGAGCACGGCAACGGGATCGTGACAACCAGGACCTTCCTCGGCTCGGTGACCCGGGTCGGCGTCCAGCTCGACGGCGACGTCGCGGTCCAGGTGGACCGGCCGAGCGCCGAGTCGGCCGCGCTGGCCCCGGGCGCGTCGGTCTCGGTGTCGCTGCCCGGCCAGCCGGTCCTGGTCGCCACCCGCCGGGTCAGCTGAGCATGCTCAGCTGACCACGTAGGGAAGCAGTCCGGCGATCGTCTCCAGGATCAGGGGCGCGCCGGCCTGCTCCAGGTCGGCCCGGGTCCCGGCCCCGGTCAGCACCCCGGCCACCACCGCGGCCCCGGCCCGCAGGCCGGACTCGACGTCGCTGCCGGTGTCACCGGCCACGGCCAGCTCGCTGACGGCGCCGCCGCCCAGCCGCAGCAGCGCGGTCAGCGGCAGGTCCGGCCACGGGCGCCCGCGTCCCAGGAACCCCGCGTCCGCGGGCGACAAAGCCAGGTCAATCAGCGTGCCCCAGCCGAGCCGGGCGATGATCGCCTCCCGGGTGACGGGGGAGAAGCCGGTCGCCAGGCAGACCCGGACCCCGGCGGCGCGCAGCGCGGCGAAGGTGTCCTCGGCGCCGGGCATGGCGGCGACCGCGCCGCGGCCGACGGCGGCGCCGTAATGATCCTCGAACGCCTCGTTGGCCTTGACGGCGGCCGCGTCGTCGCCCAGGATGCGCCGGAACACCTCGATCTTGGACTGCCCCATGCTGGACCGCACGTCCTTCATGGCCTGGCTGAAGGCGGTCACCGGCAGGTTCTGCTCGGTGATGGCGGCGGTGAAGGCCTCCATCACCGTGCCGTCGTCGGCTACCGTGGTGCCCGCCATGTCCAGGCAGGCCACCGTGATACTCACGAGAATGTCTCCTCCGCTATCGCCGGGGAACAGGTCATGCCGCGCCCGCCCGGGCCGGTGACCAGGACCACGCCGGGCTCGACCTCGGCCCGGTGATACAGCGCGCGCCCGGCCCGGGCCGGCTCGACCTCGCTGTAGACCCCGGCCCAGCGGCGCTGGATGCGGGGGAGCGGCACGCCGAGCAGGGCCTCGGCCCGCCCGCGGAGCTGATCGTAGGCGTCCTCGTCGAGGTCGAACGTGAACGGCTCGTCGTACTCGTGCGTGTCGCCGATGGTCAGGCCCCCGCCGGCCCGCTGGACCAGCAGCAGCTGGGCCCGGGTCCGGGCCGCGGCCCCCTGCTGCGGCGGCAGCCGGTCCCGGCCGGGCAGGTCGAAGGCGGGATAGTAGCGCAGCGAGTCGCCGTCGGCCAGCGCCGTGGTGACCCGCGTGTCCAGCGGCGCCGTCTGCATCATCTGCAGCCGGACCCGCCGCACCCCGCCGCTCCGGGCCAGGTACCGTCCGGCGATCCCGGTGTGCGCCGCCCCCGGGCACAGGATCACCAGGTCGCACTGATGCCAGGTACCGGTGTGATCGCGTACCGCGTTCGGCGCGATCTCGGTGACCTCCCGGCCCGGATGCCACTCATACCCACTCTGCCCTTCACCACGGGTGGCGAGGTACCCGCGCAGCGCCGGGAGGACCAGCCGGGGCTCGACGATCGCGTCGAGGCGGCAGTGCAGCCCGCCGGCGAAGTCGCCGCGCAGCGCCGGGTTGACCGCGCGGACCGCGGCCGCGTCGAGCACCTCGAACCCGCGCCGGTCCGCGTCGGGCAGGGCCGCGGCCTCCTTGAGCAGGGAGAGCTCCGCGTCCGAGGTGGCCAGCGTGAGCGAGCCCGCGGCCCGGAAGCCAAGCCCGGGTACCTGCGCGCCGAGCCCGGACCACAGCTCGCGGGCGCGCAGCGCCAGGCTGAGCTCCGGTCCGGCCTTGCGGCCGCTCACCCAGACCAGGCCGAAGTTCCGCACGCTCGCGCCGCGGGCCTCCGGCTCCCGTTCCAGCTGCACGACCTCGAAGCCGCGCCGCCGCGCCGCTACCGCGTGCATGGTGCCGAGCACGCCACCGCCGACGATGACCACCCGCGTCCTTGCCGCCATGGCAGCTAGTATAGTCATTTTGTAACTTGTATAGCCAACTTGCTTAAATGGAATCTCAGGTGAACGCACTGTGGAGACAGGCTTGACTGGTCCTGACCTGGAGCTGACCGTCGACGGGCAGGTGCTGCGCTTCCCCGCGGTGTGGCTCCGCGACAACTGCCCGTGTCCCGAATGCGTCGCGCCCGGGACCACCCAGAAGCTCAAGGACATCACCGATATGCCGAACGGGGTAGCGGTCACGCTCACCGAGCACGCCGCCGGCTCGGTGGCTGTGACGTTCGCCCCCGATCAGCACCGGTCCACCTTCTCCCGGTCCTGGCTGGCCGCCCAGGCCCCCGGCCGCGACGGTGACGGCGACGGCCGGACCGAGGATGACAAGCAGCTCTGGCTGCCCGCGGACCTGGACCCGGAGACCGGGCGGTTCCCGCAGGCGAGCTGGCCCCGGTACCTCGACCAGCCCGCCGAGCGGATCCGGGCCCTCGGGGCCGTCCGGCGCCTGGGCTTCGTCCTGCTCCGCGGCGTGCCGGCCGAGCCGGGTACGGTGCTCGGGGTCGCGGCGAGCTTCGGGTACGTGCGGGAGACCAACTACGGGCGCCTGTTCGACGTCCGGGCCGAGCCCGCTCCCGGCAACCTGGCTTTCACCAGCCGGGCTATCCGCCCGCACACCGACAACCCGTACCGTGACCCGGTGCCGACCGTGCAGCTGCTGCACTGCCTGCGCGCGGCCGGCCAGGGAGGTGACACCGGGCTGGTAGACGGCTTTGCCGCCGCCGCGGCGCTCCGGGCCGCCGACCCGGAATCGTTCGGCACGCTGACGAGGACGCCTGCCCCGTTCGGTTATATCGATAAAGCGACCGAGCTACGGGCCAGCCAGCCGCTGATCGAGCTCAGCCCGCGCGGCCGGGTCCGCGGGGTGCGTTTCAACAACCGGTCGATGCGGCCGCTGCGCGGGTCGCCCGCCGGGATCACCGCGTTCTACGCCGCCTACCGGCGATGGGCTGAGCTGCTGGCCGAGCCCGCGCGGCAGTTGAACCTGCGGCTGGCGCCGGGGGACTGCCTGGTCTTCGACAACACGCGGGTGCTGCACGCCCGCACGGCCTTCGGCCTGAGCGCGGGCTCGCCTGCCCGGCACCTGCAAGGCTGCTACGCCGACCTGGACGGACTGGCCAGCACGCTGGCCGTACTGAAACGTGAGGAGACCCGATGACCGGGATCGACGCCATCGCCGGGCTGTTCGCCGGGCCGGGGGCCCGGGACTACCTGGGGGAGCCGGTGACCATCGGCGAGCACATGCGGCAGGCGGGCGCGCTGGCCGAAGCCGCCGGGGCGCCCGCTCCGCTGGTAGCCGCGGCCCTGCTCCATGATGTCGGTCACCTGCGGAACGAGTCCGACGCCAGGCACGGCAGCGGGGGAGCCCGGTGGCTGGCCCGGTGGTTCGGCGCCGAGGTGACCGAGCCGGTCCGGCTGCACGTCGCGGCCAAGCGCTACCTGTGCGCCACCGAGCCCGGGTACTTCGCCCTCCTGTCGCCGGAGTCAGTCCGCACCCTGGCACTCCAGGGCGGCCCGATGACCCCGGAGCAGGCGGCCGCGTTCGGGGCCCTGTCTCATGCCCGCGACGCCGTCGCCGTCCGCCGCTGGGACGACGAGGCCAAGGACCCCGCCATCACCCCGCCCGGCTTCGCGTACTTCGCCCCGCTTCTGGCGGGCCTGGCCGGCCGCTAGCGTCTAGCGGGCGGGCCGCGGTGCGGGACAGGGCGTTGACGGCGGTGGAGTTGCGGACGCTGAACGCGACCGCGCGGCCCAGGTAGCGGTCGTCGGACCACTCGACCGGCGTGCCGGTCAGGTCGGTGGTGAGGCGGCGCTCGCGCAGCATGGGCACCCGCGGCCGGACTTCGAGCAGCCGGGCGTCCTCGGCGCTGGCCGGCACCGCGTCGATGACGTGCTCGGCGTCGGCGAAGACCACGCCCAGTTCCTCCAGCCGCTCGGTGATCGAGTCGGTGGCCAGGTCCATCCCGGCCACCAGCACGCCGACCCGGTCCGGGTAGACGCCGCGCTCGATCATCACCGGGTGCCCGGAGAGCAGCCGGACCCGGGTCAGGTGATAGACCTGCGCGCCGGCGGGCAGCGCCAGGCGCTCGGCCTCGGCTGGCCTGGCCGGGCGGCGGCGGATGCCGGCCACGCGGCCGCCCGGCTCCTCGCCCATGGCCCGGGCCCACCGGGAGAAGGACAGCAGCTCGCCGAAGCTCTGTACCCGCGGCCCGCCGACGACCACCCGGCGCGCGCCGCGCCGGGACGCGATGACCCCGTCGGCGCGCAGCGCCGCGAACGCCTGGCGGATGGTGCCGCGTGACACCGAGTAGCGTTCGGCCAGTTCGTGCTCTGAGGGCAGCCGGGTGCCGGCCGCGTACCCGCCCGCCGCGATGGCCGCCTTGATGTCCCCGGCCACCGTGCGGTACAGCGACGGGGACCGGGGCACCTCCTGATCCGCTGCCATGCAACCCGAGCGTAGCGTCATTGACCGTTACCCGTGCGACGGCAATACTCAAGTGCATGCTTGACCAAACGGCGGACCTGGACCGGGTGTTCCAGGCGCTGGCCGACCCGGGCCGGCGGGTCATGATGGAGCGGCTCAGCCAGGGGCCGGCCTCGGTCAGCGAACTGGCCCAGCCGCTGGCCATGTCGCTGGCGGCCGTGCTGCAGCATGTCCAGGTCCTCGAGGCCAGCGGCCTGGTCCGGTCGCAGAAGAGCGGGCGCACCCGGACCTGCAGCATCAACCCGGCGGCGCTGCGCTCGGCCGAGCAGTGGATATCCGCCCGCCGGGCACTGTGGGAACGCCGCCTGGACCGGCTCGGCGAAGTCCTGGAGACTAGCCCGCCCGAGGACGGAACTACCGGTGAACGCTAAGATCGAGCAGACGTCAGCATCGGAGCAGGGTCTGGGAGAAGCATGACCGAGCTCATCGCGCAGCAGTCCGATACGCATCAAAAGGCGCTGCGCATCAACCTTGACCCGCGCTGGTACGGGACGATCGCGGAGATCGGGGCCGGCCAGGAGGTCGTCCGCTGGTTCTTCCGGGTCGGCGGCGCCGCGGGCACCGTGGCCAAGTCCATGTCGGCCTACGACATGGCGGTCAGCGACGCCGTCTACGGCAAGGCCGACCGGTACGTCTCGGCCGGCCGGCTGCAAGGCATGCTCGACCACGAATTCGCCCTCAACGTCGAGCGGCTGGACGAGGAGCGCGGCGACTCGAACTGCTTCTTCGCGTTCGCCGACACGGTCGTGGCGCGCAGTTACCGGGGCGGTAACGAGTGCCACGGCTGGATGGGCGTGAAGTTCCAGTCCCAGACGCACGACGAGCCCAGCCAGATCGTCATGCACGTGCGGATGCTCGACGAGGAGGCCTACCTGCAGCAGGAGGCACTCGGCATCGTCGGGGTGAACCTGCTGTACGGGGCGTTCTTCCACCACCACGAGCCGGAAAAGCTCATCGAGAGCCTGCTGGACCAGCTGACCACCGGCCGCGTCGAGATCGACATGATCGAGTTCCGCGGCATCGAGTTCCGCGGCGTGGACAACCGGCTGATGGCGCTGAAGCTGGTCCAGCTGGGGCTGAGCGGCGTGGCCATGTTCGGCCCGGACCGCTCGGTGCTGCAGCCGAGCGAGGTGCTGCGCAAGCAGGCGGTCCTGGTCGAGCGGGGCAGCTTCCGGCCGCCGACGCACGTGAACCTGGACATGCTCGCCACGGCCAAGGACAAGTTCGCGCAGGACCCGGCCGTGGAGGGCAAGCCGATCCTGCAGCTGACCGAGATCACGATGCGGAACCTGCTGGCCGAGCGGTCCGAGATCGACCGGCGGGACTTCCTGGCCCGGGCCGACCTGCTCGCCGCGTGCGGCGAGACAGTCCTGATCACGGACTACTTCGATTACTACCGGCTGGCCGCCTACATCGCCGAGCGGACCACCGAGCGGATCGGCATCGTGATGGGCGTGCCGAGCCTCATCGACCTGTTCGACGAGCGGAACCACGCGCAGCTGCCGGGCGGGATCCTGGAGAGCTTCGGCCGGCTGTTCAAGAACGGCCTCAAGCTCTACGTCTACCCGCTGCGGCCGGGTCCGGACGAAGAGCTCAAGACCGTGGACGACATCAAGGTGCAGGCCGAGCTCCAGCCGCTGTACGACTACCTGGCCGGCCGGGGCAGCTTCGTCAACCTGGATAACTACAACCCGGAGTACCTGCCCATCTTCAGCCGTGACGTGCTGCGGCGGATCGCCGCCGGCGATGATTCCTGGGAGGACATGGTGCCCGAGGAGGTGGCCGGCCTGATCAAGCGCCGCAGCTTCTTCGGCTACGTCAGGCCGGACGCCCGGGACTGATCGCGGCCACTGGCCGCTAGCCGAGACGGTAATCCTGCTGGGCGCGGGCGTACTCGGTGAAGGCGTCCAGGGCATCCGGGTTGGCCATCGCGTTGCGGTTGGCGGCGTCGTCCGGCCTGGCTCCGAGCAGGATCCTGCGGACTGGCACCTCCATCTTCTTGCCGGTCAGGGTGGCCGGGATCGCGGGCACCGCGATGATCTTGTCCGGGACGTGCCGGGCCGTGTACTGGGCGCGCAGCCGGCCGGCGATGGTGGCGCGGAGCGCGTCGTCGAGGACGGCGCCCTCGGCCAGCGTGACGAACAGCGGCATGAAGAAGCCGCCGCCCGGCAGGTCGAGGCTGACGATGAGCGCGTCCGCGACCTCCTCGACGGACTCCAGCGCGGCGTAGATCTCCGCCGTGCCGATGCGGATGCCGTGCCGGTTCAGGGTCGCGTCGCTGCGGCCGAGCACGAAGCAGCCGCCCCGCTCGTTGACCATGAAGAAGTCGCCCTGCCGCCACGCGCCGGGGAAGTCAGCGAAGTAGGTCCGCCGGTACAGCTCGCCGTCGTCGTCGTTCCACAGCCGGACCGGCATCGACGGCATCGGCTGGGTGATCACCATCTCGCCGACCTCCCCGGTGACCGGCTCGCCCCGCTCGCCGAGCGCGTACGCGGCCACGCCCAGGTTGCGCGCCTGGTGCTCGCCCGCGTAGACCGGCAGCACCGGCGCTCCGCCGGTGAACCCGCTGCAGACATCGGTCCCGCCGCTGCCCACGTGCAGCCACAGGTCGGACTTCACGTTGCGGTAGAACCAGGCGCTCACCTCCGCCGACACCGGCGACCCGGCCAGCATGACGGAGGCCAGCGCGGACAGGTCGTATTTCGCCGCGGGCACCAGGCCGGCCTGGGACAGCATGGTGACGTAGGCGGGGCTGGCCCCGAACATCGTCACCGCCGCGTCCTGCGCCAGCTCCCACAGCACGCCCGGTCCCGGGTAGGCCGGGTTCCCGTCGTACAGCAGCGGCCGCACCCCGATCAGCAGCGAGCTGACCAGGAAGTTCCACATCATCCAGCCGCTGGTGGTGTAGAAGAACAGCCGGTCGCCCGGGTGCAGGTCCATGTTGAGCGTCTGCAGCTTCAGCTGCTCGATGAGGATGCCGCCATGGCTGTGCGTGATCGCCTTCGGCAGCCCGGTGGTGCCGGAGGAGAACAGGATCCACAGCGGATGACCGAACGGCACCTGCTCGAACTCGAACTCCGCGGCCGGCACCGGCGGGTGGTCCATGACCTCGTCCCAGGACCGCGCCCCGGCGATCGCGCGCCCGGCCGGTCCCGGTACGCCGATGACCTGCTCCAGGCCGGGCAGCCGCGCGATCACCTGCTCCATCTCGGCGCCGCGGTCGAAGTCCCGGCCGCCGTAGCGGTAGCTGTCCACGCAGAACAGCACCTTCGGCGACAGCTGCCCGAACCGGTCGCTGACCCCGCGCCAGCCGAAATCAGGCGAGCAGCTGGTCCATACCGCGCCGATGCTGGTCGTGGCGAGCATCGCGATCACGGTCCGCGGGGCGTTCGGCATGCAGGAGGCGACCCGGTCGCCGGGGCGGACGCCCAGGCCGCGCAGCCGGGTGGCGAGCACCCGGACGCTGTTCGCGAGCTCCGGCCACGGCAGGCCGGTGAGCGGCGTGCTCTCGGACTGGTAATACAGCGCGTCCTGGCCGGCCTGCTCGCGGCGCAGCACGTGCTGCGCGTAGTTCAGCCGGGCCCCGGGGAACCAGTCGGCGCCCGGCATGGACCGGCGGCCGAGGACCGCGGCGGGAGGCGCCGAGGCCTCGATGCCGCAGTAGTCCCAGATCGCCTGCCAGAAGCCGTCGAGGTCGGTCACCGACCAGCGCCACAGCGCGTCGTAGCCGTCGACGTCATGCCCGCGCTCGCGGGCGAGCCACCGGATGAACGCGGTGACGTTGGCGCGGGCGACCCGGTCCGGACCGGGCGTCCACAGCAGGTCTCCCTGGCGAACCTGGCGATGCGGCTCCACATCGCAGACGGTGCCATAGCGTGCCGCAAAGCACAAGATGGATGACATTGAACGTGAAGCCGAGCATGTAAGGTGTCATCGATGACCACTGACCTGGACCTGGCTGCCCTGGCCGCGATCGACGTGCACGTCCATGTCGAGTCCGACGGGCACGGGCACCTCTCCCTCGACGACGAGCTGCTGGACGCCTCGGCACGGTACTTCAAGACTGGCCACGACCGGGCGCCGACCGTCGAGCAGATCGCGGACTACTACCGGGCGCGCCAGCTCGCCGCCGTGGTCTTCACCGTGGACGCCGCCACGGCGACCGGGCACCCCGCGCTGTCGAGCGAGGAGATGGCCGACCGGGCCGCCGTTCACCCCGACGTGCTCATCCCGTTCGGATCGGTGGACCCGCTGGCCGGCGAGCAGGCGGTCCGCCGGGCGCGGCAGCTCATCGCCGGGCACGGCGTCCGCGGCTTCAAGTTCCACCCCAGCCTGCAGGGATTCTCCCCGGACGACCGGAGCTTCTACCCGCTGTACGCGGTCATCGAGGAAGCCGGGCTGCCCGCCGTCTTCCACACCGGCCAGACCGGCATCGGGGCCGGATTGCCCGGCGGCCGCGGGATCAAGCTGAGGCTGTCGAACCCGATGCTGCTCGATGACGTGGCCGCCGACTTCCCCGGCCTGACGGTCATCCTGGCCCACCCGTCGGTGCCCTGGCAGGACGAGGCGATCTCCATCGCCACCCACAAGGCCAACGTGTACATCGACCTGTCCGGCTGGTCGCCTAAGTACTTCCCGCCCCAGCTGGTCCGCGCGGCCAGCTCGCTGCTGCAGGACAAGGTGCTGTTCGGCACCGACTACCCGCTGCTGACCCCGGAGCGCTGGCTGCGCGAGTTCGAGCTGCTCGAGATCAAGCCCGAAGTCCGGCCCAAGATCCTCAAGCACAACGCGGCCCGCCTGCTCGGCCTAGCTGGCTGAGCGCAGGGCGAGCGCGCGGCGCAGGTCCTCGAGCACGGCGATCCAGGTAACGCGGCGCGATTCCGGATAAGCGCACCGGTTGTGGACAACCTTGTGGAATCCGTCAGGCGATGGCCGCGGGCGGCAGCCCGGCCGGGTCGGCCGGGACCCAGTGCAGCGGATCCGGGCCGAGGGCAGCGAGCTCGGCGATCTGCATGGCGCACCACGGCGAGACGGGCTGCTGCCCGGTCCGCGCCGCCGCGCAGAAGCCCTCCCAGTCCACCCACCTGGTCTCCGCGACCTCCGCCGGGTCGGGCTCCGGTGGCAGCGGAGCCGGGCCGGCGTAGGCGGCGTAGACCGGGCAGAGCTCGTTTTCCAGCACCCCGTTGGCCATCCGGGCCTGATAGCGGAACCGGGGGAGGACGAGCTCGAGCCGGGCCGGCGAGATCCCGAGCTCGGTCCGCAGCCGCCGCCGCACGCTGCCGGCCATGGCCTCGCCGGGCATCGGGTGCCCGCAGCAGGTGTTCGTCCACACGCCGGGGAAGGTCCGCTTCGACTCGGCCCGCCTGGTCAGCAGGAACTGGCCGGCCTGGTTGAACAGGTAACAGGAGAATGCCAGGTGAAGCGGCGTGCGGTCATGGTGCACGGCCACCTTGCCGGCGGTCCCGCTGGCGTTGCCTGCTTCATCGAGGAGGACGACGCTTTCCAACCTGGTTCCTGCCTGTGGGTCGCCGGGAGACGGGCAGTGAACACTACCCGACCCGGCAGGCAGCCGGGACCGCGACCCGCTGGTATTTGCTCCCCCGAGTCCGGTTCAGTGCGAGTCGCGGCCCACCTCGTGCCCGCTCCCGCCGACCAGGAAATCCAGGTCAGCGCCCGCGCTGGCCTGCTGCACGTGCTCGGTGTACAGGTAGGTCCAGCCCCGGCGGGCGTACGGCGCCGGCGGCTGCCACCGCGCCCGGCGCTGGTCCAGTTCCTCCTCGCTCACCTCCAGGGTCAGCGCGCGGGCCGGCACGTCCAGCGTGATCCAGTCGCCGGTCTGCGCCAGGGCCAGCGGGCCGCCGGCCGCCGCCTCCGGCGCCACGTGCAGGACGACCGTGCCGTAGGCGGTGCCGGACATCCGGCCGTCGCAGATCCGCACCATGTCGGTGATCCCGCGGACCAGCAGCTTCTTCGGCAGCGCCACGTTGGAGACCTCGGGCATGCCGGGGTAGCCGCGCGGCCCGCAGTAGCGGACGACCAGGACGGTGTTCTCGTCGACGTCGAGATCCGGGTCGTTGGAGACGGCGTAGTAGTCCTCGGGGGAGTCGAAGACCAGGGCCTGCCCCCGGTGCTTGAGCAGGTGCGGTGAGGAGGCCGACTGCTTGATCACCGCGCCCTCCGGGGCGAGGTTGCCGCGCAGCACCGCGGTGCCGGTGCCGGCCGGCTGGAACGGGTCGGCCAGCGGCTTGATCACCTCGCGGTTCCAGCACTGCGCCCCGGCCACGTTGTGCCCGATGCCGGCCCCGGTGACGGTGACCGCGCCGGTGTTCAGCAGGCCCGCCTCGGCCAGCTCGCGCATCACCGCGGGCAGCCCGCCGGCGTAGCAGAAGTCCTCCATCAGGTACTGCCCGCTGGGCTGGAGGTTGAGCAGGGTCGGGACATCGCGGGCGAGGGTGTCGAAGTCCTCCAGGGACAGCGGCACGCCGAGCCGCCCGGCGATGGCCAGCAGGTGGATCACGGCGTTGGTGGAGCCGCCGATGGCGGCGTTCACCCGGATCGCGTTCTCGAACGCCTCGCGGGTCATGATGGCCGAGGGCCGCAGGTCCTGCTCGACCAGGCCCACGATAACCTGCCCGGCCCGCTGGGCCGTCTCGTACCGGCGGGAGTCCGGCGCCGGCCAGGTCGCCGAGTAGGGCAGCTGCATGCCCAGCGCCTCCGCCATCGAGGCCATGGTGGACGCGGTCCCCATGGTCATGCAGTGCCCGTCGGAGCGGGACATGCAGCCTTCGGCGAAATAGCACTCCTCCTGGGTCATCCGCCCCGCGACCAGGTCTTCCTCCCACCTCCAGACCGCCGTGCCCGAGCCGACGTCGGCGCCCTGGTACTTGCCGTTGAGCTTGGGACCGCCGGTCACCATGATCGCGGGCAGGTCCACGCTCGACGCCGCCATCAGCAGCCCGGGCGTGGTCTTGTCGCACCCGGACAGCAGCACCACCCCGTCCAGCGGGTTGGCCCGTATCAGCTCCTCGGCCTCCATCGCCAGCAGGTTCCGGTACAGCATGGCGGTCGGCCGCAGCAGCGTCTCGCCCAGGCCCATCGCCGGGAACTCCAGCGGGAACCCGCCCTGCTGCCAGACCCCGCGCTTGACCGACTCGGCCACCCGGTGCAGGTGGACGTTGCACGGCGTCAGCTCGGACCAGGTGGTCGCGATGCCGATCACGGGGCGGCCGTCGAAGACCTCCGGGGTGAAGCCCTGGCTTCGCATCCAGGACCGGTGCCCCATTCCGGCCCGGCCGGTCGCGCCGAACCACTGCCTGCTGCGGAGCCCGCTGTTCGATGTCATACGACCATAAGTAACATCCGCCCCTGGGCCAGATGAAGGGGACCCTGTTAAGGTCGCGAGCGTGAGCCGTGTTCATGACATGGGAGGCCAGACCGGATTCGGGCCGGTCCCGGTAGGCGAGAGCGGCGATCCCCCGTTCGCCGCCGACTGGGAGGCGCGGGTCTACGCGCTGGCCACGATGCTGCGGCGGCGCGGCGTGTTCAACAGCGACGAGCTGCGGAACGCGATCGAGCGGCTGCCGCCTGACCGGTACCTGGCGGCTTCGTACTACGAGCGCTGGCTGGCGGCGATCGAGATGCTCGTGCGGGAAAAGGGCGTGCTGCCGTGAGCTTCGAGGCAGGCGCCCGGGTCCGGGTGAAGGCCCGGGACCCGGACCACCACACCCGGGTGCCGCGGTACGTGCGCGGCCATACCGGGGTGGTCCTCACCGCGATCGACCGGTGGCCGGTGCCCGACGACTGCGCCCGGGGCATCGACCCGCCGCGGGAGGAGACCTGTTACGCGGTCCGCTTCTCCGCCGCCGACCTGTGGGGGAGCGGCGATCATGCCGTGACCGTCGACCTGTGGGAGTCCTATCTTGACCGGGCATGACGACCTGCCGGTAGCCGCGCGTACCCGGCAGCTCGAAGAGCGCCTGATCGCCGCCGGGCTGACCAGCGACGACGAGATCGACGAGTTCCTGACCAGGCTGTACACCAAGGCCTCGCCGGTCAACGGCGCCCGGATGGTCGCTCGCGCCTGGACCGATCCGCGGTACCGCGACCTGCTGCTGTCCGACGGCGACGCCGGCGCGGCCGAGATGGGCTTCGGCGACCTGACTTACGGGCTGCGGGTGGTGCCCAACACCGGGTCTGCCCACAACGTCATCGTCTGCACGCTGTGCTCCTGCTACCCGGTGTCGCTGCTCGGGCCCTCGCCCGGCTGGTACAAGAGCTTCGCCTACCGGTCGCGGACGGTGCGGGAGCCGCGCGCCGTGCTGGCCGAATTCGGGCTGGCCCTGCCGCCGGACACCGGGATCACGGTCTGGGACTCGACCTCGGAGGCCAGGTACATGGTGCTCCCGGCCCGGCCGGACGGCACCGGCGAGCTGGCCGAGGATGACCTCGCCGCCCTCGTGACCAGGAACGGGCTCATCGGCACCGCCCTGTTGTAGAACGTCAGGGACCGGGACCACACCAGCCTCGGCGCGGACCCGTCCGGGCACTGGCTGCTCTACCTGTCCGGGCCCGACCTGTTCCTGTCCCTGGCGGAGCCGCGCCGTTCAAGCTGACGACGGGGCTGACCGCGGCGGCGTGGTCCTAGCCAGGGCGGTGCCGGCCAGCAGGGGGGCCGACCGGGCCAGCACGTCCGGCGCCTGGGTGAAGGCCAGCCGCAGGTACTCACCCGCCCCGCCTGCGTCCCCGCTAGCGCCGGCGTTCCAGCTAGCACTGAGCAGGCGGCCGGGGACCACCGCGACCCCTTGCCTGAGCGCGGCCTGGGCGAACGCGCTGCTGTCGCCGCCGGCCCGGACCCACACGGTGAGACCGCCCTCCGGCTCGGGCCAGGTCCACCCGGGCAGGGCGGCCCGCAGCGCCCTGGCCAGCGCGTCGTACCGGGCCCGCAGCTGCTCGCGGCGCCACTTGACGATGTCGTCGTGCCGGCCGGTGAGCAGCGCGGCCGTGACCGCCTGCGGGAACGCCGCGCTGCCGAGGTCGGCGGCGGCCTTGGCCGCGGCCGCGCGCGCGATCAGGCCCGGGCCGCCCCTGATCCAGCCGGTCCGCAGGCCGCCCCAGTAGAGCTTGGACAGCGAGCCCACGCTGACCAGGTTGGCCTGGCCGGGAGCCAGGGCGGCCAGCGGCGGCGGAGGCGGGTTGTCGCCCAGCGACAGCTCGGCCATGGTCATGTCGTCGACGAACAGGGTGCCCGGATGCTCGGCGGCGAGGCGGGCCACCCGGCGCCGGTGCCCGGCCGGCATGACCAGGCCGGTGGGATTGTGGTGGGTGGGGATCAGGTACACCATCGCCGGATGGTGCGTGCGGATCACGTGCTCCAGCCGGTCCGGGTCCAGGCCGGCCCCGGCGGGCAGCCCGATCACCCGGGCGCCGGCCCGGTGCAGCGCGTCCAGCGCGCCGGGGAAGGTGGGGTCCTCCACCGCGACCGGCTGCCCGGGCAGGACCTCGCACCGGATGAGCAGGTCCAGGGCCTGCTGGCCGCCAGTCGTGACGATGATCTCGGCCGGGCCGGCGGGCAGCCCGAGGCGGTCCGTCAGGTGCGCGGCGATGGCGGCCCGCAGCGCGGGCAGCCCCAGCGGGAAGTACCCGCTGGTGGCGGTGACCGCGTAGGTTCCGTCCGGGGCGGTGTCCCCGAGCACGGTGGCCGG
>JAJKHX010000030.1 GCA_021154785.1 Nocardiopsis sp.
GCACGGTGGCGTTCCAGGTCCGGAATTCCTTGGCGGTGAAGTGGCCGCCGGCCCGCCCGGCGATGTAGTTGCCCACCTCACGCGAGTGCAGGACGTGCCAGCGGCCGTCCTGCTCGTAGCTCCACAAGGTGTCGAGGTCGTTGTCCGCCCGGGTCAGCGCGCGGATGGTGGGCTGGACGAGGCTGTCCCTGATGACGATCGTCCGCTGCTTGCCCCACTTGGCGGTGTAGTCGAACAGGATGCCGTCGCGGGTGAACCGCACGTGCTGCTTCCGCAGCGTGGTGGCGCCGTAATGGTGATCGAGTTCGGCGTACCGCTCCCCGCCGATGCGGAACAGGCCGAGGTCGATCAGCCGGACCACGCTGGCCGCCACCCGGTCGCGGGTCAGGCCGCGGTGCCTCAGGTCACCGGTGGCGGCGGTCCGCAGCCGGGGCAGCGCGCCGGCGAACCGGAGCATGTGCCCGAACTTCTGGGCGTCGCGCTGCTCCCGCCAGAGCCGGTGATAGAGGTACTGGAGGCGGTCCTTGCTGTCGGTTCCGGTGGCCTGGATGTGGCCGAGCGGGTC
Organism: Nocardiopsis sp.; assembly: GCA_021154785.1. GTDB lineage: Bacteria > Actinomycetota > Actinomycetes > Streptosporangiales > Streptosporangiaceae > Palsa-504. Next base: position 566 of record JAJKHX010000030.1, read on the forward strand.
CGGCGAGATCCAGACCCCCGCCCAGGCGGGCGGGATCCGCAGCGACCGGATCCGGTCCAGCGTCGCGGCGTCGGTGATCTCCGCGCCCGCCGGGTCGAGGTAGCGGAAGCCGTCGGCGTCCCTGACCCGGGTGATGCCGGGACCGTGCGCGTCGCTGCGCACCAGGCCCGGGACTGCGGATGCGTCCAGGCTCACGACAACTCCAGGCTCATGACAACCCAGCGTAGGTCAGCCGAGCGGCGGCGGCGCCTCGTGCCCGTGGTCCGGCAGGGCAGGGGAGAGCACCCACAGCACCCGGGTCGGCCCGGACCCGGCCGGCGCCTGGAAAGCGTGGTCCATGTCGGCGGTGAACGTCAAAGCATCACCTTCTTCCAGCAGGACCTCCTCCCCGGCTACCGTGACCTGCAACTGCCCCGCCAGGATCAGGACGAACTCCACCCCGGCCGGCAGCGCGTAAGGCTCCTTCCCGCTGCCGCCGCCCGGCTCGATGTCCGACAAGATGGCCTGCACCCGCTTCTCGCCCGAAGGCGTCAGCAGGTACTCCGTCATCTTGCGCCCGCCGAAGTTGATCCGCGGCCGCGCGTCGCGGCGCACCACCTCGCCCTTGGGCGCCTGGAACAGCGACCCGACCGAGATGCCCAGCGCGTCGCACAGCCGGATCAGCGAGGCCACCGACACGTTGGCCAGGTCCCGCTCCAGCTTGGACACGAACCCCTTGGTCAGCCCGGCCCGCTCGGCAACCTCGGCCATGCTCAGCCGGGCCGCCAGCCGGGCCGCCCGCAGCTGGGCCCCGATCCGCGCCCCGTCCGGAACCGGATCCGGGACAGCGTCCTCGCTGAGCATTAACGACTCCTCCCGCCACCCTCATGAAACCCCCGCATCATCTATGAAACAAGGGTTGACAGAGAGGAAACCGATCTCGATCATAGCTCGTGAGGCAGGTCACACCGGATCTGGAGGCGGCCATGGCGGCACGGTCCACGGAACCCACGGCCGCGGAAGCACAAGAGCGCGGTCTCCTCGGTCAGATCGAGGTCCACTCGATCGACTGGATCCCGGATACCGAACGTCACGGCACCGTCTGGCAGCAGGCCATGCTGTGGTTCCTCGGGGACTTCCAGTACTTCACCATCCCGATCGGCTTCGTCGGTCCCGCCCTCGGACTGTCCCTGGGCTGGTCGATCCTGGCCGGCGTGCTCGGCATCGCGTTCGGCACCTTGTTCATGGCCTTCCACGCCACCCAGGGCCCGGTGTTCGGGCTGCCGCAGATGATCCAGACCCGGGCCCAGCTCGGCTACCGCGGCGTGGTGGTCGCCCTGTTCGCCGTGCTGTTCACCTACATGGCCTTCAACGTGGCCGACCAGGTGCTGCTGGCCAGCGGCCTGAACGGCGCGTTCGGCTGGAACCCGACGCTGGTCGCCATCGCCACCGCGATCCTGGCCGCGGCGCTGGCCATCTTCGGCTACGACTGGGTGCACCGGGTCTTCCGGTTCCTGCTGATCGTCTCGTTCCCGTGCTACGCGATCATCTCGGTCGCCATCCTGGTCGGCCACGCCGGCGGGCAGGCTCCGGCCAAGCCCGGCACCTTCCTGTTCACCGCGTTCATGGCCCAGTTCTCGGTGGCCGCCGCCTACAACATCACCTACGCGCCGTACGTCTCGGACTACTCCCGCTACATGCCGCGCGAGACCAAGCCCCGCAGCATCATCGCCGCGGTGTTCTTCGGCGCCTCCGGCTCGGCCATCTGGCTGATCGCGCTGGGCGCCTGGCTGGCCACCCGGCTGGGCGTCAGTGACGGCCTGGTCGGCCTGCAGAAGTCGGGTAACAACGTGGCCGCCCCGCTCGGCTCGATCACCGCGTTCCTGTCCGCCACCGCCCTGCTTGCCACCATGGGCATGAACGCCTACGGCGGCATGCTCACCGTCCTGACCGGCATCGACTCGTTCAAGACGCTGAAGACCAGCCGGGTCTGGCGCGCTGCCGTCGTGGTCGTGCTCGCCATCATCTGGTACGCCCTCGGCCAGGCCATCTCCAGCAGCGGCTCCGAGACCGCGGTCAGCGCCGTGCTGGACTCGCTCACGCTGATGCTGTACCTGCTGGTCCCGTGGACGGCGCTGAACCTGGTGGACTTCTTCTTCGTCCGCCGCGGCCACTACGCGATCACCGACATCTTCCGCCCCGACGGCGTCTACGGCACCTGGGCCTGGCGCGGCCTGACCGCGTACGCCGTCGGATTCGCAGCCGAGATCCCCTTCATTGTCCTGCCGCCGATCGGCAGCCTGCACTACACCGGCTACTTCCCCTCCCACCTGACGAACGGCGTGGACTACGCGTGGCTGGTCGGCCTCGTCGTGGCCGGCCTGGTGTACCTTGTCCTGTCGCGTTCCCTCGACCTGGCCGCCGAACAGGCCGCGATCAGCGCCAGCGAGCGGGAACTGCAGACGATCGACAGGGCGACCGGAGGGCACTGAGAACATGACGGAGCCGGTACCGCGGATCATCACCGGCGCCACGATCGGCCCGGTGGACGCCACCCAGGTGCCCCGGTACGCCGGCGAGGGCACCTTCGCCCGCCTGCCCCGCCTGGACCAGGCGGGCCTTGGGGGCCAGGCCGACGTGGCCATCGTGGGCATCCCGTTCGACAGCGGCGTCAGCTACCGCCCCGGCGCCCGCTTCGGCCCGTCCCACATCCGCGAGTCCTCCCGCCTGCTCCGCCCCTACAACCCCGCGCTGCAGGTCCCGGTGTTCGCGAACCAGCAGGTCGCCGACGCCGGCGACATCGCCGTCAACCCGTTCGACATCGACGAGGCGATCACCGCGGTCGAGCGCGGCGCGCGCGCCCTGCTGGAGCGAGCCCCGTTCGTCCTCGCCCTCGGCGGCGACCACACCATCGCCCTGCCGCTGCTCCGCGCCGTCTCCGCCGTCCACGGCCCGCTCGCCGTCGTGCACTTCGACGCCCACCTCGACACCTGGGACACGTACTTCGGCGCGGCCTACACCCACGGCACCCCGTTCCGGAGGGCCGCCGAAGAAAACCTTTTGGACCAAACGGGTTGCCTCCACGCCGGCATCCGCGGCCCCTTGTACTCCTCGGCCGACCTCACCGAAGACGCCGACCTGGGCTTCCAGGTCGTCTCCGCCCCGGAAATGGAGTCCCTCCACGTATCCGGCCTGACAGAACGCATCGCCGCCCGAGTAGGCGACCGCCCCGTCTACGTCTCCGTCGACATCGACGTCCTCGACCCGGCCCACGCCCCCGGCACCGGCACCCCGGAGGCCGGCGGCCTGACCAGCCGCGAACTCCTCGCCACCCTGAGGTCGTTCTCCCAGCTCAACCTAGTCGGCGCCGACATCGTAGAAGTAGCCCCCGCCTACGACCACGCCCAGCTAACCGGCATCGCCGCCGCCCACGTGGCGTACGAGATCCTCTCCGCCCTGGCGGTCAGAAAGACCTAGATTTGACGGCCCGCCGACCGGTACGCACCATGGGCGTAGCGGCATGGGGAACAGGAGCGGATCACGGTGGCGGAGCGCAGAACCGGGACTCAGATGCTGGAGCGGGTCATCCAGGCGCACCTGGATCACTTCTGCCCCGGCGGCGCCGGCGTTCCGCTGACCGGTTCCGGCCCGATCGGCCTCGGCCCGGACAGCGACGACCCCGCGGGCGGCCCGGCCGGCCTGGACACGAACGCAGTCCGGGCCGCTGGGCAGCACTGCGGCCGCTGCGGGCAGTCCATTACGGCACGCCAAGACACCCGCCGGCGCATCGGCGGCACCTGGGTGCACGAAGCCTGTCCCAGTTAACACAGTCTCTCAGCTAACACAGTCCCTCAGCTCCTCACGAGGCGAGCTGGACCTCGATGATCTCGGTCATCGCGACCACGCGGTCGCGTTCGTCGGCCAGCGCCTGCCGCCGCTCGTCGGCCATGAACTGGTCGACTGCCTGCTTCGACGGGAACTGAAGGGTCTGGATTTCCAGCGGCTGGACTTCGAGGGCGTGGTCGTCGCCGCCGTTCCTGGCCCGCTGGATGACCCGGCCGCCGTACTCCGCGGCGATGCCGAGGACCTTGTCTTCGTACGCGATCAGGCCGCTGGCCGTGCCCGGGTTAGCCCACAACAGCACGCACAGCGTCACCGGTCTCGCGGGTGACTGGGAATTTTGCATCCCCATAGGATGCCCGATGACAGCCTCCATTTAAGAGAAGCCATGCAGATTAACGGATCTGCTGCCCTTGTGACCGGGGCCAATCGCGGTCTCGGCCGGGCGTTTTCCCGGCCTCGTCACCCCGGCAGTGGCCGTGCCCGCGAGCAACCGGGTGCCCCCGCGACCCGGTGCCCGCGGCCAGCCCAATGCCGCGGTCAGCGGAGGCCGGGCTCAGCCGGGACCCGCGACGCCGACCAGGTTCCCCTCGGGATCGGTGAAGTGACCCACGACCAGCCCCGATGGCGCCCGCTCCGGCCCCATCCGCCTCTTGCCCCCGAGGTTCTCCGCCTTCTGCAAGGCCGCCTCGACGTCGGGCACCGCGATGTAGAAGACGGCGTGCCCCTCGTACCCCGGCCCGCCGCCGACCCCGCCCGGGATGCCCGTCCCGTCGCTCATCGTCATGCGGTTGATGAAGCCGTAGTTCTCCGGGTCGGACACCGCCTCCGAAACGGGGGAGGGCACGTCGAACTCCCACCCGAACAGCTCCCCGAAGTACTCGCGCAGCTTGGCCGGGTCCTTCCCGATGATCTCGAAGTGCACTACCGGCTGGCCCATAGTTGCTCCTTTCGGGTGCTGCCCATCTAGTGCAGACGGCGGCAGCCCGGGAAACTCATCGCAAGTGCACTCAGCCCATGGACTTGGACCCGTCCAGGGACTCGCGGATGATGTCGGCGTGGCCGGCGTGCTGCGCGGTCTCGGCGACGATGTGCACGAACACCCGGCGAGCCGAACGCCGGCCGTCCGGCGGGAACCACGGGGCCTTCGGCAGCGGGTGCGAGATGCCCAGGTCGGGCAGGGTAGCCACCACTTCGTCGGTCCGCTGCGCCACCTTGGCGTAATCCTCCAGCACGCCCGCCAGCGTCTCGCCCGGCAGCAGCTTGAACTGGTCCGCCCACTGCTGCGCGACCTCCTCGGTCATGGTCGTGTAGTCGCCCATCGCCGACGGGCCCTCCAGGACGAAATCCACCCAGCCCGACTCGATGGCCGAGACGTGCTTGATCAGGCCGCCCAGGGTCAGCTCGCTCACGGTGGTGCGCTGCCGGGCCTGCTCGTCGGTCAGGTCTCGCACCGTAAGCGTGAGGAAGTGCCGGTGAGTGCCCAGCGCCTCCAGCAGGTCGGCACGCTCGCTGTCGATCGGGGTGTTCGTCATGTTCCCGCCTCTCGTTGTTCCGTATAAGCCCACGCTACGAGGTATTGCGGCCAGTTGCTGTCCTCAATGAGGGCACAATGAAAATATGGCTGACACCAGTTCCCGGACGCTGCGGCTGCTGTCCCTGTTGCAGGGCCGCCGGTACTGGCCGGGCTCGGAGCTGGCCGAGCGGCTGCAGGTCTCGGCGCGCACCCTGCGCCGGGACGTCGACCGGCTGCGCGAGCTGGGCTACCCGATCCAGGCCCAGCGCGGGGTAGACGGCGGCTACCAGCTGGCCGCGGGCACGGCGCTGCCGCCGCTGGTCGTCGACGACGAGGAGGCGGTGGCGCTGGCCGTCGGACTGCAGGTGGGCGCGCAGGGCGGGGTCGAAGGCACCGCGGAGGCGTCGATGCGGGCACTGACCAAGGTGATACAGGTGATGCCCGCCCGCCTGCGTCGCCGGGTCGAAGCGCTGACCGCGGCCACCGTGTCCGCGACCTGGGGGAGCACCGCGCAGGTGGCCGTGGACCCGGCCATCCTCACCACCACCGCGATGGCCTGCCGTGACACCGAACGTCTGCGCTTCTCCTACACCGCGGCCAGCGGCGAGCAGACCGACCGGCACGTGGAGCCTTACCGCCTGGTCCTGCTCGGCCGCCGCTGGTACCTGGTCTGCTACGACCTGGCCCGGCAGGACTGGCGCAGCTTCCGCCTGGACCGGCTGACCGGACCGCGCGGTACCGGAGCCCGGTTCCGGCCGCGCGAACTGCCCGCCGCCGACGCCGCCGCCTTCGTCCAGGCCGGCATCGGCAGCTTTGCCGCCGCCTACGAGGTGGAGGCCCTCGTCGACGCCCCGGCCGAGACGGTACGCAAGCGGTACGGCCGGTGGGCCACGGTGGAAGCGGTTACCGAGACCCGCAGCCGGATCCGGATGACCGTCGACCAGCTGGACTGGCCGATGCTGCTGCTCGGCTCACTCGGCGCGGACTTCCAGGTAATCGCCCCGCCCGAGCTGCTCGACCAGGTCCGCGACTGGGGCCTTCGCTTCAGCCGGGCCGGGCTTCAGCCCGGTGGGCTTGCGGCCCGTGGCAGCTGATCGTGCGATGCAGCCTGCCCGCGGCTGGGGGACGGACGGATAGTCGCGCCGCTCCTGGACGTCGAGGAAGTCCCTGAACGCCGCGAAGGCCTCCTCACCCTCGGCTTTCAGGCAGTTGAAGTCGGGATCGTTGAAGATCCAGTCCCAGGGCCGGTCCATCTCGCCCTGGGGGTTGCAGACGGTGAACCACAGGCTGCTGACGACCCGGTCCGTCAGGTCACGCAGTGTGCCCTGGCCGTCGCCCGCGACCCGGCGCGCCTGCGCGACCGCCGCGTAGGCGCAGGCCAGGTTGTAACTAGCCTGCCAGGACCGGGTGCGATCCGGCCGGAACCAGTGGCGGACCCGCAAGGTCCTGGTCACCGGCGGTGCCACCCGTCTGAGCCCGTCGATCCC
>JAJKHX010000031.1 GCA_021154785.1 Nocardiopsis sp.
CCCGGCCCGCCCGCGAGGCCCCCGGGTCCGGCCAACGCGAGCCGCAGCGTGAGCAAGGGCAGGGGCGAAGGCAAGAGCGGGGGCGAAAGCGGGGCCTGATCCGGGACACCCTGGCCGGTCACGCCGAACTCCTGGCCAGCCCCGCCGTCCGCGGCCTGCTCCTCGCCCAGTGGCTGCCCGCCTGGTTCGTCACCGGAGCGGAGTCGCTGATCGTGCCGTACACCGCGTCCCTGGGGCACCCGGCCCGCGCGGCGGCCCCGCTGCTCGCCGCGGTGCCGGCCGGGATGCTGCTCGGCGACCTGCTGGCGGCCCGGCTCTGCCCGCCCGCGGCCCGCCGGCGCCTGGCGTTCCCGCTGGTCGTGACCATGGGCGCGCCCTTGCTGGCGCTGCCGTTCCGGCCGCCCCTGCTGCTAGCCGCAGTGGCCCTGCTGACTTGCGGGGCCGGGTTCGCCTACCAGCTCGGCCTCCAGCAGGCCTTCCTCGACGCCCTGCCGGAATCGCGCCGCGGGCAGGGCTTCGGCCTCAATTCGACCGGGGCGATGGGCGGCCAGGGCCTGATCCCGGCCGTGACCGGCGCGCTGGCCGGCGTCCTCGGCGCCGGCGCCGGCATGGCGATCGCGGGCGCGGCCACCATCGCCGCGGCCCTGGCCCTCCACGGCCCCCTCACCGGCCGCGGCACCCCGCCCGCCTGAGCCCAGATCCAGGACCTTTACCTACCGAACGAGTCGGCCGCCCGCCCCGGTCTACCCTCCGCGTCCCGGCTGTGGCAGCGTGCTGGTATGAGCGAGGGGTTGCAGAGCCCGGTCTTCGTCGGGCGGCGGGACGAGGTCGCGGCGCTCACCGCGCTGTGCGACCGGGCCCGGGCGGGCGAGCCCGGATTCGCGATCATCGCGGGCGAGGCGGGCGTCGGCAAGACGCGCCTGGTTACCGAGCTGACCGGGTATGTGGATGGTTCCGGCTTCACCGTGCTGACTGGCCACTGCGTCGAGCTCGGCGCCGAGGGCCTGCCGCTGGCCCCGCTGATCGACGCGCTCCGCACGCTGGCCCGGACCATGTCGCGGGGCGAGCTCACCGAGGTCCTCGGCCCGGCCCGGCGGGGTCTCGGCCGGCTGCTGCCCGAGCTCGACCCCGGCGCCGGGCTGGAAGAGCGCGGGACCGAGCCGGGCGCCGACGGGATCCAGGTGTCCCAGCTCCTCGAGCTGGTCCTCGGGCTGCTCGGACGGCTCAGTGCCAGGCGGCCGCTGCTGCTGGTCATGGAGGACCTGCACTGGTCCGACCAGTCCACCCGGGAGCTGGTCTCCTTCCTGATCAGGTCGCTGCGCGGGGTCCGGGTGGTGCTGCTGGCCACCTACCGTTCCGACGAGCTGAACCGGCGCCATCCGCTGCGGCCGCTGATCGCCAGCTGGGAGCGGCTCCGCACGGTGCAGCACGTGGAGCTGCGCCGGTTCGAGCCCGGGGAGGTCGCCGCCCAGCTCGGCGCGATCCTGGGGACCGAACCCGCCGGCGGGCTCGTCGACCTGGTCTTCGACCGGTCCGGCGGCAACGCCTACCTGGTGGAGGAACTCGCCGGGGTGATGCGCGGCGGCGGTGACCCGGCCGACCTGCCGCCGTCCCTGGCGGACGTGCTGCTGAGCCGGGCGGACGCGCTGAGTGCCGGCGCTCAGCGGCTGCTGCGGACCGCGGCGGTGGCCGGCCGCAGCGTGCCCGACAAGCTGCTCGCCGAGGTGGCGGGCGTCGGTGACGCCGAGTTCTACGCGGGACTGCGCGAGGCCGTCGAGAGCCACCTCCTGGTGGTCGATCACACCGGCCGGAGCTACGCCTTCCGGCACGCGCTCACCCGGGACGCGGTCTACGAGGACATGCTGCCGGGGGAGCGGGGCGGCCTGCACGCCGCCTACGGCGAGGCGCTCACCCGCGACCCGGGCCTGGCCGGCGACGATGCCGCCGTGCCCGCCGCCCTGGCCCACCACTGGTACGCCGCCCTCGACCTGCCCCGTGCGCTGCCCGCCTCGATCGCCGCGGCCCGGCACGCCATGGCCTCGTTCGCCCCGGCCGAGGCCCAGCGTCACCTGGAACGGGCGCTGGAGATCTGGCCCCGGGTGCCCGACGCCGGCACCCGCACCGGCCTGGACCAGGCCGAGGTGGCCACCCTGGCCGGCGAGGCCGCCTACCAGGCGGGCGCCCTCGACCGGTCGCTGTCCCTGTTCGACCAGGCCCTGGCCGGCCTTCCGGCCGAGGGTGACGCGGTCCGGCGCGCGCTGGTGCTCGACCGGCGCGCGGTCGCCCTGCGGGACACCAGCCGGGAGGCCGAGTCGGTCGCCACCCTGGAAGAGGCGCTCGCGCTGCTGCCCGCCGAGCAGGTGACCAGGGCGCACGCGGTCGTCCTGTCCTCGCTGGCCAACTCGGTCTGGCGGGCCAACGACATGGACGCCGCGCTGAGCTTGGCCGCCCGGGCCGTGCAGGCCGCGCGGGAGGTCGGCGCGGCCCAGCAGGAGGCCGACTCGTCCATCACCCTCGGCTCGGTCCGCGGCTACCTGAGCCCGGACGACGCCGACGCGGGCCTGGATGACATCCGGGCCGGCCTGGCCCTGGCCACCGGCATCGGCGCGCACTTCACCGCCCTGCGCGCCTACATCAACATCTCCGACGTGCTGGAGCTGCACGGCCGGCACCAGGAGGCGGCCGAGGCCGCCCGGGCCGGGATCGAGCTGGCCGGACGGGTGGGGCTGGCCCGGTCCCTCGGTGCCTTCCTGACCGGCAACCTGGTGGAGAGCCTGATCCGCCTGGGCCACTGGAGCGAGGCGGAGCAGCTGGCCGCCCGGACCCTGAACGCCATGCCGGAGGGCATCTACGCGGCCACGATCCTGCTGCTGCACGCCGAGCTGGCCGCGATGACCGGGCGGCACGACGACGCCGATCGTGACGTGCGCGCGGCCCGGCGGCTGCTGGGCCAGACCCGTGACGAGCAGTACATCCTGACCCTGCTGTACGTTGACGCGCTGGCCGCCCTCGGCCGGGCCGACCTGGACGCGGCCCGCCGCCTCACCGCCGAGGGCCTGGCGGATTACGACTCGCTGGTGTCAGGACGCTACCTCTGGCCGTTGCTGTGGCTGGCCGCCAGGACCGAGGCGGACGACGCCACCCGGGCTCGTGACCGGCGGGAACAGGCCCCGGGCGACGCTGCCGGCCGGTACCGGAAGCTGGCGTCGATCGCCGCGGACCTGACCGTACCCAACGCCACCTCACGCGGGTACCAGGCCCTGATCACCGCCGAGCTCGCGCGCGCCGCGGGCCCCGATGACGTCACCACCTGGTCGGCGGCAGTCAGCGCCTGGGAGGAGGCGGCCGAGCCCTACCCGCTGGCCTACGCCTGGCTGCGCCTGGCCGAGACCGCCGTGGCGGCGGGCGACCGCCCGGCCGCGGCCCGGGGCGTCCGCGCGGCCTACGCGCTGGCCCGCCGGGTCAGCGCGGTGCCCATCGCGGACGAGGCCGCCGCGCTAGCCCGCCGGACCCGGCTGAGCCTGGACGAGCCCGCCGCGGAGACGGCCACCGGGACCGGCGCGGCCGGGCCCGAGGATCCGCTGGCCCGCTTCGGCCTGACCGAGCGCGAGCAGGAGATCCTGGCCCTGCTGGCCGGCGGCCGGTCCAACCCGCAGATCGCGGAATCCCTGTTCATCAGCCCGAAGACGGCCAGCGTGCACGTGTCTAACATCCTGGCCAAGCTCGGCGTCGACAGCCGGGTCGAGGCCGCTGCCGTGGCGCACCGCCTCGGGATCACCGGCTAAGGCCCTCGCGGCTGGGCGTAGGGCACCCGTTCGGCACAAATAAGCGGGTTAGCCGGCCTGGCTACGGCGGCGCGCCAATGTGCGGTCCTGGCCCTTAGCCGGACCGTGAAGGCATGACGATGACGAACGCTCCCTCCGGGACCATCCGCGCCGCGCTCCGCTACCCGGACTTCCGTTACCTGCTGTCCGCCCTGGCCGTGTCCCAGGTCGGCGACTGGCTGTACAACCTGGCGCTGGTCGTGCTGGTCTACGACCGCACCCACTCGGCGGTGTGGGCGGGCCTGACCACGGCGGCCCGGGTGGTGCCGGTCGTGGTTCTCGGTCCGGTGGGCGGGGTGCTGGCCGACCGGTTCGACCGCCGCCGCATCATGATCATCTGCGACCTGGCCCGGGTGGCGCTCATGCTCCTGCTGGCCGCGGTGGCCGCGGCCGGGCTTCCCATTGCGCTCGCCCCGCTGATCGCGGCCGCCGCCACCGCCGCCGCGGCCCCGTATATGCCGTGCGTCGCCGCGGTCACGCCGCGCGTCGTCGACGACGCCGACCTGCCCGGTGCCAACGCCGCCCGGTCCGCCGTCAGCGGGGCCAGCATCATCCTCGGCCCGGCGCTCGGCGGCGTGCTGCTGTTCCTCGGCTCGCCCGCGGCCGCGTTCGCCGCCAACGCCCTGACCTTCGGCCTGTCCGCGCTCGCGGTGCTGGCCATCAAGGACCGCGGCGTGTTCGCCACCCGGCGTTCCGCCCCGGGCCCGGTGGCGGACTCCCCGGCCGGCCTGTTCAGTGCCGGCCTTTTCCGGGGAATGCTCGGTGAGCTGGCGGAAGGCGCGGCGGCGCTGCGCCAGCACCCGGCGGCGTTGCGGCTGATCGGCGCCGACATCATGTGCAGCTTCCTGTACGGCACCCAGACCGTGCTGCTGCTCCTGGTCGCCCGCCAGACCGGGCTGGGAGCGCAGGGATACGGCTACCTGTTCGCCGCCATTGGCGCGGGCGGCCTGGCTGGCACGGCGCTGGCCGGGCGGGCCAGCCGCAGCTCCCGGCCGCACCTGGTGCAGGCGTCCGCGCTGGCCTGCGCCGGGTTGCCGACCCTGCTGCTCGCGATCACCCACTGGCCGCTCGCGGCCGTCGTGCTGACCGGCCTCACCGGGCTCGGCGCCATCCTGGTCGAGATCCTCACCGACACGATGCTGCAGCGGACCCTCGACGAGGACGTGTTCGGCCGGGCCTACGGGCTGGCCCTGCCCGCCTCGATCGCCGGGATCGTGATCGGGTCCGCGGTCGCCCCGGTGCTGGCCAGCCTGCTCGGCGCGTCCGGCGCCCTGGTCGCGATCGGCGGCGCGGTCCTGGCCTACACGACGCTGATCCTGCGCGGTGGCACCGTCCGCGACGAGCAGCGCACCGCGGCCGCCACGGCCGCCGCCGTCGTGCCGCCGCGGCCGTCGGATGAGACCGTCATGCTGCCGGTCCCGTGGAACCCCTACGTCCGGATGGGACGGCCGGGGGACGCCACCGTCGTGCTGCCGCGGCAAGCCGTGGCGGACGCACCGCTCGCTCGCTAGAGTCGGCTCAACCACAGGACGTAATCGCGGGAGGGCGGGCGGCATGACGAGTTCGGTAGTGAGCATCGGGTCCGGTGACCATCACGTGCTGGCGGTGCACGGCTGGTTCGGCTCGGCCCGGGGCTGGGGTTCGCTGCCGGACTACCTGAACCGCTCGGCCTACACCTACGCCTTCATGGACCTGCGCGGCTACGGCGAGCGCAAGCAGGTTCCCGGTGAGTTCACCATAGAGGAGGCCGCCGCCGACGCGCTCGCCCTGGCCGATGAGCTGGGCTGGGACACGTTCTCGGTGATCGGCCACTCGATGGGCGCGAAGATCGCCCACCAGCTCCTGCTCCAGTCCCCGGAACGGGTCCGCAAGCTGATCGGCATCAACCCAGTGCCGGCCAGCGCGGTGCCCATGGACGAGCAGGGCTGGGAGCTGTTCTCCGGCGCGGCGGGCAACGCGGGCAACCGGGCGGCGATCATCGACTTCACCACCGGCAGCAAGCTGACCGCGACGTTCGTCAACCTGCTGGTCCAGCACTCGCTGGAGAACTCCGCGGTGCCCGCGTTCGCCGCGTACCTGCAGGCCTGGGCCAGGTTCGACTTCTCGGACCTGGCCAAGTCGCAGGCCGGCGGCCAGACGCCGGTCAAGGTGATCGTGGGGGTCAACGACCCGGCCCTGTCGGCCGACGTGATGGAGCAGACCTGGCTGGTCTTCTTCCCCGACGGGGAGATGACCATCCTGCCCGACGCCGGGCACTACCCGATGTTCGAGTCTCCGGTCTCGCTCGCCACCTCCATCGAGGAGTTCCTGGGGCGCGAGTGACGGGCCACCAGAACAGCCGGCCGGACACCGAGGTCGTCTTCGACCCGGCCACCTATGTGGCCGGGGTGCCGTTCGAGGCCCTGGCCCGGCTGCGCCGGGCCGCCCCGGTGGCCTGGGTGCCGGAGATCCCCGTGCTCGGCTGGGAAGCGGGCCCCGGCTTCTGGCTGGTGCTCAGGCACGCCGAGGTGGAGTCGGTGCTGCGGCGCCCGGAACTGTTCTCCTCGGCGCTCGGCGCGACCCAGATCAGGGACCCGGCCACGCCGCAGGCGCTGGGCTACGTCCGGCGGATGATGCTCAACATGGACCCGCCGGAGCACTCCCGGCTGCGCCGCCTGCTCAGCCGGTCGTTCACCCCCCGGGCCGTGGCCCGGCTCGAGGACCGCATCCGCGGCCACGCCCGGGCCATCTGCGACCGGGTCTTCGCCGGGCCCCGGGGCGAGTGCGACTTCGCCAAAGACGTCGCGGCTGACCTGCCGCTGCTGGCCCTGGCCGACGTCCTGGGCGTGCCCGAGCAGGACCGCTGGCTGCTGTTCGACTGGTCCAACCGGGTCATCGGCTACCAGGATCCCGACTACGCCACCTCGGCCGAGTTCGACCCGGCGGCCGGCACGCCGATGGCCCGCGAGGCGCTGTCGCTGCGGCCGGCCCCCGGCCCCGGCGGCCGGATGCCCGACCCGCGTACCCGCGAGGGCATGCCCGACCTGTACGCCTACGCCCACCTGCTGGCCGGGGAGAAGCGGCGCCGCCCGGGCGACGACGTGATGTCGATCCTGCTGACCCAGTCCGACGAGGGCGGCGGGCAGGTCTCCGCGGCCGAGTTCGAGAACATGTTCTGGCTGTTCGCCGTGGCCGGCAACGAGACCCTGCGCAACGGCCTGCCCGGCGCCTGCCTCGCACTGCTCGAGCACCCCGGGGCGGCCGCGGAACTGCGCGCCGGTCCGGACCTGCTCCGCGTCGCGGTCGACGAGATGCTGCGCTGGTGGACGCCGGTGATGACGTTCCGCCGGACGGCCACGGGCGACTGCGAACTGGGCGGGCACCCTATTCGTTCGGGAGAAAAGGTCGTGGTCTCGTTCACCGCGGCCAACCGGGACCCGGATGTCTTCGCTGCCCCGGACCGGTTCGACATCCGCCGCCAGCCCAACCCGCACCTGGTGTTCGGGCACGGCCCGCACTTCTGCCTGGGCGCCCACCTGGCCCGCGTCCAGATGCGGGCGCTGTTCGCCGAGGTGCTGGCGCGCACGTCCGCCCTGGAACCGGCCGGGGAGCCCGCCTTCCTGCGCTCGAACTTCCAGCGCGGCATCAAGCGCCTCCCGGTCGCCTGGACCGCGGCCTAGGGTCGGCGGCCAGGGCGCTGACCTGCGGTTTCCAGCGCCGTTTCAGCGCCGTTCAGGTACCGCCTGAGACTGTTCTCCCAGCGGGAGGCGCCAGGCGGTCGGCCTGACCACCGCCGCCGCGCTGCCCTGAAGACTCCGGCGGGCTCCCGGCTCCCCAACTCCCCGGGAGCCCGTCGGCCAGTTCCTGGCCTTTTCCTTCTGTTCACCGTGCTCCCGTCCGAGGTCACCGCCGAAATGCCGGCCGGTACCGATAAGTTGTGACTGGGGCGGTTTCGGTGATGGGAAGAGGCCTTGGCCACGTACGAACCAAAGGACGGGTCGGCCCGGCGGGCCGGTGAGCGGCGGCGCGCGGAACTCGGTGAGTTCCTCAAGGCGCGCCGGGCCCGGCTCAGCCCGGATGACTTCGGCATGCCGCCGGGTTCGCGACGGCGCACGCCGGGGCTGCGCCGGGAGGAAGTGGCGCTGCTGGCCGGGGTCGGGGTCACCTGGTACACCTGGCTCGAACAGGGCCGCCAGATCAACGCCAGCACCCAGGTGCTCGACGCGGTGGCCCGGACGCTGCGGCTGGACCGGGCCGAGCGGGAGCACCTGTACCGGCTGGCCGAGGCCACGCCGCTGCGCACCGAGCGACCGCGCCCGGCGATACCGGACAGCATCCGCGAGATCCTGCAGTCCCTCGACCCGCTGCCCGCGTCCCTGATCAACAGCCGGTTCGACATCCTGCTGGCCAACGAAGCCTCAGAAGAGCTGTTCTGGGAGTGGCACACGATGCCGTGCGTCCACAAGAACACCCTGTGGTGCTGCGTCACCGAGCCGGCCGCCCGGGGCAAGTTCCCCGAGTACGAGGGTCACGTCCGCTACCTGGTGGCGCGGCTGCGCTCGGCCTACAGCCGGCACGTCGGCGAGCCGGACTGGGAAGAGGACATCCGCCGGCTGGCCAGCCTCAGCCGCGAGTTCGCCGACCTGTGGTCCCGGCACGAGGTGGCCGACTGCGAGCCGCGCACCCTGACCTACCTGCACCCGCAGGCCGGCCCGCTCAGCCTGGCCGTCAGCGAGCTCGACCTGCCGCTCATGCCCGGGGCGCGCGTCGTCGTCTACACGCCGCGGGACGAGGACACCCGGTCCCGGATGCCGCTGACCCGCCGGTCCGCCGCCCCGGCCCCGGTCACCGCGG
>JAJKHX010000032.1 GCA_021154785.1 Nocardiopsis sp.
CGTCCAGCACGATCAGCTCCGGGTTCCCGGCCACGGCCAGGGCGAAGCGCACCCGCTGCGCCTGCCCGCCGGACAGCTTGTCCGCCCGGCGCCGGGCCAGGTCGGTGAGGTCGGCGATGTCGAGGATCTGGGCCAGCGGCAGCGGGTGCGGGTAGGTGCTGGCCACGAAGCCGACCAGCTCGCCGACCGTCACCCGCGGAATGAGCCCGCCCTCCTGGGGCATCGCGCCGACCAGCCCGGCCCGGATGGCCTGCTCCGGGCTCCGGCCGAACACCGTGACCCGGCCCTCGTCCGGCGGCAGCAGGCCGAGCAGCATGGACAGCGCGGTCGACTTGCCGGCGCCGTTGCGGCCCAGGATGGCGACCGTGCGGCCGCGCCCCAGGCTCAGGTCGATGCCGTCGACCGCCCGCACCGGCCCGAAGCTCTTCCGGAGCCCGCGCAGCTGGATCGTCTCGTCTGCCGTCCCGGCGGCGGCGTGCCGGCCTTCAGTGGTCCTCATGGTAATCGTCATCGCCCGCGCTCCTCGTCTGCTGTCGTGGTCATGAACTGACCTTCGCGGACCCCGATGGCAGGACGGTGGCAGCCCGATGGCAGCTGGCTCCCGGGGATGCCATCGGGCGGCGGGAGCTCTCTTAGCGCTGGCCGGGCCTGGTCACCGGTTCCCCGCCTGTTCTGGCCGGGTCAGTATCGCGTAGCTCCGGCCATCGGCCGTGGCCCGGAAGCTGGTGACGGGGCGGAAGCCGAGCGCCTGGACTACCCGCAGGGCGCGGACGTTGAAGGTGGCGATGGTGACCCGGAACGCAGCCGGGGCGAACAACTCCCGGCCGAAGGCCAGGCCGGTCTGGATCGCTTCCCGGCCCAGCCCTCTCCCGGTGAGGTCCGGTCGCAGGCCGCCTCCCGTATCAAGGGCGGCGGAGTCGTAGGTGCCGCCCGGCACCTGGCCGTCGGTTCCGAACGACCGGAAGCCGATGAGCTCATGCTGACCGGTCAGCGCGAAGAACCCGCCGTCCGCGCCGGTGAGCACGGCGGCGTCCTCGCCAGGCATGTCATAGATGTCATAGGGAGCCGGATACCGCCAGGTAACGATCTCAGCCGCGTAGGCCGCCGTCATCGGGACCAGCTGCATGACCTCATTGAACAGCAGTGGTTATCCCGGAGCGGGGGGTCAACCCCCCGCGAAAGACGGAGGATAACCGCACTTGAAGGCGTTATATCTTGATGTACTCTGGCCGTAGTGGCAGTGCACCACCTGCCCGCTTCCGAGCCAGCGACCGGCCCGCGCCGTCGGCGGCAACGAGGACAAGGGTCTAAGACTCGGGTGCCCTCGCCAGTCATGGCCGTGCTAGTCACAGCAGGGCCGTTCACCATGGCGAGCAGACGCGGGCAGCCTCGCCAGGGAAGAACGACAATGACTGCGGACAAAGCCCGGAAGATCGCCACCCGCCAGCGCATGGCTGAGACCGGCGAACCGTACAGCGTGGCCCGGCACGCCGTGCATGACGAGCGTGACGCCGAAGACGGCCTGCGTGACAACGAGAGCGACGGCATGGCCGACGGCGGCCTGACCGCTGAGGCGGATAACAGTGACGCCGCGACCCGTGCCCAGGAGCAGGCCGACGAGGCTCGCCAGCTGGCGGAGCACGCACGCTACCTGGCCGAGCAAGCTCGCGAGCGGGCCGAGCGGGCCGAGGAGGCTGCCGAGCGGGCGGAAGAAGCCGCCGACCTGACCCAGGAAGCGGCCGAGCTGACCAACGAATGGGGCGACGACGAGACCATCACCCAGGCTGAGCGGCGAGCCGAGGAGGCTCACGCCACCGCCGGGCAGGCCCGCCGCCGCGCTGAACGAGCCGAGCAGCAAGCCGATCAGGCCGAAGAGGCTGCCGACCGGGCCGAGGAGGCCGCTAACTGGGCAGAGGAGGCCGCCAGCGACGCCGAGGACATGGCCGGCGATTTCACCGGCGGCGAGTTCGGCCGCTACGAGCGACACCACCTGCCGCCCCGCTCAGCCCACCCACCGCGTCCGCCGCAGCCTCCCCGGCCTCCGCTGCCTCCGCAGCCTCCTCGGGGGCACCGGTCCGGTCCCTCCGGCTCGTACCGGCCGGAGCAGCGGGATCCGGCCGACCGGCTGCAGGACCGGGTCGAGCAGGCCCGGCAGCGGTTCGAGCAGGCGCGGGACCGGGCCGACCAGCTGATCAGCGCGGCCGAGCGCATCCTCGGCCGCTCCGGACGGGTCCATACAGAACCCGCTCCTGAAGAGCCGGCTCATACCGGACCAGCTCACGCTGGGCCAGCTCACGGCGAACCCGAAGCCACCGACCCAGCCTGACCCGGCACCGCTGAAGCCGGCCGGAAAGGGCGTCGCCCGCTCTTCCCGGCCGGTTAGGCACTGGCTAGCGGCGGGTCCAGGCGGCTCGTTCGAGTTCGAGTGGGTTCTCGCGGACCTCGGAGGACCCGGCGAAGACCATGACCGGGCTGCGGTCACCGCTAAAACCGTCCCAGCCGGGCTCGCCGCCGGTGACGAAGCGGACCAGGGCGCTGTGCATACGGGTGGCCAGTTCCTGGGGCGGCGCCGGGCCCATAGCCTCGGTGACGCCGGGCTCGGCGAGCGCGTCGAAGAAGAACGGGACGTCGAGGCAGTGGAAGGACAGGCCGGGCAGCGGGCCGCCCGTCGCGGTCCAGCGGAAGTCGTAGGCGAAGGCGGAACCGCCCGCCGCCGCCTTGGCTGCCGCCAGTTGCTGGGCGGGGACGCGGAACACCCGGTCGGTAACGGCCTGGCCGACCGCCTGGCTCGGAGGCGATCCGGCCTGGTCGATGTAGGCCGCGACGGCCGGTGCCGGGACGCCGGCCCGGGCCAGTCCGTCGGCCGCAACGACCGGGGTGATCCAGTCCGCCGCCAGCCACGCCATGTTGAACTCGTGCGCCGTGGCGCCAGCCAGCAAGGACACCTCCCGCTGCCGGGGCGAGGCAGCGGCCGTCAGAGGCTCCTCGGTGACGACCTCACCGTCGGCGAAGGGTGCCCAGGGCAGCGAGATGCCGCCGGCGAGCAGGGTGGCGATCGCTTCGGCGTCGGTCCGGCCCGCCGCCGCTCCCAGGCTCGCCGATACCGCCTCCTGGGCCGCCAGGATGGCTTCGGCCGGCGTTTCTTCCGGGGCCTCCCGGGTCAGGGCACCCAGGTGCCCGGCCAGCTGAGCGGCCACGGCACGGACGCCCGCAGGGGTCTGCATCAGCGCCTGACCGCCACTCATGCAGGCCGCGGCGCGGAACAGGCCCCGGGCCGCGGGCACGCCGAGCAGCGTGGCGCAGGCGGCCCCGCCCGCCGACTGGCCGCCGATCGTCACCCGTTCCGGATCTCCGCCGAACGCGGCGATATTCTCCCGCACCCACTCCAGCGCGCGGACCCAGTCGCGGACGGCCCGGTTGGCGGGCGCGTCAGGTAGCTCGAGAAACCCCTCGGCGCCGAGGCGGTAGTTGATGCTGACCAGGACGACGCCGTCCCGCGCGAACGGGCCGCCGCGGTACCAGGGCGAAGCGCTGCAGCCGCCGGTGAACCCGCCGCCGTGGATCCAGACCAGGACAGGGAGACCGTCCGCGCCGAGATCGGGCGTGAACACGTTCAGGTTCAGCTCGTTGTCACCGGCGATGACCGGTTCGGGGATCAGGGTGATCCCGCGGTCGGGCTGCGGCGAGGTCGCGCCGTAGGCGAGCGCGTCCCGGATCCCGTCCCAGCGGGCATGCGGCACCGGCGCGGCGAAACGGCCCGCCGTAAGCGGGGACTCGGCGTAGGGGACGCCGAGGAACCGCAGCGCCGGGCCATCGCGCTGACCGCGCAGGCGGCCCTGCGCGGTCAGCGCGATGACGTCGGTCATCCCTTGATCTTACGAGGCGCCTTTCTGACCGGTCAGAACGGGAAGCACCAGGTCGCGCCCTGCGTTCGAGCCAAGGTGTGTTCTGCCTGCGGAGTCCCCACCCACGTGCTCGAGCTCGACCAGGTCGCCCCGTCCGATGAGATAGGCGCCCAGGCCGCTCAGGTCACCGCGGCGCCGGCCAAGTTCGCCGCGCTGCGGAACCGCGACTGCCGGCCCTACCTGTTCGGGGCAGCGCTGGCGATGATGGCCGACAACGTCGAGCACGTCATCACCTACTGGGTGCTGTGGCAGAAGTTCCAATCCCCGGCCCTGGCCGGCTTCGAGGTCATCAGCCACTGGGTGCCGTTCCTGCTCTTCTCGGTGTACTTCGGGTCGCTGGCCGACCGGTACGACTGCCGCCGCCTGATCCAGGCCGCGCAGGCCCTGTTCATGCTGGTCTCCGCGCTGTGGGGAGTGCTGTTCCTCACCCGCTCGCTGCGGGTCTGGGAAGCGTGCCTGCTGCTGGTCCTGCACGGCTGCGCGGGAGCGCTGTGGGGACCGGGCGAGCAGCTGATGCTGCATGATTTCGTCGGCCGGGAGGAACTGCCGAGCGCGGTGCGGCTCAACGCCACGTTCCGGAGCCTGGGCGTCCTGTTCGGCCCCGTCGTCGGCTCGGCGCTGCTGCTCGGGCTGGGCCCGGTCCGGGGCATCTTCGTCAACATCGCGATCTACCTGCCGCTGACGCTGTTCCTGTTCCGGACCAAGTTCACCGGGCACCTGCGCGACCACGGGCCGCGGCCGCCCCGGGTCGGGATGCTGGGCTCGCTGCGGGTGCTGAAGGACGTCAAGTCCGACCACACCCTGGTCAGCATGATCGTGCTCGGCGGCCTCGGCTCGTTCTTCATCGGCACGTCGCTGCAGACCGCGATGCCGCTGTTCGCCCAGGATCTCGGGGCCGGCAGCGCCGGCCTCGCGTACGGGGTGCTGCTGTTCGCCAACGGCGCGGGCGGGGTGATCGGCGGGATCTTGCTCGAGGCCACCGGCAGCATCAAGCCGAACACCAGGGCAGCCGTGGTCAGCACCGCGGTCTACGGCGTGACCACCCTGTTCTTCGCGCTGACCGGCCGCTACCTGATCGCGCTGGCGCTGCTGTTCCTCGGCGGGATCGCGAACCTGGCCTCGATGTCGATCGGGCAGACCATCGTCCAGCTGCGGGCGGCGCCCGCCGACCGTGGCCGGGGGGTGGGCCTGTACGGGGTGTCCGCCAACGGGCTGCGGGCCGGGAGCGGGTTCACCGTCGGCATCCTCGGCGTGGCCATCGGCATCCACGCCTCGCTGGGGTTCAGCGCCGGGGCCCTGTGCCTCGGCACGGTGGCCGCCGGGATCTACGCCCTGCGCGGCCGTCCGGGCGAAGCGCCATCTGGGCCCGGCACCGGCTGAGGGGTCACGGTTAGGTACGGCTGAGGACGACGTCGTCGGCCATGTTGAGGAAGGCGACGGCCTGGGTGAAGATCTCGCCGACCGTGCGGCCCGCGAGCCGGTCCTGGTAGGCCTGGTACCGGGTCAGCTCCCAGGACCGGCCGCGCGCCGTGAGCGCGCCGAGCGCGGGTTCAGGGACCGGCTTCCAGGTCCAGGCCGCGATGCCGGCGCCGGAAGCCAGTGGCTGGACGAGATCAGCGGGATGGGCGTCGTAGCCCATCTGGTTGCGCACGAACCGCAGGCCGGCGAAGGTCTCCTCGATGATCCGGCGCTGGCCCGCGTCCTGGCGGGCCAGGGCACGGCTGTAGTTTTCCGGGTGATACCGCACCAGGTCGGCGTCGACGATAGTCACTCGCCACACGGCCTCGCTGATCACGGCGAAGCCGTCGGCCCGGTCCCAGCCGCCGGCCCGGCAGAGCCGCTCGATGGTCTCGCGCATCGCGGTGATGGACCAGTCCAGCGCGCCGGTATCGGCCGGGGTGCCTCCCGCGTAGCGGCGGTTCCAGCGCGCCCGGCAGCGGACCGAGCAGAACCGCGCGTGCTCGCGCCGCGGCGTGAACAGCACGCCGCATTGCTCGCAGTTCCGGGTATCTGTCATCACCGTTCATGGTACGTGCGGCGGCGGGTCTAGCCGAGGCCGGCGGCCAGATGATATTCGCCCGTCAGACATTACCCGTTCATCCCGTATTCATTTTCCCGTCGGCTGAGTGTTGCCGGAACTAGGTACGTTCCGCAGCAAGAACAGGAATAAGGGCTGGCCGCGGTGGTGCGGGCGGCACGACCTGCGGGGTGATGCGATGGCCGACATCCAGCTCGATGACCTGGCCACGGCGCTGGATGAGGCGTCGCTGAGCCGGACCCACCTGCGGGCGGTGCTGGCCTCGGGAGTGGGGTTCTTCACCGACGCCTACGACCTGTTCGTCATCGGGATCGCCTCGGCGCTGATCACCCGGGACTGGCACCTGAGCCCGGGCCAGCTCGCCGTGCTGAACAGCACCATGCTGGCGGCCGCCTTTTTCGGCGCGCTGGTGTTCGGGCGGTACGCGGACATGGTCGGCCGCAAGCGGGTGTACTGGCTGGTCGCTCTCATCATGATCGCCGGGGCGCTGGGGTCGGCGCTGTCCGGGTCGTTCTGGGTGCTGATCGGGTTCCGCTTCCTGCTCGGGTTCGGCGTCGGCGGCGACTATCCCGTCAGCGCGGTCATGGTCAGCGAGTACGCGAACCGCAAGGACCGCGGCAAGCTGGTCGGGATGGTGTTCGGCACCCAGGCGCTCGGGCTGATCATCGGGCCGCTGATCGCGCTGGCCCTGCTCGGCTCCGGCGTCGGCGACGACGTGGCCTGGCGGGTCCTGCTGGCGCTCGGCGCGGTACCCGCCGCCGCCGTGATCTACCTGCGCTGCCGGATGCCGGAATCACCGCGCTACCAGGCCCAGGTTCAGGGCCGGGC
>JAJKHX010000033.1 GCA_021154785.1 Nocardiopsis sp.
CATCTCCGCCGACCTGGCCCGCGCCCTGTGAGGCGCGGCTAGCGGCCGGGGGCCTCCAGGTTCAGGCGGCGCTGCTCGATGACCAGGCAGTGGTCTTCCACGTAGAGCAGCCCGGCGTCCTCGGCGATGGCCCGGGCCTCGGCCGAGGCGATGCCCAGCTGCAGCCACAGCGCGGTGATGGTGTCGTAGCGGGTCAGGATGCGCTCGGCGATGACGTCGGTATCGGTCACCCGATCACTTTAACGAGACCGGGTCAGCCGGGCCCGGGCTAGCCGGCTCAGGGCGGCCGGGCCGGTGACCGGGCGGAACCGGTCCGCGGCGGTGCACAAAGACTGGTACTCGTCCTCGGTGAGGTCGATGTCGGCGGCCGCGGCGTTGCTCTTCAGCGGCCCGACGCTCGACGCGCCGGGGATGGCGACCACCCCGGGCCGGCGGATGGCCCAGGCCAGCGCGATCTGGGCCGGGGTGGCGGAGTGCGCGTCCGCCACCTCGCGCAGGGCCGCGATCAGGTCTCCGGCCCGGTCGAGGTTCTCCGGCAGGAACAGCGGGCTGGCCGCCCTGAGGCTGTTACCCGGGCGGCTCCCCCGGTGGTACCGGCCGGAGAGCAGCCCCTGGGCGAGCGGGCTGTAGGCGATCACGACGTGGCCGGTCGAGGCGGCGAACGGCAGCAGGTCCCGCTCCGCGGTCCGGTCGACGAGGTTGTAGCGGACCTGGTTGCTCAGCACGCGGCTGCCCAGCGCCCGCTCGGCGGCTCGCCAGCGGTCCAGCGAGTAGTTGCTGACGCCGACCTCATGGACCAGCCCGACCCGCTGCAGCGCGCGCATGCCGCGCATGATCGTCCCGTCCCGGACCAGCGGGTTGGGCTGGTGCACCTGGTACAGGTCGATGTGGCGGACGCCGAGGCGGTTCGCGCTGGCCACCGCGCGCTGCTCGACGACCGGGGCGACCGGGAGCAGCGGGAGGATCTTGGTGGCCAGGAAGACCGGCTCCCGATCCTGCGCCAGCCCCTCGCCCAGGGCCGCGCCGAGGATCCGCTCGCTGCGGCCGAAGCCGTAGATCTCCGCGGTGTCGAACAAGGTCACGCCCAGTTCCAGCGCGCGGCGCACGATGGCGTGCGCCTCCTGCCCGGCGTAGTCCCGGCCGTAGCCCCACTCCCGGGAACCGAACTGCCAGGTGCCGAGCCCGATCCGGGACATCGGGGTCGCGGTGCCGCCGCTCAGGTAACGCATGAGACCTAATGTGCGCCCCTCGCTACCACCGGAGCCTGGCCATCTGGTCGTAATCGGCCGAAGCGTAACCAACCAGCCCCTCGGACAGGGCGAAGATCCATTCCGTCACGCCCAGGGACAGCGCCAGGCGGCTGCAGCGGGAGCAGAAGTGCGGCTCGTCCTGCCGGACCGAGTCGTCCGCCTGGAGCCGGACGTAGATCAGCTTCGAGCCCTGCAGCATCCGCCAGCCGTCGCCCTCACGGGCCAGCGTGATCGCCCGCTGCTCGGCGTGCGTCCGGCAGCGGTCATGGTGCCCGGTCTCGCCGAACTTGCAGTAGCAGTGATCCTCGCCGGGGAACGGGACTCCGTTCGTGCCCCAGGCCAGCAGGCTCTCGCCCTTCACCAGCACCGCCGCGTACCGGGTCTGCGCGTGGGAATCCTTGGCCAGCTCCGCCGCCCGCTGGACCATCTGCTCCGCCGCCGCGCTGTCCTGGCGCTTCAGCGGCCGCCATAGCGGCCCCTGCCCTGATTGCATGCCCACCACCTTTCCGCGTGAACCTGTACGACCGTAGGTGTTCTGACCGGGCCTGGTAAACCCCCGGGGAGTACGGCGTTTCCGGGCGAAGCGTCAGGCCGAGGCATCGGCAGGCCACTCACCGGGCACTTCATAGGCCTCGTCGTCTCCCGGCCAGGGCGGCATGGTCACGCCCACGGCCGTCAGCGGGCCGGCCGCGTCCGCGCGGAACTGGAAGTGCGTGCCGGCCGGTATCGACAGGCAGGTGCCGGGGCGCAGCGGAACCGTCTGCCGCCGCTCCCCCTGGCGCCGCCACATCTGGCCCTGCCCGGCCAGGATGTACCAGAGCTCCTCGACCGCGCGGTGGGCCACGGCCCGGGAGACCCGGCCGGGGGCCAGCTCGAAGTGCGCCATCGAGCCGCGGCCGAGCCGCAGCAGTTCCCGCACGTCCGAGCCGTCCGGCGCGACGGCGTCCGGCACCTCCGGCAGCTGCCTGGTGCCGAAACGCTGGTCGGCTTGTCCGCGCACGAACCGACCCTAACGGATCGGGTTCGCGCACGACAGGCGGCGGCCCTGGCTCAGCGACGCTGACCTCAGCTACGCCACACTGGGTTCCTACGCCACCAGGCACGAGATCAGCATCGACGGGCCGTTGCGCGAGTACTACCTGCGCGGCGCGGGTGAGGTGGCGGACGAGGCGGAACGGAGGACCGAGATTGGCTGGCCCATCTTCCGCGCCGACGGGCCCCGCGGAGCCGGCGGAGCCCGCTGAGCCGGCGGCTGAGGTCCCCTGGCGGCTGGCGGCCAGGCGGTTCGCCGAGATCGTCTGCCCGCCCGAGGTCCGGTCCGGGCAGCGGGCGGAGCGGGTGCTGGGCGAGTTCGGCCTGATGCTGGGCTCGCTGCCGCCCGCGGCCAGGAAGGCGCTGGCGGTGGCGCTGGCCGGGGTCGAGCAGGGCGCGCGGCTGTACCCGCCAGCGCGGGGACGGCGCTTCACCCGGCTCGACGACCGGGTGGCCAGCGCCTACGTCCGGGCGCTACTGGCACGCCCTGACCCGGCGGCCGAGCTGGTCCGGCGGCTCAAGAGCGTGCTGGTCATGTGCTACTACGAGCTGCCCGAGGTGCAGCGGGAGATCGGCTACGACCCGGAGCCTTACATCGCGGCCGTGTCCCGGCGCCGCCTGGACCGGTACGGACCGCAGATCCGCGCGCACGAGGCCGGTCCTGGGGCGGGTTCGTGATGGCGGTACCCAATGGGCTGACTACGCAAGCTGGGGTCGGGAGTGACCTGAGCCTGGAGTGCGGGGTGGTGGTAGTCGGCTCGGGGGCGGGCGGGGCGACCGTGGCGGCGGAACTGGCCGAGGCCGGGGTGGACGTGATCATGCTCGAGGAGGGCGGCTACCACCCGACAGCGTCGTTCACGGCCGGGACCGGACGGGCGCTGCGCACGCTGTACCGGGACGGCGGGGGCGGGATGGCGATCGGGCGGCCGTCCGTGCTGTACGCCGAGGGGCGCTGCGTGGGCGGGTCCACGGTAGTCAACGGGGGCATGTCGTGGCGGACGCCGGCCCGCGTGCTCCAGCGCTGGGCCGAGCGGGAGGGCCTGCGGGCCGTCGGGGAGCGGGACCTCGACCCCTACTTCGCCGAGATCGAGTCCCGGCTCTCGGTCGGCCCGCAGGACCCGGAGACGATCGGGCGGGACTCCGCCCTGTTCCGGGACGCGGCGCAGGCCAGGGGCTGGGCGGTGGTCGCGAACCGCAGGAACCAGCTGCACTGCGCGGGGACCAGCAACTGCAGCAGCGGCTGCCCGACCGGCGCGAAGCAGTCGATGCTGGTGACCAGCGTGCCCCGGGCGCTGGCGGCCGGGGCCCGGCTGTTCGCCGACGTCCGGGTAGACCGCATCACGCTGGGCCGCACCGGGCTGGGCGGCACCGGGCTGGGCGGCACCGGGCTGGGCCGGGCCACGGGGACCGGGGTGACCGGTCACGTGGTACGTCCGGGCGGCGGCCGGGGGCCGGCCGTGACGGTGCGCGCCCGGGCCGTGGTGGTGGCGGGCGGCGCGATACAGACGCCGGCCCTGCTCGCGCGGTCGGGGTTGCGGCCGGCCTCCGGACAGCTCGGCCGGAACCTGTCGGTGCATCCGAACGCGGTGGTGACGGCGTTCTTCGACGAGGACGTGACCGGCTGGCAGGGCGTGCACCAGGCCTTCCAGGTACGCGAGTTCACCGGCGAGGGGCTGCTGCTGACGGCGACCAACCTGACGCCCCCGATGCTGGCCGGCATCTTGCCGGCCTATGGCGCCGAGCTCGGCGCGCTGATGGCGGACTACAACCGGATCGTCACGGCCGGGCCGCTGGTCTCCGACACCGGCAGCGGCCGGATCCGGTACCTGCCCGGCCTCGGGCCGCAGGTCTTCTACCAGCTCACCGAACGCGACGCCGCCCGCATCGTGCGCGGCGTCGAGCTGACCGCGCAGGCCTTGTTCACGGCCGGCGCCCGGCGGGTGCTGCTCCCCTTCGAGGGCGCCCCGGTCGTCCGCACACCCGCTGAGCTGGGCCGGCTGCTGACCCGGCCGGTTCCGCGGCGGACCCTGGAGCTGTTCTCCATCCACCTGATGGGCACGGCCCGGATGAGCGCGGACCCGCGGCGCGGCGTGACCGGCAGCTTCGGGGAGGTCCACGGCGCACCCGGCCTGATCGTGGCCGACGCGAGCCTGTTCCCCGGCCCGATCGGCATCAACCCGATGGAGACGGTGATCGCGCTGGCCCTGCGCAACGCGCGGCGGCTGCTCGAGCGGCGCGCCGCCTACTGCATCTGAGCAAGGCCAGCGACGAACTCAGCTCAGTTCCACCCGGCGCTCAGTTCCACTCGGCCACGGGGTCACCGGGCGCGTACACGTAGCCGCCCTTGCCCCCGTTGGGATCCTTGGCCAGCTTGGAGTAGTCGATGGCGAACTGGAATTCCTGGCCGGACGCCACCCGGTGGTACGTGGGGTCCTGGCCCTGGATCACGCCGGGATCGGTGAACGGGCTGTCCATATAGAAGAACTGCCTGGGGTTGATCACGAACCCCTGCGCCCCGCCCACGACGATCCAGGTGACGACGGCCCCGCCGGTCTGGTCGCCCTGGGTGCTCAGCTCCGCGATGCGGGATCCTCCCGGCGTGGTGTACCAGGACAGGGCGCTCGGGTCCATGCTGTCGGTGGCCTTGAGCCGGTACTCGTGCGGGCTGATCCCCTTCACCGCTATGAACCGGGCGTTGCTCTCGTCGAGCAGGCAGGCCGCGACGTTGATCCCGTCGATGGTGCCGCCGCTGTGAAAGGCGGCCTGGCAGACCGGGCCGCGCGCGGCCAGCCACGCGCTGTCCTGGGTCAGGATCGCGGTGCGCCCGGCCGGGGTCGCGCTGGCGTACTTGGCGGCCTGCGCGGCGTTGATCTGGGCGTCGGTGTTCTCGGTCGTGGTCTCGTAGCACTTCTCGATGGCGAGCGTCGTGCGCTGGCTGCCGCAGCTCTCCGGGGCGGTCTCGAGCCGGGCCGGGTGACCGGGATCGAACGGCTCGACGATGCTGACGAACGGCGCGACGGCCGCCGTCTGGACGGTCTTGGTCGCCGTCGCGGCCGGGCTCGCGGCCCCCCCGCCCCCCGGCGACCCCGGCGAACTGCAGCCGGCCAGCATCCCCGCCAGCCCGGCCCCGCACAACGCCAGCACCGCAACCCGCGCCAGCGGCTGTCTCAACGTGCCATCAGACCTAGTCAACCCCATCAACCCCTCGTCAGAACAACAGCAACAGTGGTAGTCATCGTGCCATCACCCCGCCAGACGCGGGAATGCCCCCGCCGGTTGCAGCGGGCATCTCGACGGGGCGGGTTCACCCGGCCGGTATCAGGAGGGCATCGACGGCCAGGGCGCCGTGGGGACCGCAGATCAGGGGGTTGACGTCGAGGGCGCCGATCGTGTCGCCGAGGTCGCGGGCCAGCCGGGACAGGCCCTCGATGGCGTCGGCGATCGCGCCCAGGTCGGCGGCGGGCTGGCCGCGGGCGCCGGCCAGGACCGGGGCGAGTCGCAGCCGCCGCACCGCTTCCAGGGCCACGGGACGGGTGACCGGGGGGAGCAAGACCACCCGTTCGGCAAAAATCTCGATGAGAATGCCGCCCGCGCTTATCACCAGCAGGGGGCCGAGCGCGGGGTCGCGGATCAGGCCGAGGGCCAGCTCGGGGCCGGCCGGGGCGGTCTGGGCGACCAGGACGCGCGGGCCCAGGCGGGCGGCCAGGTCGTCGTAGGCGGCGCCGGCCTGGGCCGGGCCGGCCAGGCCGAGGCGCACCCCGCCGACGTCGGACTTGTGGACGATGCCGGGCTCGCCGGTCTTGAGCACGACCGGGTAGCCGATCGCGCCGGCCGCGGCCAGGGCGGCCGCGCGGGACGCGGCGGCCTCGGTGCGGACGACGGCGATGCCGTACTCGCGCAGCAGGGCGAACAGCCCGGGGCCGTCCGCGGGGAGCGGGCCCGCGCGCGGTGCGGGCCCGGGGGCCG
>JAJKHX010000034.1 GCA_021154785.1 Nocardiopsis sp.
CGGTGATGATGATCAGGTACGGTCCTTGGCCGCTTGCCGCCCGGGCAGCGGCGGGATCATCTACAGGCCGAAGGAGTAATCGGTGACGGTAGAGAAGGTGGCCTTCGTGGGCCTGCGCAGCAATCGGCTGGCCGAGATGGCCTGGCTGTTCCGGGACGTCATCGGCGTGCCGGTCACCGGGCAGAGCGTGGATGCGGCGAGATTCCGTCTCGGTGATGGCACGGCGCTAGAGATTTACGGTCCGGCTGATGATTTCCATTCCTTCTTCACCACGGGACCGGTCGTCGGCTTCAGTGTCGGCGACTTCGACGCCACCCGGGCGGCGATGCTGGCCGCCGGGGTCGGGTTCATCGGCGCGATCCAGCATATCGATGGCGTGAGCTGGCAGCATTTCCGCTGCCCGGACGGCACGGTGTCCGAGATCCTCGGCCCCGGGAGGGCTCCGGCCCATCACTAGATCCGGCCGATGCGCAGTGACGGCGCGCCGGTCGGTGACGGTGCGGTGGTCAGCTAGTCAGGTACGCGAGGATCGAGGTGCGGGCGGGCGCCCAGCCCAGCGCGGCGCGGGTCTTCACGGCGGAGACGTCCTGGTCCCGGGTGAACAGGTCGGCCAGCGGGCCGAGTTCGGCGCTGGCCTCGGATAGCGGCCAGCTCTCGGCCGTGCCGCCGCCGAGTGCGGTCGCGATCGCGTCGAGGCGGACGGTTTCGCTGGCGCCGTGCCAGATGGTGCCTGGTGCCGCCTGGGTGGCGACGGCCAGGTAGAGCGCGGCCAGGTCGTCGACGTGCACGACCGGCCAGCGGGTGCCGGGCGGCCCGATATAGACGCCGGTGCCCCGCTCGGCGGCCTTGGCGGCGAGCAGGCCGAGCACGAGGCCGCCACCGTCGCCGTAGACCATGCCCGGGCGGATGACCCAGCCGCCGGCGCGCAGCACGCGTTGCTCGATGGCGGGCCGGCCGGCCGCGACCGGGTGCGGGTCGGCCGTGCTGTCCTCGTCTTGGGAGCCAGCGCCGAGGACGGCGGCGCCGGTGGTGTAGAGCAGCGGGCTGCCGGAGGCGAGCAGCGCCCGCGCTCCGGCCCGGTCGGTGCCGTCATCGAGGGGGGCACCGGCGTGGATGACCCGGTCGTAGCCGGCCGCGGCGGCGGTGAGCGAGCCCGGCTGGGCCAGATCGCCGGCGACGCGATGATAGCGCGCGGGCGGCGGGGCGCCCGCGGGCCGGTGCAGGGCGAAGACGTCGTGGCCGGCGTCGGCGAAGGCGGCGGCGACGTGGGATCCGATGTAGCCGCTGGCTCCGATGATCAGGATCTTCATGCGACATTGCTCCCGGTGTGATCACGTGCGGCGGGCGCCTGACGAGCGGCGCCCGGCGGGGCGAGCGGCTGGCGGACGCCGGTCTGGGCGGCCCGCTCGATGGCCGCGAGCGTCTGGTGGAAATGGACGGCGGTGTCGAAGCCGGGGTGAGCCGGGCGGCCCTCGTTGATCGCCTGCGCGATCTCGCGGTACATCGCGGCGATGTGCGCGGCCGGGCCGGCCGGCACCCCGGCCGGGACGAGCCGGTAGCGGTCGGGGAGCGGCAGGTCCGTCGTCGCTCCGTCGGTCCCCCGGCGCCGGACGCGCCATGCGGCCCAGCCCGGGTAGTGCCCCGGATCGGCCGGCGTGATGGTCAGCGTCCCGCCGGTACCGGTGATGGTGATGGCGAACCCGCCGGGCGCGGCGGCGCTGCCGCCGTGGACGCTCAGCGACAGCAGCGCGCCGCTGGCCAGCCGGCCGTGCAGCGCGACCTGGCCGGGCACCCGGTTGCCGATGAGTTCGCCGGTCTCGGCCACCGCGACCTGGTCGTGCAGGTTCGCCAGTACGGCCGAGACGTCGGCGAGCGGTCCCGCCACGCGTTCGAGGGCGGCCAGCGCATGTCCGCCCATGACGGTCAGGAGGTTGTTGCCGGCCGCGGGCTCGGTGCTCCAGGCCAGCGACCGGGGGATGCGGCTGCCGCCCAGCGGATCGCCTGCCGCGGTCATGCTGACCGACTCGACCGGGCCGATGCGGCCGTCGGCGAGCAGGTCCGCGACGAAGCGCGCGCTGGGCGACTGGTAGACCTGCAGGTTCACCGCGTGCACGACACCGGCGGCGGCGGCCGCGGCGGCGAGCGCGCTGGCCTCGGCCAGGTCGACCCCGAGCGGCCATTCCGCGTACACGTGCTTGCCCGCCGCCAGCGCGGCCCTGATCACCTGGGCGTGGGCAGGCACCTTCACGCTCACTACCACCAGGTCGACCTCGGGATGAGAGGCCAGTTCGTCCGCGCTGGCAAAGGCATGGCGGGCGCCGAACAGGCCGGCGGCCGTCCGGGCGCTGTCCGGGCGGGTCGTCGCAACGGCAGTCACCGCGAACTCGCCGAGGTGGACGAGCGCTGGCAGGTGCGCGGCCGCCGCCCAGCTGTGCGGGCTTGCACCCACGATCCCGACCCGTATCGGTTCCGGCATCTGATCGCCTCCTAGTTTTGTACCGTTCGGTATGAAACTAGGGCTGCGTTCTGCTCACTGTCAAGGAGTAATGTACCGATAGGTAAAAAATTAAGGAGAGGATGCGATGGCCGGAGGCCGCCCGCGCGGGTTCGACGCCGGCGAGGCGCTGGACCGGGCCCTGGAGGTGTTCTGGCGCCAGGGCTACGAGGGCACGGCGCTGTCGGATCTCACCGCGGCGATGGGCATCAACCGGCCCAGCCTGTACGCCACCTTCGGCAACAAGGAGGCGCTGTTCCGCAGGGTGCTCGACCGGTACGCGGACGGCCCCGCGAGCTTCGCCGGGCGGGCCCTCGAGCTGCCGCGCGCGCGTGACGTCATCGAGGCGCTCGTCTACGGGGCCATCGAGCTGACCACGGGCCCGGATACCCCGCGCGGGTGCATTAACGTCCGCACCGCCCAGGCCTGCGGACCGGACGCCGAGCCCGCCCGGCACGAGGCCATGACCCGCCGGGCCGCCGACCATGCCGCGCTGCGCCGCCGCCTGCGCCGGGCTCAGGCCGAGGGCGACCTGCCGCCCGGCACCGACCCCGGCGACCTGGCCCAGTTCGTCACCACGTTCATCGACGGCATCGCCGTCCAGGCCAGCGGAGGGACGAGCCGCGCGCAGCTGCGGCGCGCCGCCGCCATCGCCCTGCGCGGATGGCTGCCACCCGGCCCAGCCGACGGGCCCTGACCGGTACTGCTGTGAAGTGAGGGACCTAGCCGTCGGCGGCATTGGCTCATGGCACGGAACTCGCGGCACTGATGGTGGTACCGGCCCGGCCGGCCAGGATGCCGACGGCATCGCCCAGCGCGCCGATCGCGGCTGAGTGGCCCGATGCCCCCGCGAAGCGGATGCACGCCTCGACCTTGGTCCCATCGATCCGGCCGGGAACGTCATGGCCGACAGCGCGGCGGTGTCGATGGCCTGGATCGGCCGCGCATCCGGGGTGCCGTAACCGCGGATGATCGCCGGCACGTCGGTGAGGACGAGCAGGCGGTCGGCCTTGAGCGCGATCGCCAGCTCGGCCGCGGTCAGGTCCTTGTCGACCACGGCTTCCACGCCGGTCAGCTCACCGGCGCCCGACCGGACCACCGGGACGCCGCCGCCTCCGCCGCAGACCACGAGGACTCCGGCGTCGACCAGGGAGCGCACGGTCTCGAGCTCCGCCAGCCCCTGTGGCCGGGGTGAGGCCACCACGCGCCGCCAGCGGGGCCCGTCGGCCGCGACGGTCCACCCCCGGCGGGCGGCCAGCGCCTGCGCTTCGTCGTGGTCGTAGCTGGTCCCGATGAACTTGGTGGGGCGGCCGAACGCGGGGTCGGACGGGTCGACGACCGTCTGGCTGATGACGCACGCCACCCGCTGGGCGACGCCCGCGTTGCCGAGCTCCTGGATGCGACCCGCCTCCCGGGAACGAGATCGTGGATAGCAGGACCAACCCGACGGCCATCATGCGGAGGGCTCGCTATGAAAAAGACCTGCTGGCTGGCCCGGCTCGCGCGCGGGTGGCGGCTGGACCGGAACCCGCTGCGCCTGGGACGCGGACTGGCTGGCCACCGCGCCGCGCTGGAGACCGCAGCGCTAAGACACATCCCGGGCTGGCCGGCCGGGATGTGGTCACGGCACGGCCATCGTGGCGTCTCCGCCCAGGACGTGCCAGAGCTGACCGCGCGAGGTGATGCCGAGCTTGATGAAAACGTTGCTCATGTGCCACTCGACGGTGCGGGGGCTGAGGAACAGCTCGGCGCCGATTTCGGCGTTGGTGCGTCCCTCCCGGGCCCGCAGGGCGATCTGCCGTTCCTGGGCGGTGAGCTCGCTGGCCGCCTCGGCCGTGCGCTTGCGCACGGCTTGCCCGGCCGCCAGCAGCTCCCGGCGGGCCCGCTCGGCGAAGCCTTCCGCCCCCATGGCCTGCAGCATCTGGTGGGCACGGCGAAGCTGCTCGCGCGCGTCGATCCGGCGGTTCTCGCGGCGCAGCCACTCACCGTAGAGCAGGTGAGCGCGGGCCAGGTCCAGGCGGACGCGGGTCTGGCCGAGCCGCTGGATCGCCGTCCGGTACCCGCCCTCGGCGGCCTCGCCCTCGCTCAGCAGGGCGCGCGAGCGCGCCTCGACGCCGAGTGCCCAGTCGGTGCCGCTCGCGCTGGTGATCTCCGACAGCGACCGCAGGGCGTCGGCCGCCCGGCCGGGCTGCCCGGCCCGGACGGCCGCCTCGATCAGCTCGACCTGCGACCAGGTGGCCAGCCCGAGCTCGTCCGGGTGCTCGCTGGCCTGGCCGGCCGCGGCCAGCGCGTCGGCGTACCGGCCGAGGCCGTTGCCGAGGACCGCGCTCGCCCACTGCGCGGCGGTGACCCCGGTTCCCTCGCCGCGCGCGGCCGCGTCCTGCCCGATGGCCTCGGTCAGCGCGCGGGTCTCGTCGTCCCGGCCTCGCACGGCGGCCAGGCCCAGGGCGGCGTAGGGAGTCAGGTCGCCGCCGGCGTGCTCCGCAGCGGCCGGCAGCTCGTCGGTCAGGGACGCCGCCGCCAC
>JAJKHX010000035.1 GCA_021154785.1 Nocardiopsis sp.
ACAACGCCTACCTGGCCCGGATCAACAAGCCCCACGACGGCTGACCGGGGCCCCGGCGCGACACGCGGGTAGCGCTTTCTAGCCAAATCTACGATCTCAGCTAGACGTGGTCATAGAGTCCAATGCCATGACCGAGCCGCGGCGCCTTAACGGTGCCCGGTAGGCGAGCGGAGGCACGGCCATGGATCCGGTGCGTAACCCGTACGCCCCCGGCGCGGGGCAGCGACCGCCCGAACTCACCGGGCGCGACCGCGAGATCGGCCAGTTCGATGTGGTCCTCGAGCGGGTCGCCCGCGGCCGCCCGGAGCGGAGCATGGTGCTGACCGGGCTGCGCGGGGTAGGCAAGACCGTGCTGCTGAACACGTTCAGGTCGATGGCCCTGCAGCGGCTCTGGGGCACCGGCAAGATCGAGGCGCGGCCGGACCAGTCGATCAGGCGCCCGGTCGCGGCCGCGCTGCACATGGCCGTGCGGGAACTCGCCCCCCGGCACCGCGCCCCGGACCGGGTGGAGTACTTCCTCGGCGTGCTCAAGGCCTTCGCCCAGCGCGACCCCAAGCTGCCCAAGGGAACCTCGGTCACGGTCACGCTGGGCATCGACGCTCCGGCCCAGCGCGGCCGGGCCGATTCCGGCGACCTCGAAGTCGACCTGACCGAACTGTTCGCCGAGGCCGCGTCGGTGGCCGGCGACCTCGGGGTCGGGATCGCCCTGTTCGTCGACGAGATGCAGGACATTCCCACCCCGGACGTGTCCGCCCTGTGCGCCGCCTGCCACGAGCTGTCGCAGACTGGCGGCCCGCTCATCGTGGTCGGGGCGGGGCTGCCGCACCTGCCGGCCGTGCTGTCGGCGAGCAAGAGCTACTCCGAGCGCCTGTTCCGGTACGCGCGGATCGACCGCCTGGACCGCGACGCCGCCGATCTGGCACTGCTCGCCCCGGCTGAGCGGGAGGGCGTGACCTTCACCTCCGAGGCACTGGACGCGTTGTACGCGGCCGCGGACGGCTACCCCTACTTCGTCCAGGCCTACGGCAAGGTGACCTGGGACGTGGCCGCCGCCAGCCCGGTGACCGGCGCCGACGTCAGCGTGGCCGCCCCTGAAGCGGAAGGCGAACTGGCCGTCGGGTTCTTCGGCAGCCGTTACGAGCGGGCCACGCTCGCCGAGCGGCAGTACATGCGGGCGATGGCCGCGACCGGGGACGACCCGGTGCTGACCTCAGTGGTGGCCGACGAGCTAGGGCGCAAGCCGTCCAGCCTGTCGCCGGCCCGGGACGGGCTGATCAAGAAGGGCCTCATCTACAGCTCCGAGCGTGGCCTGATCGCGTTCACCGTCCCCCACTTCGGCAAGTTCCTGCGCTCCCAGCCCGTGTAATACCTCAAGCCCATCCAGCTCTCCGGCCTGTGTGCCTCTCCCGGCGTGTCCGGTGCTCCACCCTGCCAGCCCCTGTAACACCTTCAGGCCCATCGCTAGCTCTAACATCTGGCCACGGCAGTCACACCTGGTGCTATAAGCCCACCATTACATTTTCCGGATCCGGATTTCATGATCACGAAGAGTTGACTACGTTTTCTGATATAAAACTCTTCGTGATCATGAATTTACTGCATGAGTTCGAAAGCGACAGTCGTGGACCGGGTGCCGATGTGCGGGGATGTGACTGGAGTGACAGATGTGGCCCGGCTTGGCTGCCTATGCGGCGACATCGCGGGCTCAAGGTGGTGGCTGGTTAGTGGCTCTATATGAGTATTGGGTTTTCTAGCTTCAATACTAGAGTTGGCTAGATATGGGCAGACTGGCGGCCGGGCGGCCAAGAACCTCGTCGGTGTCGGCGTCGAGGACCGCTACGCGGATCGCGAGCCTGCGATTCTGCAGGTAGATGGCGAAGACGATGTCGGCACGCTGCCCGCGCGCGTACCCCGGTACACCAGCTCGAAGGCCAGCACTGACCGTGATCGGCCCTTGCGCGAGGTCCCGCAGGTGACGCACCGGTCGCAGAACAGCCGGGCGGTCGCCCCGCAGCTGGTGACCGGGACGACCCGGTCTCGTTCGGCGCAGTCGTTCCGCAGCCTGACCTAGCTGCCCACGACAGGTAGGGGAGCTGGACGCAGCCGGGTCCGGTGGCGTGCGGGTCGACCGCGTACTCCTCGACCGAGTGCAGGCCACCGGAGCACGCGGACAGCTCCGAGCCGGTGTGCTCGCAGCTGGTCTCCGGATCCAGGGCCGGATACGCCAGGCCCAGCAGGTTCTCCGCTTCTTCCCCGGGCTAGTGCCAGACCGCGGTGCCGCTCACCGGGTCAGGTATGTGGCCGTTAACCATGGGCGCGGCCGGCCGGGGCTACTGTCGGCTACCTGACTCATGGCACTATCAGGTATGCAGGTCAGGTGCCCAAAGGAGGTGGCTCGGTGCGGAGCACGATGATGGATGTCCCGCTGACAATCGCATCGATCATGCGATACGGAACGTCCGTATTCGGCGATCGGGAGGTTGTCACCTGGACCGGTGACGGGACCAGGCGTCGTACGTACGCCGAAGCCGGGCGCCGCGCCGCCCAGCTGGCCAACGCCCTGCGCGGTCTCGGCGTCGACGCCGACCAGCGGGTGGGCACGTTCATGTGGAACAACGCCGAGCACCTCGAGGCGTACCTGGCAGTGCCCTCGATGGGCGCGGTCCTGCACACGCTGAACATCAGGCTGGCGGCGGCCGAGGTCGGCTACATCGCCACCCACGCGGACGACTACGCCGTCATCGTGGACGCGTCGCTGGTCTCCAAGTTCGCCGAGATCCTGCCGCAGGCGCCCACGGTCAAGCACGTGATCGTGACCGGCGGCCCGCTCGGCGAGACGCCCGGGACCGACCAGCTCACCGGCGTGAGCGTGCACAGCTACGAGGACCTGCTCGTCGCGGAGCCCGACTCGTTCGACTGGCCCGAGCTGGACGAGAACTCGGCCGCGGCGATGTGCTACACCAGCGGGACCACCGGGAACCCGAAGGGCATCGTCTACAGCCACCGGTCCGCCTACCTGCACTCGATGGGCGCCTGCCTGGGAAACGCCTTCGGCCTGTCCGAGCGGGACCGGGTACTGCCGGTGGTGCCCATGTTCCACGCCAACGCGTGGGGCCTGGCCTACGCCAGCCTGCTCTCCGGCGCCGCCCTGGTGATGCCGGACAAGGACCTGTCGCCGGCCACGCTGGTCCGGCTCATCGCCGACGAGAAGGTGACGCTGGCCGGCGGAGTGCCGACGATCTGGGCGGCCGTGCTCACCTACATGCGGGCCGAGGGCGGCGACCTGTCCTCGTTGCGGGTGGTCCTCTGCGGCGGCTCCGCGGTCCCGCACGCCCTCCAGTACAACTTCGACCAAGAGCTCGGCGTGCGGATCCTCCAGGCCTGGGGCATGACCGAGACCTCACCGCTGGCCAGCGTGGCCAACCCGCCGCCCGGCCTGAGCGAAGAAGAGGAGTGGTCCTACCGGGACAGCCAGGGCCGGCTGTTCTGCACGGTGGAGGGCCGGCTGTCCGGCGACGGCGGCGCGCTGCTGCCGAGCGACGGCGAGGCGGTCGGCGAGATCGAGGTCCGCGGACCCTGGATCACCGGCTCGTACTACAAAGACGACGACCCATCCAAGTTTCACGACGGCTGGCTGCGCACCGGTGACGTGGGGACGATGGACGAGCACGGCTTCATCCGGCTGTCCGACCGGGCCAAGGACGTGATCAAGTCCGGCGGCGAGTGGATCTCCTCGATGGAGCTGGAGAACATCCTGATGGCCCACCCCGACGTGGCCGAGGCCGCGGTGTTCGGGGTTCCCGACGACAAGTGGGGAGAACGGCCGCTCGCGGCGATCGTGCTGCGCTCCGGGGCCGACGTGGCCGCGGACAAGCTGCGGGGTTTCCTGGCCGAGCAGATCCCGCGCTGGCAGCTCCCCGAGCGCTGGTGCTTCGTCGCCGAAGTACCCAAGACAAGCGTGGGCAAGTTCTCCAAGCGGCAGATGCGGGAGGCGTACCAGCGCGGCGACTACGAGATCATCGAGGTGCGCTGACCCTTCCGGCGCGGACGCTTTGCCGGAGCCCCGTCCGTGCCGGTACGCTATGGCCCACCGCACCGTACGTGCGGGTGGAGGATTCGCCTAGTCCGGTCTATGGCGCCGCACTGCTAATGCGGTTTGGCAGCAATGCCATCCGGGGTTCAAATCCCCGATCCTCCGCTCCTACACCTAGGGAAGGCGCGGCGGCAGTCCGCCGCCGCGTAAACCCGGATACCGCTGAGGATCGTTACCGGCCACGCGGTGGTCACAGCGGCAAGGGGCGAGCTTCGACGACGCTCTTCATGACCAGGGTGGAGCTGAGCCGCAGGACACCCGGGAGGGCTGCGAGCTGCTCGTCGTAGAGCTGCCGGTAGGCAGGCAGGTCCCGGGCGACGACGCGCAGGAGGTAATCCGGGTCGCCGAACAGGCGCTGCGCCTGGAGCACATGCGGGATGCCGGCCACCTGCTCCTCGAAGGCGGCGACGGTCTGCCGGTCCGCGTAGCGCATGGTGACGAAGATCGGCGCCTCGAAGGTCAGGCCGAGGACACTGGCGTCGAGCTGGGCGTGATAGCCGGCGATCGCTCCGGAACGTTCCAGGGCGCGCAGGCGGCGATGGCAGGGCGAGACGCTGAGGCGGACTCGCTCGGCTAGTTCGGTCAGAGTCAGCCGCCCGTCACTCTGGAGTTCGGCAAGTATCTTCCGGTCGACATCGTCCATAGGGAGAATTCTTCCACTGATACGGCTTAACCAGGGAAACATAGAAGCACATTCTGGCTAAACCGGCTTAAGCTTCCCTCTCGTCAGCCGGGCATGAGGCCCGGTCAGCCTGAGGAAGGGAGCGGCAATGGCGACCGGCGCCCTGGCCGCGTTCTGGGCGGTGTCCTTCCTGCTGGTCCTGGTCCCCGGGGCGGACTGGGCCTACGCGATCGCGGCCGGGTTGCGCGACCAGTCGGTCCTGCCCGCCGTGACCGGGCTGCTAGCCGGCTATGCGGCCCTGACGGCGGTGGTCGCGGCTGGCGTGGCCGCCGTGCTGGCCCGCTCGCCCCTGGCGCTGACCGGGCTGACCATCCTGGGCGCGGCTTACCTGCTCTGGCTGGGGATAACCACGGTGACGCGCCCGCTGGCCCCGAGAGCCGCAGTGGACTACGCCAGCCAGCCCTGGCCGCGCCGGATGGCGAAGGGAGCGGGTATCAGCGGCCTGAACCCCAAGGCCCTGCTGCTGTTCCTGGCGCTCCTGCCGCAGTTCGCCACCAGCGGTGCGGCCTGGCCGTTCGCTGCCCAGATCGCGCTCCTGGGCCTGGTCCACACGGCCAACTGCGCCATCATCTACACCGGAGTGGGCACTACCGCCCGGCGGGCGCTGCGGACCCGGCCCGCCGCCGCCGCGGCCCTGACCCGGTGCTCGGGAGCCGCGATGATCGCCATCGGCGTCCTGCTGCTCATCGAGCGCGTGCTGCGCTTACCGGCTACCGGGCGCCGATAGCCTGGCGGGATGGCTGAGGTGGTGACCAGCGCCGCGAATCCGGTGGTGAAGCGGATGCGCATGCTCGCCAACCGCAAGTTCCGCCAGCGCGAGGGCCTGTCGCTGGCCGAGGGCATCCAGCCGGTGTGGCAGGCAGTGGAGGCGGGTGCGCCCATCGAGATGCTCATCTACGCGCCGGACCTGCTCCGCTACCAGCCCGCAGTCGAGATGGTGCTGGACGCCGAGCGCCGCGGGGTCCGGGTGGTGCGGCTGAGCGGTGACCTGTTCCAGCGCCTGTCCGACCGCGACGGCGCGGCCGGGCTGGCCGCCATCATCGGCCAGCGACTGACTCCGCTCGAGGACCTGCCCGCCGGGCTCGGATCGGTGTTCGTCGCGCTGCACGAGGTCGCGAGCCCCGGGAATCTCGGCGCTATCATCAGGACGGCCGACGCGGCTGGGGTCCAGGCGGTCATCCTGGTCGGTGCCACGGCCGACCCGTACGATCCGGCCGCGATCAAGGCCAGCATGGGGGCGATCTTCAGCGTGCCGGCGGCCCGGGCGGCGGGCACCGACGAGTTCTTCGCCTGGGCGGCCGGCTGCGACCTGGCCGTCGTCACCACGTCTGCGCGAGCCGAGCAGAGCGTGTGGGAGGCGCGCTACCCGGACCCGCTGGTGGTGCTGATGGGCAGCGAGGGCCCCGGCCTGGCCGACGCCGACCTGCGGCGCGGCCGCCTCCAGGTCAGCATCCCGATGACCGGCACCGCCGAGTCCCTCAACCTGGCCGTGGCCACCGGGGTCGTCCTGTTCGAGGTGGTGCGGCAGCGGCGCGAGCAGCCCCGCGATTGAGGTCGAGGACTATATTGCTCTTTGCTAGTGCATTTCCCTAGACTGAGCGTGCCTCAGCGGCCGGACTAGGAGGATGCATGCCTGTCGACTGGGTGGTCGTTGGCCTGGATAACGGTGGCACCACGAATAACGGGACCATTCTCGACTCCCGCGGCCAGTTCCTCCTCGACCGGATGGCCGAGGTGCCCAGCGACGTCCGGGAAGGCCCGGACAAGGCGATCGGGTCGCTGGTCTCGTCGGTGGAACGGGTGCTGGATCTTGCCGGCGTGCCGATCACGGCGGTGCGGGCCATCGGCCTGGACACGCCCGGCCCGGCCAGCGGAGAAGGCGTCATCTCGTCCAAGGGCGCGACCAACTTCGGCCACGCCGGCTGGCGCGGCTTCGACATCAGGAGCGCACTGGCCGAACGGATCGGGCTTCCCGTGATCTACAACAACGACGGGAACTCGGCCGCGCTGTACGCGCACAACGTGCGGTACGGCGCGGAGTCCGGGCAGCGGAGCTCGGTGGCCGCGATCGTCGGTACCGGCCTCGGCGGCGGGATCGTCCACAACGGGCAGGTCATCAAGGGCGCGGCCGGGATGGCCGGGGAACTCGGTCACGTGCCGATCCCGCTCGACGGCCTACTCGGCGACGGGCAGCCGATGCCCGCCTGCAACTGCGGCCTGTCGGGCGACGCGGAGAGCGTGGCCTCGCTCACCGGCATCCAGAACAACCTGCTGCCCTACTGGCTCAGCCGGTACGAAGGCCACGAACTCGCCAGCCTGCCGATCGCCGCCGCGGCCAAGCTCGTCCGCAAGTTCGCGGAAAACGGCGACGAGATGGCGCTGGCGATGTTCCGGCAGCAGGCGATCGCGCTCGGGCGGCTGTTCACCATAGCGGCGAACTTCCTCGATCCCGACGCGTATTTCCTCGGCGGCGGCGTGGTCGAGGCTGCGCCGCACTTCCGCGACTGGTTCTTCGCCGAGGTACGGGCGCACACCGTGCTGCGCGAGGAGCAGGCCAGGGTCGCGGAGATCTCACTGGTGCCTGAG
>JAJKHX010000036.1 GCA_021154785.1 Nocardiopsis sp.
ACGTGCGCATCGCCGCACCGAGACGACCTTGGGTGATCCGGATGTCGGCCAGCGCTACCGCGCAGCCGAAGATATCGGCGATATGCCCGGCCCGCCGTAGTCCCGCGGCGCACTCGGCGTAAGCCGCGTACCCGGCCTCGAGATCCCCGGTCGTCCAGAAGGCGAGCCCTATGATTCCCGACGCTGCGGCCCGCCAGCGATGGTCCTGCTCGGACGCGAGGTCAAGCGCCCGCCGGGCGTGGCTGATCGCGCCGAGCGGCTCGCCCCGGGTCAGGGCCAGGGCGGACCGGTACAGCTCGATCGTCCCCGGGAGGCCGCGATATTCCTCCTCGTTGGCCACGACCATCCCAGGCGGCGAGGACGGGGATCCCGCACCGGTATCCGTCGTGACGTCCAGCCATCGCTCGGCGTCCCGCAGCCGGTCCTCAACTCCGTCGAACTCGCCGATGGACAGCAGTACCCAGGCGAAGGCCACGCTGAGCACGGGCCTGACGCTGATCACCTCGTCGGGGATCAGCTTGAGCCAGCCGTGCACCGTGGCTTCCTGCCGGGTCTTGCTCAGGGCCGGAGTCGCCAGCTCGATGAGGCCCGCGGCCCGCTCGAAATCCCCGGCGGCCAGCGCGTGGCCGATGGCGGCGGACGGCTCGCCGCTGCGCTGATACCACGCGCTCGCCCGCCGGTGCAGGTCAGGCACCTGGCCGGGCTGTTCGTCGAGCAGGCGCGCTTGGAGCACGTCGGCGAACAGCTGGTGGTAGCGGTACCACTGACGGCGGTCATCCAGCGGGACCAGGAACAGGTTCCCCCGGTCCAGCGCCTCCAGCATGGCCTTGCCGCCGTCCTGCCCGGTGACCGCATCGCACAGCGGACCGCTCAGCCGGCCCAGGATCGAAGTCTGCAGCAGGAAGGCCTGGACCCGATCGGACTGACGCTGCAGCACCTCCTCGGCCAGGTAATCGACCACGTAACGATCATCGCCCGCGAAGCCGGCGATGAAGCCAGCCACGTCGTCTCGCCCCTGCATCGACAGCGCCGCCAGCTGGAGCGCGGCGATCCAGCCCTCGGTACGCCCCTCGAGCGCGGCCACGTCCTGCGGCGTCAGCCGAAGGCCCATCATCTCGTTGAGGTACGCCGCGGCCTCATCGGGCGTGAAGCGCAACTCGGCCGCGCGGGTCTCGACCAGCTCGCCCCGTGCCCGCAACCGGGCCAGCGGCAACACGGGATCAGCCCGGCTGGCGATCACCACGTGCAGCCCGGCGGGCAGGTGATCGAGCAGGAACGCCATCCCGTCCTGCACCTCGCGCGCCTCGATCACGTGGTAGTCGTCGAGGACCAGCACGATATCGGCCGCGATGGCGCCTAGCTCGTTGAGCAGAACGGTCAACACCGTTTCGATCGGGGCAGGCGCGGACGCCTGCAAGAGGCTCAGCGCACTCTCGCCGATCCCCGCCGCCGCCGTCCGCAGCGCGGCGATCACATAGGTCCAGAAGGAGGCGGGATCGTTGTCGGCCCGGTCGAGCGAGAGCCATGCCACCAGCCGCTCACCGAGCGCCCCCTCCGCCATCTCCTCACCGCCGGGCGCGGCCGCCAGCTGCTTACCGCCCGGCGCGGCCGCCCCCCGCGCCAGCCACTCGGTGAGCAGTGTCGTCTTGCCGAAGCCAGCCGGCGCGGAGACCAGCGTCAGCTTCGACGCGATCCCGCGGTCCAGCCGCTCGCTCAGCCGCGGACGCGGCACCAGGCCTCGCCGGGACTTCGGGACATAGACCTTCATGTCGAGCAGGTGCGGCATCAGGCCTCCGGTTCAGCCGAGCCGGCGCCGGTGGCGGGGATGGCTTCCCCTGGGAGCTCACCCAACAGCCGTACCTGCATGAGGCCACCCTAGGTCCCGCCTCAGCACCGCGACAGTGCCCCGCGCGGCTCCGGCTCAGGCGAAGTCGGCCTCGGTGATGCCGTCGGCATGGCCGGCCGGCCACTGGACCAGCTCGATCTGGTAGCCGTCCGGGTCGGTGATCCAGCTGGTCCGCGGGCCGTCAGGGCCGCCGGGCAGCTCCGGTGAGCCGGCCGTGATCCCCTGGGCGGCCAGGCCGGCCACGATCGTATCCAGTGACTCGACCTGGATGGCCAGGTGGCTGATCCCGGTGCCGATGTCGACCGGGCCCCCCGCCGGGTCGTGGACCAGTTCGATGGTGACGAAGCCGTCGTCCGGCAGCCGGAGCATGGTCAGGCTGCCGGACGGCGTTTCTCCGACGGTCCCGACGACCGTGTAACCGACGGCGGTGTAGAACGCGAGTGACCGCTTGAGATCGCTGACCCGCAGGCCGACGTTCAAGGTACGCATAGCGGCCCACCTTAGTCGGCCACCCGGCAGTGCAGCCCTCCTCCATGCAACTGCGCGGACGCACGGATCATGAACCCGCAAGCATGCCGGCAGCCCGTTTTATTGATTGTTCATGATCGCAATACCGCGGATCGAACCCTCGGCAAAGCGGGATCCCGAGTAGGAAAACGCGGGCCAGTCCCGCCGCCTGACCATCGAGGCGACGATCCGGCTCTGATCCGCCCGAGGGCAGCGGCCAGCATGAAAACCTTCCCCCCGTGGCCGCACCTATAACCGCACCCGCCCCACGGCGGCACCTATAACCGCACCCGCCCGCTGGCTCCCTCCAGCCCCGCGTTTCCGGGCGTCCCTTCATGATCGCGAAGGGTTCTCAGTCCGGGCAGACTAAAAACCCTTCGCGATCACGGGAAACGCGGCGGCGACGCCGGCCGCCGCGCTTTCCCGCGGGCGGCGGAAAGGGCCAGCAGATTAACCGCGCGGTCCCCGGCCAGGGGCACTTTCCCAGGTGCCGCTACTTTCACACCGCCCGTCACCGTGGACATTCACCGCGGCAATCCGCGGGCAATGATCCACGACGATGGCTAATCCGCTCGTGCTGTGATCCAAGTGGTGCCGGGGCCCAGGTGACGGCTGCCAGCCGCCTATTGCCCCGGCATGAACCGGTTCAATGTTCCACCGAGCCGGTAATAGCCGGCTCAATGCTCCATCGATCCGGTCGCACCGGATGTCGCGACCGGCTGTCGCGACCGGCTGTCACGACCGGATGCCGCAACGGGGCAGGATCCGACGGTCGGCCCGCCCTCAGCCCGGACATGACGACGCCGTCCGGGTGGACCCGGACGGCGTCGTGGCGTTGCTGACTGAATCCGCCGGTCAGCCGAGGAGCGCGAGCTCGCGGACGAACTTGGCCGCGTCGATCGTTCCCCAGCCGCTGGCCAGGTCATACCCGGGCCCGGCGTCGAAGCCGGTGACGCCCGCGAAGGAGTTGTTGCCGGAGGTGACGTCCACGATCCCGAAACTGCTGCTGCCGCTCCGGCTGAGCGCGCCGAGGCCGTAGATCCCCGGGTTGATCAGGCCGAGGCGGTGGCGGGCCACCTGGTCGGCGAGTGCGACGATGCCGGAGAATATCGGCGATGCCTCGCTGGTGCCGCCGACGAGGTGCCAGCCGGCGCTCACGCCCGGGAAGGACGTATAGATCCAGGCGGCGCCGCTGGTAGAGGCGCTCATTGAGATATCCGGCGTACCGCGCTTCTTGCCGACCTGCTTGGCGACGAGGCTCTGGTAGGCCGGGCGCGCGAAGACCCCCGACACACCGCCTCCGCCAGACCCCCTGGCGTCATTCCACACCACGTCGGGCGACAGCCGGTTGCCGGTGTTGTCCAGGTTGAGCTGGGTGCCGCCGACGGACGTGACCAGCGGGTCCGACGACGGCCAGGAGTTCACCCGGAACGGGTACAGCGTGGTCCCGTCGGATTCGGCGTCGGTCGCGCCGTCGTCACCGGAGGAGGCGAGCACGGTGACGCGGTGGGCCTGCGCGTCCTTGAACGCGTACCGCAGGTCGAGCAGGCTGGAGAAGTTGCCGCTGGCGAAGCCGGGGAAGGTGTTCTCGGTCGCGCCGAAGCTCTGCGTGATC
Organism: Nocardiopsis sp.; assembly: GCA_021154785.1. GTDB lineage: Bacteria > Actinomycetota > Actinomycetes > Streptosporangiales > Streptosporangiaceae > Palsa-504. Next base: position 3,969 of record JAJKHX010000036.1, read on the forward strand.
ACGTCGCCGATGCCGCTGTCGATCAGCGACTTCTCGGCGTTCATCATCTCCGGCAAGCCGGTCGTGCCCTCGGTTTCGGCGACCGGGGTCTCGGCCAGGACGATCTTTGCGCCGGGCGCGATGGAGTGCGCGTACTCCACGTCCAGGGTGGTCTCCTCAGCCCAGCCGACCATCGTCGAGTCGGTGGGGTCGAACGGCGGAACGTTGCCGAACTTCATGACCTGCAGGTCAGGATCGGGGAAACCCCACTGCTGGTCGAACGCCTGGATGTCGTGCGCGATGGTCGGCGAGCCGAACGAGTCGACGATCACGATGGTCCGGCCGGCGCCGGTAATGCCCCTGCTGTACAGGGGGTTCAGGTCATAGGCGACCCGGTACTGCATCGGTGAGAAGCACTCGATGCCGATCTGGGCCTGGCACTGCGACGTAGAGATCGGCGCCGTGAGCGCCTTGCCGAGGACCGGGTGGCCGATCGCGGGAACGACCCTGACGGAGGTCAGGTGCGCGGCGGCGGGGGCCGCCGCGGTCACGGCCGGGGCCGCCAGCGACAGCCCGGCGAGGCCGCCGACGGCGGCCACGGGGAGAACGGCTCGGCTGCCCAGCCGCGCGAGCCTTCGGGAGAACACGCTCAAACCCACTCCTTTGCGGACTTTTCCGCCCGCATCGGGTAAGAGCGGGCGCATGACCTGTGCGCGAGCTCCGTCCGGCTCGTCAAAGGACCGCCCCCCCGCATCCGAACCGTTATCGCACACAACGGAACGGAAGTCGATAGTTACCCGGCTATTTACCGACTACAGGCGTTCCCCCCGTTCGGGGTGACCGAGCAGGAGCCGCGCTACCAACCGAACATCGTCCAGGAGTCGTGATGGAACCCGCGCCTGCCCGGTGGCCGCGATCACCCTAACCGAAGATCCAAGACAAGACGGCCGAACGGAGGCAGGCTCACCGCACCGTCCCCGCCCCCCGCAGGAATGGGCCGGCGAACGACGCTCCGATCTGCTCTCCGGCCAGCCGCCCGCCGGGCCCGCCGCCCGCCCGGAGCTAACCCGGTGGGCCGTTCCTGCCGGGCCAGGACCACCGCGCCGAGCACCTCCGCGCGGTGGCCGAGGGAACCCGGGACCACCGGGGCCGCGGCGGACATCACCGGGCAGGCGTGCCGGTCGATGACCTCGCGCATCCCCGCGATGACGTGCTGTCCGGCCCGGCCGATCGAGCCGTCCAGCACGAACAGTCCGGGGTTGAGCAGCGTGCACAGGTCGGCCAGCGGCCGGCCGATGGCGCGGCCGAAGTCGCCGAGCAGCCGCTGCATGCCGACGTCGCCGGCCTCGGCCAGGCTGATCATCACCGGGTAGGTGAGCCGCGGCTCGTAGGCCGGCTGGGCCAGGTCGATCATCTCAGTGCCGATCGTCCGGATCAGGCAGCCGCGGCCGCCGCAGGCGCACACCGGGCCGTTCTCCCGCACCTGCACGTGCGCGATCTCGCCGGCGAAGCCCCGGGCGCCCCGGTGCAGCCGGCCGCCGATGATCAGGCCAGCTCCCACGCTGGCCTGGCCGAACTTCACGTAGACCTGATCCGGCTGTCCCTGTCCCGCGCCGAACGCGTGCTCGCCGAGGGCGCCGAGGTTGGCGTCGTTCTCGACCAGCACGGTGACGCCCGCCTGCCCGGTCAGCGCGTCGGCCAGTTCCTCCCCGGCCCAGGCCGGGCGGCGGCCGGGGCCCCCGCCCCCGCCGACCTCGGGCGCGGGGACGGTAACGGCACGGCCCACACCGCGCTGGAACGGCGCCGGCACGCTCAGCACCACGGCGGCCAGGGCCCCGATCTCGTAGCCAGCCGCGGCGCAGGCCCGCCGGAGCCCGGCGATGGCCACCTCGGCCGGCGGTGCACCCTCGTCCGCGGGGCTCAGCTCGGGGACCAGCACGTCCTCGGTCCGGACCTGGCCGCTCAGCGTGGCGACCGAACAGCGCAGCTGGCCCGCTGTCCAGGTGATCACCGCGACCGCCGGGGCCAGCCCGGCTAGCGCCAGGACCTGCCCGGGCCGCCCCCGCGCCAGCCGGCCGCCAGCCGCCGGGACGTCACCGGCCGCCGGGACCGGGGCGATCAGGCCCTGGCCGATCAGGGCGGTGACGAGATCGGCCACCGTCGCCTTGGGCAGGTTCAGGGCCCGGGCCAGCTCGGCCCGGCTGGCCTGGCCGGCCTGCGCCAGCCGGGTCAGGACGCGCTGCTCATTCGGGCGGCGGATCGTCCGGCTCCGGTCATCCACGCCCGTATCGTACGCCATTAAGGACGGACTCGATCAATTTAATGTGCCGAAGGCTCCATTTCGCTAACCAGCCTTAGTCGGTAACCTGGATTAACGTGACCAATCCGCCCGATCAGGCCGCCGTTAATTTGACCGAATCCGATCAAATAAAAGAACGAGGTCTGCGCCGGGCCATCCACGCCCTGCGGGACCGCCGGTACCGCTGGTGGTTCGTCTGCCAGATCTTCTCCTCCTCCGGCAGCATGACCCAGTCGGTGGCCCAGTCCTGGCTCGTGTTCCGGCTCACCGGGCACGCGGTCGACCTGGGCTTGCTGGGTATCGTCACCTGGACGCCGGTCCTGCTCGGGGCGGCCTGGGGCGGTGCCCTGGCCGACCGGCTGGACCGCCGCCACCTGATGATGGCCACCCAGGCCCTGTTCATCGTGGTGAACGTGATCCAGGCGGTGCTGGTGGCCAGCGGGCGGATCCAGCTCTGGATGATCTTCGCGCTGGGCGCGCTGAACGGCGCGGTGATGGCCGTCGACTCGCCCGTCCGCCAGGTCTACGTGTTCCAGCTCGTCGGGCGGCAGCGGCTGGCCAGCGCCGTCGGACTGTTCGAGGTGGTCATCAACGCGGCCCGCGTGCTCGGCCCGGCCGCCGGCGCGATCCTGCTCGCGGCCGTGGGGACCGCGCCGTGCTTCGCCTTCAACGCGGCGTCCTACCTGCCCATGCTGTGGATGCTGTGGTTCTTCAAGCCGGACGCCCAGGCCGGGGGACTACCGGCGCCCGCGCGGGGGCAGCTGGGATCCGGGCTGCGCGAGGGCCTGCGGCTGGTCCGCCATCATCCCGAGATCCGGTTCTGCGTCCTGATCGCGCTGGCCGGCGCCATGCTGTTCGACCTGAGCGTGTCCGCGCCCCCGTTCGCCAGCCGCACCCTGCACCTGGGCGGCGGCGGCTACGGCGCGCTGATGGCGGCGTTCGGCCTCGGCGCGCTGCCCGGCGCCCTGGTGGCCGCCGGCGCCGGCCGGGAGCCGGACGGCCGCCGCCTGCGCATCCTGACCCTGCTCACCGGGCTGGCCGTGGTGGCCACCGCGCTGAGCCCGGTGACGGCCGGGGCCTTCGTGGGCCTGGCCCTGGCCGGCTTCCTGTCCATCTGGCTGATCGCGGCGGCCAGCACGCTGGTCCTGCTGCGTTCGGAGCCGCGGCTGCGGGGCCGGATCTCGGGCATCTGGACGATGGCGCTGCCCGGCAGCTACCCGGTGACCGGCCTGCTCATCGCGCTGGTATCCACCGTCAGCCCGCGGGGCGGCTTCTCGCTGGCCGGGCTGGCCATGGTGGCGCTCGCCCTGGCCACCCGGCCCACGTCGGCCACCCGGCCTGACGAGGGGAGCCGGGGCGGGCGTTTGCCTGCCCCGTTCGGGACCTCTTTGATCAGTACTGACGATTCCAGGACTCTCGACCAGACGAGGAGCGGACATGGAACCTGAGCAGGACCGCAGTCCCCGCCTGCTGTGCTTCGGCGCCCACCCGGACGACTGCGAGATCAAGTCCGGCGGCCTGGCCGCGCTGTGGACCCGGGCCGGCGGCCAGGCGCGCTTTGTCGCGCTGACCGACGGCAGCGCCGGGCACCACGAGCTGGCGGGGGAGCCGCTGGTCCGGCGGCGCCGCGCCGAAGCCGCGGCCGGCGCGCGGGCGGCCGGCGCCGACTCGGTGATCCTGGACAACACCGACGGGATGCTGATGCCGACGCTGGAGAACCGGTTCCGGGTGATCCGGGAAATCCGGCTGTTCGCGCCGGACGTCATCGTCTGCCCCCGGACCAGCGACTATCACCCCGACCACCGCTACACCGGGGTGCTCGTCCAGGACGCCTGCTACCTGCTCAAGGTGCCGAACATCGTCCCGCTGGTACCGGTCCCCGACCGCGACCCGGTCGTGTTGTTCATGGACGACCGCTTCACCCGGCCCGAGCCGCTGCGGCCCGACGTGGTGGTCAGCATCGACCCGGTGCTGGAGGCCAAGCTCGCCGCCGTGCGCGCGCACGAGTCCCAGGTGCTGGAGTGGCTGCCGTGGATCGGCGGCTACGCCGACGAGATGCCGGGCGACCGGGCCGGGCGGCAGGCCTACGCGAACCAGCGGGTGGCCGCGGCCGCCCGCGAGGTAGCCGGCCGGTACCGCGCGGCCCTGGTGGCCCGGTACGGCGCGGAGGCCGGGGCGTCCGTTCAGCACGCCGAAGGGTTCGAGGTGTCGGAGTACGGGGCCCCGCTCACCGACGCGGCCTCGGCCACGCTGTTCCCGTTCTAAGATGACGGCCGCGTTGCATTTTTACCAGTGGTATTGACCATCGGTTCACACGTGGCTTAGGCTCACCGCCATCCCTCGCAGAAAGGTCACGCTCATGCAGCTGAGCAGAACCCTCGGCCGGTCCAGACGCCGGCGAGCGCTGGCGGGAATCGCAGCCGTCACCACGCTCGGCGCCGCCGCGCTGGCCGGCTGCAGCTCCAGCGGCAGCGGCGGCAGCAGCGGCAGCGGCGGCAACGCCGACAGCGGCACCCTCAAGATCATCACCTGGGTGAACCCGCCGGCCGTCTCCGCCCTGACCGCCATCAACAAGGAATTCGAGGCCAAGTACCCCAAGATCCATGTCCAGCTGCAGACGGCGGTCAACGTGGCCACCGGGTACGCCAACCTGCTGCAGACGTCGGTCAACTCCAGCAGCGCGGACATCGTCACCACGGTGGACCAGCTCCAGCCGCTGCCGCTGAACCCGACCCGCAAGTCCGAGACGCCGACGCAGTTCTGGTCGACCAACAACGTCTTCGCCGACCTGAGCACTCAGCCCTGGGCCAAGAACCTGAACGACACCGCCGTCAAGGCCGAGACCTACAACGGCAAGCTGGTCGGCCTGCTCTCCGGCGTCTACCAGGAGCTGGTGTTCTACAACAAGGCGGACTTCACCAAGTACGGCGTGACCCCGCCGAAGACCTGGGACGAGTTCATCACCTTGATGAACACGCTGAAGTCCAAGGGCGTCAGCAGCCCGCTGTGGCTCGGCCTCGGCAGTGGCGCCAGCGTGTACGTGACCCGGTTCATCGCCGAGCCGTTCATGAACTCGCTGTGGGCGCCCAAGGCGAGCGGTGAGACCCTGGCCCAGGCCCTGGAGAAGGGCGACCTGAAGTGGAACAGCCCGGAGATGATCCAGGTTCTCCAGCGTGAGCAGCAGCTCGCCAAGTACCTGGAGCCGTCCTACACCGGTGCCGCCTGGCAGGACATGCCCAACGCGTTCGCCCAGGATAAGGCGCCGATGCTGCTCGACGGCTCCTGGGACCTGACCAGCGTGCAGAAGGCCAACCCGACCATGCAGGTCGGCAGCTTCGCCCTGCCGGGCAGCAACGACCCGGCCGCTAACCAGCCGGTCGCCAACCAGGACCTGACCTTCGAGGTGCTGAACAAGGCCCCGGACAAGGCGCTGGCCATGAAGTGGATGGCGTTCTTCACCAGCCCGGCCATCTACAAGCAGTACGTCAACATGACCGGCATCTCGCCGATCATGAAGTCCGGCGGCCCGTACTCGAGCTTCAGCTCCAAGGTGCTCGGCCCGCTGTTCGGCCAGGGCTTCAACCCCGGCGACGTGCTGCCGGCCCTGTCGGCCGACCAGGGTTACTGGGACACCGCTACCCAGTGGCCGCTGCTGCAGGAGTCGGTGATGGCCGGCTCGAAGACCCCGCAGCAAGCGGTGGCCATGTACCAGTCGGACTGGAAGACGGGCTGATCCGCCGGTAATAATTCCCCGGCCCGGGGCTACCGCCCTGGGCCGGGGACGAAACCTCTGCCCGCCGTCACGGAGGAGCGCCTATGGCCCGGAGGTCGGGAAAACCGAGCAACGTCCGCCTGCTGTCCCGCCCGTCGCGGCTGGTCATGTGGGGCGGCGTGGCCATCGGGCTGGCCTTCTTCCTGCTGTTCGGGATCGCCCCGGCGGTGGCCAACATCGCCATCTCGCTGACCGACTACTCCGGCCTGGCCGGGGCGTCCACCTCGTTCACCGGGCTGGACAACTACACGACGCTGTTCACCACCCAGTGGCCCGGCTTCGTCGCCAGCCTGGGTGACACGCTGTACTTCGTGGTCGGCGTCACCGTGGTGCAGAACGCCGTCGCCCTGGCGCTGGCCCACCGGCTCCAGGGCACCGGCCGGACCGCGACACTGCTGCGCATCCTGGCCTTCCTGCCCATCGTCCTCGGCGTCACCGTGGTCGGCATCGTCTGGCTGCTGATGTTCGACCCGCAGTCCGGGCCGGTCCAGGCCATCCTCGGCCACGCCGGCATCCATTCGGCCTTCTTCGGCTCCGATACCTGGGCCATGCCGCTGACGATCCTGGCCCAGGTGTGGCAGAACCTGGGCTTCACCATGGTCGTGTTCATCGGCGGGCTGAAGGCGATCCCGCCGGAGATCTTCGAGGCGGCCGCGATAGACGGGGTCACCGGCTGGCAGCGGTTCCGGCGGCTGACCTGGCCGCTGATGGCCGCGGTGGTCACCGTCAACGTCACGTTCGCGGTGATCGGGTCGCTGACCACGTACAACCTGATCTACATCCTGACCGACGGGCAGTTCGGCACCAACACCCTGGGCATCCTGGCCTTCAACACCGCCTTCGGCAACACGGCCGACCTGGGCCTGGGCGCTTCGATGAGCGTGATCCTGCTGCTCCTGGCCATCCTGGTGGCGCTGCCGCTGGTGGCCTTCCTCCAGCACCGAGAGCGGAGGCTCCTGGCGTGAGCAGCACCGGCTACGCGACCCGTCCGGCCCAGCCGCGCAGCGCCCCGCCCCGCCCCGGCTTCCAGCTGCGCAATCCGCGCCGGACCTGGCGGATCACTACCGGGATCCTGATCGCGCTGCTGTTCGCGATCCCGATCGCGTACGTGGTGATGATCTCCTTCGAGTCGCAGGGGCACTTCATCCGGAGCCCGCTGAGCCCGCCGGCCGCGCCGACGTTCTCCAACTACAGCGCCGCCTGGACCCAGGGCGACCTCGGCCCGCAGGTGCTCAACACGATCCTGTACTCGGTGCTGGCCGCGGTCATCTCGGTGGCGCTCAGCCTGCTGATCGCGTTCCCCGTCGCCCGGCGGCTGATCCGCGGGTCC
>JAJKHX010000037.1 GCA_021154785.1 Nocardiopsis sp.
CAGCTGACCCCGGGCGACAGTGGCAGCAGCCGGCCGGGGCCGGCGATGACGACGTGCACGAGGCGGTCACCGCCCTGCTCGCTCACGCGGACGCGTGGCGCGACGCCGATCCCGACCGCCGGCTCACCCGTCCCCTTTCCGCGCTGGCCCGTGCGCACGCCGGCGCCAACCGCGGCGATCTCAGGGAAGCGGCCCGGTCGCTGCTGGCCAGCCTGCTGCGTCACCCGCTCACCCACTCGCCGGCCGTCGCCGCGACCGCCACCGAGCTGCGCCGGCTCCTTCCGTCCGGCCCGTACCGGCCCGCCGTCCACGGCCGGCCCGGCTGAGCGAGCCGCGGAAAACCATCAAAACCATGAGGCCGAACGAGCCTGGTGCGTGCCCCGGCACCGTTATCACCCGGGGACGGCGTGCGCTAATGTGGGCTCAAGCACGCAATGCGCGCTGAGGCGCCGCCATCGGGGCGCGCCGGTCGTCTGTCGCTCGGTGAGCGAATTGGTTTCCACGGATGTGGCGCCTTCGGCAATGCGACCACACAAGTCCTGGAGATCATCTTTGTCAGTCCTGCCCGCAGAAAAATCCGTCCCGATGCCCGTCGGCCCGGCCACTTTCGCTGATCTCGGCGTCCCGGCCCCGCTGGTAGCCGCGCTGGCCGGAAACGGCATTACGGTGCCATTTCCCGTGCAGGCGGCGGTGCTGCCCGATGCGCTGGCCGGCCTCGACATTCTCGGCCGGGCCCAGACCGGGTCGGGCAAGACGCTCGGGTTCGGCATTCCCCTGGTGGCCCGGCTGGCCGACGGCTACACGATGGCGTGCCGCCCGCGCGGCCTGGTGCTGGTGCCCACCCGTGAGCTGGCCACCCAGGTCGTCGCGGTGCTGGCGCCGCTGGCGCAGGCCATGGGGCTGAGCGTCGCCGCCGTTTTCGGCGGTACCCCGCAGGGCCCGCAGGTGGCGGCCCTGCGCGACCGGGCCGATATCGTCGTGGCCTGCCCCGGGCGGCTGGCCGACCTCATCGAGCAGGATCACTGCCACCTCGGCGATGTCGAGGTCAGCGTGGTCGACGAAGCGGACCACATGGCCGACCTGGGGTTCCTGCCGATCGTACGGCGGCTGCTTGACGCCACTGCGCCGGAAGGGCAGCGACTGCTGTTCTCCGCCACCCTGGACCGGGCGGTGGACGTCCTCGCGCGGCGTTTCCTGAACCGCCCGGCCCGGCACTCCGTCGACGGCGCCTCCCCGCCGGCCCAGATCATCCACCACCTGCTGACCGTCACGGCGGCCGACCGGGTGGCGGTTGTCGCCGCCCTGGCCGGCGGCGACAAGCGGGTACTGATCTTCACCCGGACCAAGCACGGTGCGCAGCAGCTCGCCCGCCAGCTGACCCGGGCCGGGGTGCCCGCGGCCGAACTCCACAGCAACCTGACCCAGGGCGATCGCAGCCGTAACCTGGCCGCGTTCACCGCCGGTGCGACGCGCGTCCTGGTAGCGACCGACGTCGCCGCCCGCGGTATCCACGTGGACGGTATCGACCTGGTGATTCACGCCGACCCCCCGACCGAGCACAAGGCCTACGTGCACCGGTCGGGCCGGACCGCGCGCGGCGGCGCCGACGGGGCGGTTGTCACCGTGCAGACCGCGGCCCAGACCGCCGAGGTCCGGGTCCTGATGCGCAAGGCGGGCGTTACCCCGCAGGCCGTCACCGCCGGTCCGGCCTCGGCCGTGGTGCGCTCGATCGCGGGTCCCCCGGTCACCCGGGTCGCCCCGGTGACCAGGCTGGCCCCGGTCCCGAACCCGGGGGACGCCCCGGCCACCGGCCGTGGTGCGGCGGCCGCGTCCGGGAGCTTCCGCGGCTCTCGCGGGCGCCGCTAGCAGGCACCCCAGAGGCACTCGGACCGTGATGTGGGCGCGGCGAGCGCCAGAGGCGCATACTGGTAATGATGAAGCCTGCCCGCGCCGCGACCCGGCGTCACCTGCCCACTAGTCCCTTCAGGGCACCCGAGGCTCTGCCCGCCGAGCAGTTCGCGGCGCAGGACCAGGTAACACACGACAAGTACGGCCTCGGCCGGGTCGTGAGCGTTGAGGCCGACGAGAGCCTGATCATCGATTTCGGCGCGCGCCGGGTGCGGATCACGACACCGTGCGCGAAGCTGGCTAAGCTCTGACGCCGCTGAGCCCGGGGCGGGTCGGCAAGCGAGCCCGCCCCGGGCTCAGTACGGCGGGGTTTCAGATCGGGCGGACCTGCTCCGCCTGCGGGCCCTTGGCGCCCCGGGAGGCGGTGTACTCGACCCGCTGGTTGTCCTGGAGGCTGCGGAAACCCTCAGCCTCGATGGCGGAGTGGTGGACGAAGACGTCCGGCGTGCCGTCGTCGGGGGCGATGAATCCGTAGCCCTTGTCCGCGTTAAACCACTTCACTGTTCCCTGAGCCACTTGCTCTCCTGTAAAGGCGATATCGGCATGCACGGGCGTGCGTACCGGGCTGTAGCGACCGCCTGTACTTCCGAGGCCAGGCCTGGGAATGGACGGCGCCCGCGGTCAGAGTTTCGCAGGCGCTGTGACACGGACACGAACTTCGACAACAACCAGCTTCATTTAACACCATTGGGCGGCCGGCCGGTCACCGAGCCGCGGACAGGCTCGCCCGGCGGGCTTGCTGGAGTACGGAAATCATCGCCAGGGTCGCCTCGGCGCCCTGGTTACGGCTGCGGCCGGTGCGGCTGAGGGCATCGCTGCAGCCGCCGGTTTTCTGATCGAGCATCACGACGCCGGCGTCGTTGCTGCCGTGGAGCCACGCCACCGCCAGTTCCGCGCCCGACAGCCAGGTACTGTCGCCGGTCACCGCCGCCGCGCGCACGCAGGCGTCGGCCAGCGCCGCCACCTGGCCCGGATGCTGGTCGAAACCGGGACGGTCCTCGCCGGGACCCCAGCCCGCGGCCGGCACCACCGACAGATGGCCGTTGCTGGTCTCGCCGGCCAGCAGCCAGTCGAGCATGCGCAGGCCGGTCCGCAGCAGCTCGTCGCGACCGAGCTGGTCTCCGGCCACGATGACGGCCTCGGCGATGGCCGCGTTCGCGTGACTGAGCCGGGGGACCGGCCATGGCCACGCGGCGTCGGCGGCCGGCTCGCCGATGACGGTGCCGGCCCGGGCGAGCAGCGACAGCGCGCCGGGATCGCCCGGCCACTGCCGCAGTACCTCGGCCGCCCCCAGAGCGGCGAACGCGATGGCGTGCGGGAGCGGGGAAACGACGCGCGCGCTCGCGTCGAACCTGGTGCGGGCCTCCGCGCGGATCCCCGCGGTGGGACCGCGGGCCGCGGCGGTGCCCAGGGCCCACAGCGCCCGGCCCCAGGCGTCCCGCGCCTCCGGCTGGCCGCGCCACCGGCGGTCGTCGCCGAGGCGGTTACGGAACTTCCCGTCGGCCGCCTGCGCCTGCGCGAGAAAGTAGAGGTAGCGGCGGCCCAGGGTGATGAGCTCGGCGGACGGCGACGGTTCCCGGCACACCACCACCAGGCCGTGGGCGACGTCGTCGACCCGGTAGCCGTGCTCGTACCGCGGTACGGTCCCGTGAGCGTGCTCGAGCACGCCGACGCTGTCGGTGAGCCGCTGCAGGTGCCGGAACGGCACCGCCGGGCTGGGCGTGATGATCATGGGCCACCGGAGGCTGGCTCGGACGGCCTCGCGTGCCCGCCGACATCCCGAGCAGTGGCTGAGCGTCCGCTGCGGCCTCGCGCAGTGAACGCGCTCCCACGCTACCGTCCCCGTTGAGCGGGCAGGGTGTGTTCCTGCGCCGCCGCCGGCCCGAACGGTCCTGGCTCCGGTGCCCGCAGCCCCTAGCGAACGCTGCCCGGGTGCCGGGAGCAGATGCAGGGCCTAGGCGCGCGCTGGCACAGCCCGGCGATCACCATCGCCAGGATGCTTTCGAAGATGTCGTCGTCGGTCACCAGCGGGAGCTCATCCCTGACCTGCCAGATGTGCGGGTACTCGGCTCGCTCGACGGCCCGGTAAGTCCGGGTCCAGGCGGCCCGGTCAGCCGTCTCCAGGGGCTCGGGCAGGGCCAGCAGGGCGGCCTCGCCGCCGCACCAGGCCAGGGCGAAATCACCGAGCGACCGGTAGACCACGGCCGCCTGGAACCCCTCGAACCCGGCCTGGAGCACCGCGTCGAGCAGGACATCCACGGCCCGGATCTCGGCCGGGCGCTGCGTGGTGCGGTACGACGACAAGGAGGCGGCCGCCGGGTGGGCGCGGTAGGTGCGCCGCAGCCGCCTGGTGGCGTCGATCAGCGTCTCCACCCAGCACGCGTCCGGCTTGAGGTCCTCCATGGCCTCGGCGATGAGCCGGTCCGCGATGGCCAGGATCAGGTCATCCTTGCTGGCGAAGTGACGGTAGACCGCCGTCGGGTCGGCGCCGAGGGCCCGGCCGAGCTTGGGCATGCTGAATCCCGTGACGCCGCCGGCGTCCAGCAGCCGCAGGCTCTCCTCGACGATCCGCCCGGCCGTCAGGAATCCCCGCCTGAGGCCGCCGCGGCGGCCGCGCGCCTGCGGCGGCGTAGGGGTCGTGTCCATCGTCATCCAGTTCCAGGAAACGGAGAGGTCCTCCGGCCGCGATCGCCCTGAGCAGGGGAAAGTGACTGTCATAGATTTTGTCACAGACATTGACATAGCCATAGGCCAGTGATTGAGTTTCGCCAGAAGAGCCCCCTGGCTCTCCGGAGGTGGCGGTGTCGATCACTGACGAAGAGATCATCTTCCACAACGGGACTGTCTTCGACGGCCAGGCCTTCCTGCCGCCGGGGACCTGTGTCCGGGTGCGGGGCGGGACCATCACCGCGGTCGGGCCGGCCGGGGAGGTCGCCCCCTCCGCCGGGGGCGGCGGCAGGCTCGCCCTGGCCGGGGTCAGCCTGGTCGACCTGGGCGGCGGGACGCTGCTGCCGGGCTTCATCGACGCCCACGTGCACCCGGTGTACGCGGGGGGGCAGCTACGCCGCTGCGACCTGCGGGACGGCGCGACCGCCGCGGACTACCAGGCCATCATCGACGGCTACGCCACCGCCCACCCGGACCTGGAGTGGATCACCGGCGGCGGGTGGTCGATGGAGGCCTTCCCCGGCGGCCTGCCCAGCCGCGAGCCGCTGGACGCCGTCACCGGCGGCCGGCCCGCGTTCTTCCCCAACCGGGACGGGCACGGTGCCTGGGTGAACACCGCCGCGCTGCGGCTGGCCGGGATCGACGCCTCGACACCCGATCCCGCCGATGGCCGGATCGAACGCGACGCCAGCGGCGAGCCGACCGGCGCGCTGCAGGAGGGCGCCGCGAACCTGGTGTCCAGGCTGCTGCCGGAGACCACCGACGAGGACATGGACGCCGCGCTCGCCGCCGCCCAGGACTACCTGCTGTCCCTGGGCATCACCGGCTGGCAGGACGCCATCATCGGCAGCGACCCGGGCGAGCGGGACAACCTGCCCGCCTACCTGCGGGCCGCGGGCGCCGGGCGGCTGCTGGTCAACGTGGTCGGAGCGCTGTGGTGGGAACGGGACCGCGGCCTGGACCAGCTCCCTGGCCTGCTGCGGCGGCGGGCCGACGGGCAGGCGGGACGGTTCCGCGCCACCAGCGTCAAGATGATGCTCGATGGGGTGGCCGAGACGCACACCGCCGCGATGCTCGAGCCCTACCTGGACGCGGACGGATGCGCGACCGAGCACACCGGGCTCGATTTCATCGACCCGGCCGAACTGCCCCGCTTCGTGACCGCCCTGGACCGCGAGGGATTCCAGGTCCACTTCCACGCCCTCGGGGACCGCGCGGTGCGCAACGCCCTGGACGCGATCGAGGCGGCCAGGACCGCGAACGGCGCCAGCGGCCGGCGGCATCACCTGGCCCACATCCAGGTCGTGCACCCGGACGACATCCCCCGGTTCGCGGCCCTGTCGGCGACGGCCAACATGCAGGCCCTGTGGGCCACGCACGAGCCGCAGATGGACGTGCTGACGATCCCGTTCCTGGGGGAGCGCCGGGCCGGCTGGCAGTACCCCTTCCGCTCCCTGCAGGCCGCCGGGGCCGAACTGGCCGCCGGCAGCGACTGGTCGGTGAGCAGCCCGAACCCCCTGTGGGCCGCGCACGTCGCGGTCAACCGCGCGGCCCCGGCCGGAGCCGCGCCCGGCCCCGGGACCAGTGACCCGTTCCTGCCCGGGCAGGCGCTTGACCTGCCGTCCTTCCTGGCCGCCTACACCTCGGGCAGCGCCCGGGTCAACGGCCTGGAGGACGTCACCGGGTCGGTGCGGCCCGGGCTCGACGCCGACTTCGCCATCGTGGACGCCGACCTCGGCCACCTGCCCGCCACCGAGATCGGCACCGCCGCGGTCACCGCTACCTGGGTCCGCGGCCAGGCCGTCTTCGAGGCGGCATAGCTCCAGGGCTTTCCGGGGGACACCCATTCTCCCAAGGAGGAACCAATGACCCGACCACGAAGATGGGTTCCGATCGCCGCCGCGGTGCTCGCGCTGGCCCTGGCCGCGTGCGGCCGGTCGGCGGGCAGCGCGGGCTCGACGGCCGGCAACGTCTCCCCGACCAAGGGCCTGACCGCTACCACCGCGGCCGGCACCAAGCCGGTCGCGTCGGTCGTCTGGGCGGTCTACCGGGACGTCAACTCGCTCGACCCAATCTTCGCCTTCGACTACCCGGAGAACACGGCGGACTCGCTGATGTGCGAGTCGCTGCTGCGGCAGTCGCCGAGCGGCGCCCTCCAGCCGGGCCTGGCCACGGTCACGCACCCCAGCTCGACCACGGCGGTGTACACCCTCCGGCCGGGAGTGAAGTTCTGGGACGGCCACCCGGTGACCCCGGCCGACGTGGTGTACAGCCTGAACCGGGCGGCCGACGCCAAGCTCGGCGGTTTCTACCCGCTGGTCTTCCAGCGGGTGAAGTCGATCGCCGCCACCGGCTCGAACCAGGTCACGATCACGCTGAAGCAGCCGGACTACTGGCTGGACGGCGAGCTCGCGTCGATGCCGGGCATCGTCATCGAGAAGAGCGTCGCGCAGCAGCAGGGCAAGAACTACGGCACGCCCGCCGGGAAGATCATGTGCTCCGGCCCGTACATGCTCAAGTCGTGGACGCCGGGGGTCGGGGTCGTCGCCGTGCGCAACCCGCACTACTGGAACACCGCGGTCCGCCCGCAGGTGCAGCAGATCACGCTCAAGGGCGTACCGGACAACAACACGCTCACCTCGGGCCTGCTCACCGGCGCGATCAACGGAGCCTATCCCGGCGGCCTGTCCACCCTGAACCAGCTGCGGGCCAGCAAGGCGGTCCGCGTCACCCAGGGTCCTGGCTGGTCCAGCGACCTGTTCATCGTGTCGAACTTCAAGGGTGTCCTCGGCAGCGTGAAGGTCCGCCAGGCCCTGTCGCTCGCGGTGAACCGGCAGTCGATCATCAACTCGGTCTACAAGGGCGCCGCGCTGCTGCCGCGCTGGATCGCCAACCCCGGCACGTTCGGCTACGGCGGCCAGGTCTTCGCCAAGGCGTACGACAGCTCGCCGGTCCTGACCCAGAACCTCGCCCAGGCGAAGAAGCTCGTCAGCCAGGCGGGCGCGACCGGGAAGACGATCACCATCGGCATGTCCAGCCAGCTGTCCGACATCGCCGCCGTGGCCGGCGCGTACTCCTCAGCCGCGCAGGCGATCGGGCTGAAGGCCAAGCTCCACTCGGTCTCGGCGCAGAACTACATCAACTTCTTCACCGACCCCAAGGCCCGGGCGGGCGTCGACGGCTTCCTGACCATCAACTACGGCGACTACGCGGACCCGGCCGCGCTGCTGTCCACGATCGTCCTGCCCGGCGGCTCGCAGAACTACGACAACTACAACGACCCGAAGACGACGGCGCTGCTCGAGCAGGCCCGCGGCACCGCCGACCCGGGCCAGCGGGCCGCGCTGGTCGCGCAGGCGGAGCAGCTGGCGGTCAAGAACCTGCCGTGGATCCCGAACGTGCAGCCGGTCAGCGTGCTGATCACGAGCAAGAACCTGACCGGCGCGGTCGCCTCGTTCGCGTACATGTTCGCGCCCTGGGCGGACAGCCTCGGCGGAACCGGCTGAGCGGGCGCGGCGATGCTCGGACGGTTCCTGGCCCGCAGGCTGGCGATGCTCCTCGCCAGCCTGCTGGTGGCCAGCTTCGTGATCTTCGCGGCGCTGTACGCCGCGCCGGGGAACCCGGTCGCGGCGCTGTCCGGCGGGCGGTCGCTGCCGGCCGCCTCGCTGGCCGTGCTGGAGCAGCGCTACCACCTGAACGACCCGTTCTTCGTGCAGTACTGGTACTGGCTGAGCGGGGCCCTGCACGGGAACCTGGGGATATCGATCACGCTGCGGGAGAACGTCTCGACCCTGATCGCGTCCAGGATCTGGACCACCGCCGGCCTGGTCGCCTACGCCTCGGTGCTGATCGTGATCTTCGGCATCGGCCTGGGCGTCCTGTCCGGGCTGCGGCGCGGCCTGGTCGACACCGGCACGCTGCTGCTCACCGCGATCTCGGCGGCCATCCCGGGGTTCGTCGCCGCGATCGTGCTGATCCTGGTGTTCGCGGTGGACCTGGGCTGGTTCCCGGCCCTCGGCAACGGCACCGGGTTCGTCGGCAACCTGCAGCACCTCACCCTGCCCGCGGTGGCCCTGGCGATCTCGTCGCTGGCCATCGTGGCCCGGGTGACCCGGGCCGCGGTCCGCACCGAGTCCGGCCGTGAGCACGTGCAGACCGCGGTCAGCCGGGGCATCCCGGCCCGGCTGCTGATCCGGCGGCACGTCCTGCGCAACGCCGCGATCCCCATCACCACGATCACCGGCATCACGATCGCCTCGCTGATCGCGCTCGACGCGGTGATCGAGACGGCGTTCAGCCTAAACGGCCTGGGCGCCTACCTGGTACAGGCGGCCGAGTCCAAGGACCTGGCCGTGGTCCAGGGCATCTCGCTGGTGCTGGTGACTGCGTTCGTGGTGGTCAACCTCATCGTCGACCTGCTGTACGCGGTGCTCGACCCGCGGGTCACGTTGGGAAGCAGGGCCCAGTGAGCGAGGCCATGGGCGCGGCGGCGCTGATCGCGGACGCCGACGTGCGCCCCCCGGGCACCGGCGTCCTGGGCCGGCTGCGCGCGACCGGGCCGGCCGGCCTGGCGTCGGCGGGCGTGATCGTGATCGCCATGTTCGCCGCGCTGTTCGGCTCGCTGCTCGCCCCGTACAGCCCGGTGCTGACCAACCTGTCGCTGGCCTGGGTCGGCCCGGTCGGCGGTCACCTGCTCGGCTTCGACGGCCAGGGCCGCGACGTGCTGTCCCGGCTGCTGGCCGGCGCAACGACCTCGATGCTCGGCCCGCTGGCCGTGGTGATCCTCGCCATGACGGCCGGCGCGCTGCTCGCGGTCGTCGCGGCCTGGCGCCGCGGTGCGGCCGACGCGGTGATCTCCTCCGGCCTTGACATCCTGTTCGCGTTCCCCGGCATCCTGCTGGCCGTGCTGGCCGCGGCGGTGTTCGGGGCGGGCCTGCTGGCCGCGGCGATCGCGCTGGCCGTGGCCTACACGCCCTACGTCGCCCGGGTGCTGCGCGGGGCGGCGCTGAAGGAACGCGGCCAGCCCTACGTGGCGGCACTGGAGGTGCAGGGCGTCTCCGCCCCCGGGATCTGCCTGCGTCACCTGGTGCCGAACATGCTGCCGCTGATCATCGCGCAGGCGACCATCATGTTCGGCTGGGCCATGGTGGACCTGGCCGCCATCTCGTTCCTCGGCCTCGGCGTGCAGCCGCCCAACCCGGACTGGGGCGTGATGATCGCGGAGAACCAGACCGGGATCCAGCAGGGCTACCCGCTGCCCGCGCTGGCCGCCGGGATCTGCATCGTGGTCGTGGTGGTCGCGTTCAACGTGCTCGGCGAGCGCCTGTTCGCGGAGGTGGACCGGTGACCGGCCCAGGACCGGCACCAGGGCCCGCGGCCGGGCCGGAGAGCGGGACGCTGCTCGAGGTCGACCACCTGACCGTGCGGCTGCGGGTGGAAGGGCGGTCGCGGCCCGTGCTCCGCGACGTCTCACTGCGGATCGGCCCGGGCGAGGCGGTCGGCCTGGTCGGCGAGTCCGGTTCCGGCAAGTCGATGACGGCCCGGGCCATCGGCCGCCTGCTGCCGGAGGGCGCGGCGGCCGAGGGGGCGATCCGCTTCCAGGGCGGGGACGTCGCCGCGCTGACCGGGAGCGACCTGCGCCGCTACCGCAGCCAGGTCGCGATGATCTTCCAGGACCCGCGCGCGCACATCAACCCGGTCCGCCGGATCGGCGACTTCATGACCGAGGCGCTGCGCACCAACCTGGGCGTCCGGCCCGCCGAGGCGGCCCGCCGGGCCGTCGAGATGCTGGCCCAGGTCGGGATCGAGGACGGCGAGCGCCGCCTGCGCCAGTACCCGCACCAGCTCTCCGGCGGGCTGCTCCAGCGCGTGATGATCGCCGCCGCGCTGCTCACCGGGCCGCGGCTGCTGCTGGCCGACGAGCCGACCACCGCGCTGGACGTGACCACCCAGGCCGAGGTCATGGCCATCCTGGACGACCTGCGCCGGGAGCTGCACCTGGGCATGCTGTTCATCACCCACGACCTGGAACTCGCCGCCGCGATCTGCGACCGGACGGCGGTGATGTACGCCGGGCAGATCGTGGAGGTCCGCGCCTCGGCCCGGCTGCACGACGATCCGCTGCACCCGTACACGGCGGCGCTGGCCGCCGCCCGGCCGGACATCACCCGGGTCGCGCCGCGGCTGCGGGCCATCCCCGGCCGTCCGCTGTCGGCCTTCGAGGCGCCGGACGGCCAGTGCGCCTTCGCGCCGCGCTGTGCCTACGCCCAGGACGCCTGCCGCGAGACCGCGCCCGGGATGGCCGAGCTCGACGGGGGCCTGTCCCGGTGCCTGCGAGCAAGTGAACTGCGCGGCAAACTCGCCGAACCGGAGGCCGCCGATGCCTGACGCGACGGTACGCGGCCCGGTACCTGCTACCGGGGCCGGCCAGCGGTCCGGGCCGGTCCTGGAGGTGGCTGGCCTGCGCAAGGAGTTCGGCGACCTCGTCGCGGTCGACGACGTGACCTTTACGGTCCAGGCAGCGGGCTCGCTGGCGATCGTAGGGGAGTCCGGTTCGGGCAAGACCACCATCGCCCGGATGATCGTCGGGCTCGAGAGCCCGACCGGCGGCACGATCACCGCCTGCGGAAACGACCGGTCCCGGCCGGCCCGCGCCGCCCGGGACCGGCGACGCCGGGGGCGTGAGGTCCAGATCGTGTTCCAGGATCCGTACACCAGCCTGGACCCGCGGCAGACCGCCGAGCAGACGCTGTCGGAGATGATCCGGCTGCACCACG
>JAJKHX010000038.1 GCA_021154785.1 Nocardiopsis sp.
CGGACGACCGGAACAGGTACTCCACCAGCTCCGCCAGTTCCCGGTGCAGCTGCCCGGTAGACGTCGAACCGGACCACACGACCGCGCCGCCCCGGCGGACCGCGACGGTAATAGCCAGCGCACCGAGGTCGTCCAGTTCCCACACCGGGGTGATGCCGGGCCCGATGGCGCAGGCTCCGGCGTAGATCTTCGCCTGCGGCAGGTACAGCGGGTTCTGCCCCTCGATGTCGCGCGACGAGACGTCGTCGCAGATCGTCACGCCGACGATCTCGGCGGCGGCGTTGCAGACCAGGGCGAGCTCGGGCTCGGGCACGCTGATCTGCGAGTCCGGCCGGATCCCGATCGGCTCGCCGTCTCCGCAGACCCGCCAGGCCGGGCTCTTGAAGAACAGCTCGGGCCGGTCCGCGGTGTAGACCCGGGCGTACACGTCGGCGACGTCGCTCTCCTCCTGGCGGGCGTCGCTGGACCGCTCGTAGGTGACGCCGCACGCCCACACCTCGGTCAGCCCGTCGACCGGCGGCAGCGCCCGCAGCGGTCCGCGAGCCGCCCCGCGAGCCGGCCCCTCAACAGGCCCGCCAGCAAGCTCGCCGGCCGCCTCGACCACCGACCGCATCCGGTCCAGCGGCATGCTGAGCAGCTCGGCGATCGACGCGACGGGCAGCACCCGCGGGCCCGCCTCACCCGTGACCCCGACCCGGACCCCGTCCGGGCCCGCGTACCTGATGATCTGCACGGCTTGGTGTTCCTCCTCAGTGACCGGTGAACTCAGTGACCAGTATCAGGGTGAACCCGGCGACCAGTATCAGGGGGTGGCGGCGGCGCTGGCTTCGGCGTGGGTGACACGCTCGGAGCAGGCCTTGGTGAACTTCAGCATGTAGCTGATGATCACGACCGGGATGGCCGTGCCGGTCAGCAGGTCGGCCACGCGGTGGCTGCCGCTGCGCTCGATGTCCGCGGCGACGACCCGGGAGACGCCGCTGGCGAAGATGGTCGCCCCCAGCCGGCGCTGAGCGTCGCCGGACGGCAGCACCCCGGGTCAGCAACGAGAAGGCAGGAACGACAGGATCATCTCGAACCTAAGAACGCGGGGACGTTGAGACATCAGCCGGCCGGCGGATCCCCGGGGCCCGCGCCACCCATGTACGACCACATCACCAGCGCCTCAGCCCGCAAGAACCTAAACCCTTTCCACCGAACGGGGCACCTGCTACGCCCCCGCCACCCCCTCCCGCCGTCCCGTCCGGCCCGCCCGGTAGGCCGCCGCCGAGCCGAAGATGAGCACCAGCAGCCCGTAGATCCCCAGCGGCGCCGCCGCCGCGGCCCCGAACGCGCTAGCCGCGATGCCCGCCGCCACCGCGAAGTCCCGCATCCCGGTGGTCAGCACGATGGCGGTGCGCCGTTCCGGCGGCGTCCCGCGCGCCAGCACGACGCCCAGGCCCGCCGCCCCGGCCAGGTAGGCCACCAGCGCCAGCACGATGCCGGCCTCGCTGGCCCGCACCTGGATCTGGCTGGCGACCAGCCAGAGCAGCACCAGCAGGCTGAGGGTGCCGATCACCCGGGCCAGCGGCTGCTCCCGCCCGTGGTAAGGGTCCACCGAGCGCAGCGCCGACCCCGCCGCCAGCGGCAGCGCCACCACCAGCGCCAGCGTGACCAGCAGGGACAGCTGCGAAGCGGAGGAGTGCGCCCCGGCTAGGCGCAGGATGGGCCCGGCCAGCAGCACGGTCGCCGCCGTGGACGTGGCCAGCAGGCCCGCGGCCAGCACCGCGTCCCCGCCGGCCAGGCCGGTCAGCGCGACCGAGGCGACCTCGGCCGGCGCCACCCCGGCCGACAAGATGCCGCCGCGGGCGGCGGCGCCGCTGGCCAGGTGGCTGGCCAGCCAGGCCAGCACGGGCAGCCCGATGGTGGCGGCCGGGAGCACCACCGCCAGCCGCCGCCCGGCCGTGCGGACCGCGCCCATCTCGGCGAACGTCATCGAGGTGCCGGTGCAGAACACCAGGATCGCCAGCGCGATCAAGATGCCGTCGGCGGCCTCGGCCCGCCGTCCGGGCGCGGGCAAGGCGATCCCGATCGCCGCCGTGACCAGCACCAGCGGCAGCAGGTACTTTTCGAGCGCGTCCGCCAGCCGGGCCAGGGCTGGTTCCGGTGAGCCCCGGGCTGGTTCCGGTGAGCTCAGTACGGGCCGCCCGGGATCCAGTTCGTGCCGGCCAGCGGTACCCGGGCCATCGCGGCGGCCTCGACCGTGAGCGCGACCAGGTCGTCGGGCTCCAGGTGGTGCACGTCGGACTTGCCGCACGCCCGCGCCAGCGAGGTCAGCTCCATGGTCAGCGCCTTGAGGTAGTTGGTCACCCAGCGGGCCCCGGTTTCCGGGTCGAGCCGCTCGCTCAGCCCCGGGTCCTGGGTGGTCACCCCTACCGGGCACATCCCGGTGTGGCAGTGGTGACAGCGCCCGGGCACGGTACCCAGCGCAGCGTAGTCCGCGGTCGCGTCCACGTCCGCCTCACCCTGCCGGTAGGCGGGTTTGTTGCAGCCCAGCGCGATCAGCGCGCCTACCCCGATCGAGACCGCGTCCGCGCCCAGGGCCAGCGCCTTGGCCACGTCGGCGCCGGAGCGGATGCCGCCCGAGACGACCAGCTGGACCTCGTGCTGCATGCCGATGTCGCGCAGCGCCTCGGCCGCCAGCCGCACCGCGGGCATGGTCGGGATGCCGGAGTGCTCGATGAACACGGTCTGGGTGGCCCCGGTCCCGCCCTGCATCCCGTCCACCACCACGACGTCCGCGCCGGACGCCACCGCCAGCTTGACGTCGTGCTCCACCCGGGTCGCGCCGAGCTTGACGTACACCGGCTTCTCCCACCCGGTCGCCTCGCGCAGCTCCTCGATCTTGATGCGCAGGTCGTCCGGGCCGGTCCAGTCCGGGTGCCGGGAGGCCGACCGCTGGTCGATGCCGGGCGGCAGGGTGCGCATCCCGGCCACCCGCTCGCTGACCTTCTGGCCGAGCAGCATGCCGCCGCCGCCGGGCTTGGCGCCCTGGCCGATGACGATCTCGATCGCGTCGGCGGCGCGCAGGTCCTCGAGGTTGAAGCCGTAGCGGGACGGCAGGCACTGGTAGACCAGCAGCCGGGATGCCTTGCGCTCCTCCGGCGTCATCCCGCCGTCGCCGGTGGTGGTGGAGGTGCCCGCGGCCGTGGCCGCCCGGCCCAGCGCCTCCTTGGCCTGCGCGGACAGCGCGCCGAAGCTCATCCCGGCGATCGTGATCGGGATGGCCAGCTCCAGCGGGCGGCTGGCGTGCCGGGTGCCGAGCACGGTCGTGGTGTCGCACTTCTCCCGGTAGCCCTCCAGCGGGTACCGGGTCAGCGACGCGGTCAGGAAAGTCAGGTCGTCGAAGGTCGGCAGGGCCCGCTTGGCGCCCCAGCCGCGGATCTCGTACCGGCCCTCGTCGGCCATCTGGTGAATCTGGCCGATGACCTCGGCCCCGAAGGTGTGGCTGGGCTCCGTCCAGGGGTCCATCAGTACCTCTGATCCTTCAGCGCGTCGAAGCGGTACAGCGTCCGCGCCGAGCCGACCCGGGTCACGTCCTCGGCCCGGATATGCCCGAAGCCCGCGGCCGCCGCCAGCTCGCGGACCCGGGCCACGTCCGCGTCGGTCAGCTCCTCGACCTGGGCGTCGGAGCCTAGCGAGCGGATCTTGCCGGCCACGTAGATGACCGCCTCGTAGAGCGAGTCGCCCAGCGAGCCGCCGGCGTCGCCGCCGATGAGCATGGTCCCGGCCTGGGCCATGAACCCGCTCATGTGCCCGACGTCGCCGGCCACCGCGACCGTGCCGCCCTTGAGCGAGATCCCGGCCCGGGACGACGCGTCGCCCTCGATGACGATCAGCCCGCCGTGCGCCGACGAGCCGGCCGATTCCGACGCGTTGCCGCGGACCCGCAGCGTGCCCGACATCAGGTTTTCCCCGGCCGACCAGCCGGTGAAGCCCTCGACGGTGATGTCCGGGCCGTCGCCCAGGCCGCCGGTGAAGTAGCCGGCGTTGCCGCTGATCGTGATGTCCAGCCGGGTGGACAGGCCGACGGCCAGGTTGTGCTGGCCGCGCGCCTCGGTCAGCCGCACCGCGGTCCCGTCCGGCAGCTGCCGCAGCGCCGCGTTGATCTCGCGGACGGACAGCTCGGCGCAGCTCAGCTCGACCCTGCTCATTTCCGCGGGGGTCACGCTGGCCACGTGTAGAGCTCCTCGGGGGCGGGCTCGAAGACCTCGGCCTTCTCGATGCCGGGCAGGTCGGCCAGGGCCACGTACTCGGAGCCGACCGCGACGTAGTCGGCGGTCCGCGCGATGACCATCGGCTTGCAGGCGAACGAGTCCCGCACCACGGCCAGCGAGTCGCGGGTAGCGACCAGCAGCGTGTAGAACCCGTCGAAGGCCTTCATCATCCGGCGCACCGCCTCGGCCAGGTCGGCCCCGGCCGCCAGTTCCCGCGCGATGTAGCGGGCGGCCACCTCGGAGTCGTTGTCGGTGTCGAACCGCACCCCGGCGTCGGTCAGGTCGCGCCGGATCCCGGCGTAGTTCGAGAACGACCCGTTGTGCACCAGGGCCAGGTCGGGGGCCACCGCGAACGGGTGCGAGTGCTCGGTCGTGACCGCTGATTCGGTCGCCATCCGGGTGTGCCCGATGCCCTGGTAGCCCGCCATCCGGTCCACGCCGTACCGGGCGCAGACCTCGGGGGCGGGCCCGGTGTCCTTGTACACCTCGATCGCCGCCCCGAACCCGAACATCCCCACCTGCGCGTCGATCCCCGCCAGCAGGTCCCGGAACCGCTCCGGGGCCAGCCCGGTCACCAGGACCGCGTCCCGGCCGCGCCGGCGTACCTCCGGCGGCCCGGTCCCGCCCGCCTCGTCAAGCGCGCGGGCCAGGCCGTCCCAGTCGTAGCCGTCCCGCGGGGCCCGCAGCGAGTACTTAGTCCTGGTAGCGCCGGGCGGCGCCTCGTCACGGTAGATGGCTACCCCGGTGGAGTCGGGGCCGCGCCCGGCCAGCAGGCCGAGCATCGGCACCAGCAGCTCGCCGAGCCGGGGGCGCAGGCCGGGGTTGGTGATCTGGAGGCCAGCGATCCCGCACATAATCCGAACCTCCTGGGCAGGTGCGCCGATATGCCACGAGGCTAACACGGCGATGAATCGCTGATCCACCGTGGTGAAACATCGTTTCTTGCGATACCGGTCTCGGTGCTGGCCTGGCTGTTCGCTCACTCTCCGTGCGTACTGCGACGGACTCGTCGTCCGGGCGTAAAAAGCACGTTACATCGCCGATTCCGCCATGGACACCGATAAAGATCTCGTGCTACACAAGGTTTACCCAGAGTGGACAGCCCTTGGGTGTCCCTAGCAGGACGAAGGAGCCGCATGACCGGCATTGAAACTGCTGAGGCCGACCTGAGGGCGCGGGCGGAATCCGACGGCGTCGAGTTCTTCTTCGCCATGTTCGTCGACCTGCACGGCAAGCCCTGCGCCAAGATGATCCCGGTCCAGGCGCTGAGCGTGCTGACCGGCGGCGGGGCCGGCTTCGCCGGGTTCGCGGCCGGGCCGATGGGGCAGACCCCGGCCGACCCCGACATGATCGCCGTGCCTGACCTGGACTCCTACACCCTCGCGCCGTGGCAGCCGGGCCTGGCCGTGGTGCAGTGCGACATCCACGTCGAGGGGGAGCCGTGGCCGTACACGCCGCGGCTGATCCTCAAGGGCGTGCTCGAGCGGGCCCGGGCCCGCGGCCTGGTCTACAACGTCGGCTGCGAGGCGGAGTACTTCCTGGTCCGGCGGACCGACGACGGCGGCATCACGGTGGCCGACCCGCTCGACCGTTCCGGCGCGCCGTGCTACGACGCCAAGGGCCTGACCCGCATGTACGAGCACCTGACCACGGTGTCGAAGTACATGAATCAGCTCGGCTGGTCCAACTACGCCAACGACCACGAGGACGCGAACGGCCAGTTCGAGCAGAACTTCGCCTACTCCGACGCGCTGACCAGCGCGGACCGGCTCATCTTCTACCGGTACATGGTGCATACGCTGGCGCACCAGGCCGGCATGGCGGCCACGTTCATGCCCAAGCCGTTCGCCGACCTGACCGGGAACGGCCTGCACATGCACTCCAGCTTGTGGGACGCGCAGACCGGCGCCGAGCTGTTCGCCGACCCGGCCGACCCGCGCGGCCTGGGGCTGTCGCCGATGGCCTATTCCTATGCCGCCGGGCTGATCGACCACGCCCAGGCCCTGGCCGCGATCACCTGCCCGACGGTGAACTCCTACAAGCGGTTCGGCGTGGGCGCCCCGAATTCCGGCGCGACCTGGGCGCCGGCCTACGCCACCTACGGCGGCAACAACCGGACCCAGATGCTGCGGATCCCCGAGGGCGGCCGGATCGAGAACCGCGGCTGCGACGGATCCGCCAACCCGTACCTGGCCATGGCCGCGCAACTGGCCGCGGGCCTGGACGGCATCGACCGGGAGCTGGACCCGGGCGAGCCGAACCGCGACAACCTGCACGTGCTCCCGGCCGGGGAAGTGGCCAAGCGGGGCATCAAATCCCTGCCGCCGACCCTGCTGCACGCCGCCGACGCGCTCGTCGCCGACGAGGTGCTGCGGGAAGCGCTGGGCAAGACCCCCGGCGGGGACTACGTCGACTACTACGCCAAGGTCAAGCGCGAGGAATTCCAGGCTTGGCACTCCGTGGTCAGCGACTGGGAGACCAGCCGCTACCTGACCCTGTTCTAGGGCGGCGGCGCACCGGCGCGTCAACCCCCCGGCCACCACGAAGGGCAGCTGTGATGGCGGCGATATTCAACCCAGACGAAGCGGTGCCGGAGAAGGGCCTGGTCAAGGGCACTAACTGGTGGGGCGCGTTCGTCATCGGCCTGGCCGGGACGATCCTGGTCACCGGCATCGCGCCCTACGTGGTGCAGGGCACCGGGGCACTCGGCATCATCTTGATGGGCGTGATGACGGTCGCGGGCTGCTTCCTGTGCCTGTGCCTGGCCGAGCTGGCCACCATCTGGCCGGACCGGACCGGCGGGATCCCGTCGTTCGCCACCGAGTCGTTCCGGCCGCTGGTCGGGGACAAGGCCGCCCGGCACATCGGCGGCACCTCCGGCTGGGCCTACTGGCTGGGCTGGTTCCCGGTCGCCCCCATCAACGTCATCCTGACCGCGTCCTACCTGGCGGTGCTGTTCAACTTCAGCCCCGGCCACACCATCGACCCGGTCGGCACCACCTGGGGCACGCCGATCGGGCTCACCATCGTCGGCGTCTGCTTCGCCCTGCTGCTGATCATCTTCATCCCGTCCTACCTCGGGATCCGGCTCGGCGCCGCCTTCGCCACCGTGCTCGGCGTGCTGTCCATGCTGCCGATCACTGCGATGATCTTCCTGCCGTTCTTCAAGCCCGGCTCGCTGCACTGGGGCAACGTGGCCGGCTTCCACACCCCCCCGGGCGTGCACATCAGCCTCGCGTTCATCTGCGCGTGGTTCTTCCCGATCCTGTGGAACGTGATCGCGATGGAGGCCGCCGCCTGCTACGTCGGCGAGTGCCGGGGCGGCGCCCGGGACGCCAAGATCGC
>JAJKHX010000039.1 GCA_021154785.1 Nocardiopsis sp.
GCGGCGGGCGGCACGGCCGCCGGCCCGCCCGCGGGGCCGGGCGAGAACACGGCGCCGCCGGGTGCGTGCGCGCCGCGGCCAGGTGCCTCCGCCCGGGCCGGGCCGCCCGGGTCCCGGTTCGACGGCGGGAACATGGCCGAAGCCAGCGGGTATTCCACTCGCTCCTCGGTCAGCCCGGTGATGTCCGGTCGGCCCGCCACGACCTCGAAGACTTCCCGGTCGATCTCCCAGTAGCCGAGTTGCCGGGCCCGCGCCGGGTCGCGGCCCAGGTAGGCGATGTGCAGCCGGTCGCCGAGGTCGTCCAGGACCAGGCACGGCTCACCGCGGTACTCGCCGACCACGCGAGCCTGCCACAGCGCGTCGAGGTCAGCCAGGCCGACCTGCTTGCGCCAGTAACCGTCCGCGGGCGCGAAGCCCAGCTCGTCCGGCGGCGGGCCGGGCGACAGCAGTGTCGCCTCGTTGCCGTCGGGGCCGAGCCCGACGTGATAGGGGACGCCCCGGTAGGTGGCCATAAGCCGGTATCGCATGGCTTACGGCTCCATTCGCTGCCACGCCAGCCCGTCGTAACGGGCCACGAGCTGATCCCCGTCCGGGCCGAGGCGGCACATGCCCGCCCCGACCGGTATCGCGATCGGCTCGATGTAGAACTCGGGCACCCCGTGGCTGCTGGCCGGCACGTAGCCGTCCAGCGCCCGGGCCAGCCAGGCCACCAGGTAGATCTCGCTCATGTACGGCGTGAACTCCGAGTCCTCCCAGTCCAGGCTGAGCGCGAGGTAGGCCTCGGCGGGGTTGTGAAAGCGGACGTCCTGGGCGCGGTAGACGTAACCGGCCAGCACCGAGCGCTGCCCGGTCAGATACGGGCCGACCAGGCGCGGCGGCACGGCCTTCCACATCGGCGTGCCCGGTGCGATTGCGGCCAGTCGCTCGGGCTGGGTCACCCAGCCTCCTTTCGTGCACGTGCGCATCCGCGCGTGGCTACCCCGGCTCCCTCTGATTGTGCCGAGTTCATGACGGTCATTGGCCGGAAAGCGCCTCATTCAGAGAATTCATTACTCTGTGCTATGGATAGATAACCATGTGATGTATTGGCAGCCGGATGGTGACCGGCCGGGGTGGCTGGTGGCATAGGGTCGGTGGCGTGTCCGGGCATCTGAACCCAGGCGGACAGCAGTTCCGCCACGACCACGGCGGCGCCGACCAGCAGGTGACCGCGGCGCTGGCCGCTTACCAGGCGGGGCGGGGCAGCGAGCAGGCGGCACTGGCCGCCCTGGCCGGGGCGCGGCTGCTCGTGCCCGTGGTCGCGGTCCTGGCCGACGGCCCTGCTGGCCAAGGTCACGGGGCCGCCGAAGGCGACAAGAACAGCGAGATGGTGCTGCCCACGCTGATCGGGAACGACGGGAGGCCCGCCGTGCTGGCGTTCACCGGCGTCGACGCTCTCGCCCGGTGGCGCCGCAACGCTCGTCCGGTTCCGGCCGAGGCCGCCCGGGTGTGGCAGGCCGCCGCCGCCGACGGCTACGCGGTAGTCATCGACGTGGCCGGCCCGGTACCGCTCGCGGTGGAGGGGGCGCGGCTGGCGGCCCTGGCCGCCGGGCAGCCGGTTCCGCCCGCTCACGAGGATCCGGACGTGCGGGCCGCCGTCGAGGCCGCCGTGGCCGCCGAGCCGCTGATCACCGGCTTCGCCCTGGCCGCGGGAACGGAAGCAGAAGAGGCCAGCGACCTCACCGTCCAGCTGTACCTGGCGGCGGGCGACTGGCAGCCCGCGGTGAACCGGGCGGCCAGCCGCATCGCGGGGCGGCTGGCGGGCCGGCTGCGCCGCGGCGTCGGATTCAGCGTGGCACCCGGTCCTGCATAGGATCATGACCATGTTCCGCTGGCTGACTGCAGGCGAATCACACGGCCGCGCGCTCGTCGCGATCTGCGAGGGCGTGCCCGCCGGGGTGCAGATCAGCACCGGCGACGTGGCCGCCGCACTGGCCCGCCGGCGAGCCGGCTACGGCCGCGGCGCGCGAATGAGCTTCGAACAGGACGAGGTCGAGCTCACCGGGGGCATCCGGCACGGCCAGACCCTTGGCGGCCCGGTCGCGATCAGGGTCGCGAACACCGAATGGCCCAAGTGGGAAACGGTCATGTCGCCCGACCCGGTGGACGCCGCGACGCTGGCCGCGCAGGCCCGGAACGCGCCGCTGACCAGGCCGCGCCCCGGTCACGCCGACCTGGCCGGGATGCAGAAGTACGGCCACGCCGACGCCCGCCCGGTGCTCGAGCGGGCCAGCGCGCGCGAGACGGCCGCGCGGGTGGCGCTCGGCGAGGTGGCCCGGCGGCTGCTCAGCCAGGTCCTCGGCGCCGAGATCCTCAGCCACGTGGTCGCGCTCGGCGAGGTGCGGGCACCGGGCGACGTCATGCCCGGGCCGGGCGACGCCGCCACGATCGATGCCGACCCGGTCCGCTGCTTCGACCAGGCCACCAGCCAGGCCATGGTGGCCGAGATCGACGCGGCCAAGAAGGCGGGCGATACGCTCGGCGGCGTCGTCGAGGTGCTGGCCTTCGGGCTGCCGCCGGGCCTGGGCAGCTTCACCCACTGGGACCGGCGGCTCGACGCCCGGCTGGCCGGCGCGCTGATGTCCATCCAGGCCATCAAGGGCGTCGAGGTCGGCGACGGCTTCACTACCGCGCGCCGCCGCGGTTCGGTGGCCCACGACGAGATCGAGGCCACCGGGCAGGGCGTGACCCGGCGCACCAACCGGGCGGGCGGCATCGAGGGCGGCATGAGCAGCGGCGAGGTGATCCGGCTGCGGGTCGCCATGAAGCCGATCTCGACCGTGCCGCGCGCCCTGGACACCATCGACGTCAGTACCGGCGAGCCGGCCAAGGCGATCAACCAGCGCAGCGACGTGACCGCGGTGCCCGCGGCGGGCGTGGTCGCCGAGGCGATGACGGCCCTGGTGCTCGCCGAGGCCGCGGTGGAGAAGTTCGGCGGCGACTCGGCCGACGAGATGCGCCGTAACGCCAAGAGCTACCTCAAGGCCCTGGTGATCACGTGAGCTGCCCGGCCCACGGAACCCCCGGGGCTCCCGTCGTCGTGCTGATCGGCCCGCCCGGCGCGGGTAAGTCCGCGGTCGGCCCGCTGCTCGCGGACCGGCTCGGGGTGGAGTTCGCCGATACCGACGCCGCCGTCGGCGCGGCCGCGGGCAAGCCGCCTGGCGACATCTTCATCGAGAACGGCGAGGACGCCTTCCGCGCGCTGGAGCGGTCCGCGGTCGCGCGGGCCCTCGGCGACCAGGGCGCCCTGCGTGCCCGCGGCGGGGTGCTGGCCCTCGGCAGCGGCGCGGTCACCGATCCCGCCATCCAGGACCTGCTTGCGGATTTGCGAGGGCGGGGGGGTTTGGGGGGGTCGTCCCCCCGGACTGGCACCGTGGTGTACCTGTCCGCCGAGTTCGGCACGGTCGCCCGGCGGATCGGCCTCGACAAGCCCCGCATGGTGGTCCCCGGCAACCCCCGCGGCCGGCTGCGCGCCATGCTGGGCGAGCGCGACGCTCTCTACGCCCGGCTCGCCCAGGTCACCGTGCCCACCGACGACCTGGACCCGGACGAGCTCGCGGACCAGATCGCCGCCGAGATCAGGCAGCGATGACCGCCACCAGGATCGACGTCACGCCGTCTGACGGCAGCCCGCCCTACCAGGTGGTCGTCGGCGTCGGCGTGCTCAGCGAACTGCCCGGCCTGGTGCCGGACGGCGCCCGCACCGTGGTGGTCATCCACGCCGAGGGCCTCGGCGAGATCGCCCGCCCGGCCTGCGGCGCGCTCGCCGCGGCCGGCTACCAGGTGCACGCCGAGCCCGTGCCCGACGGCGAGGCGGCCAAGACCGTCGAGGTCGCCGCGGGCCTGTGGTCCCGGCTCGGGCGGCACAACGTGACCAGGTCCGACTGCATCGTGGGCATCGGCGGGGGAGCGACCACCGACCTGGCCGGCTTCGTCGCCGCCACCTTTCTCCGCGGCGTCCAGTTCGTCCTGGTCCCGACCACGCTGCTCGGCATGGCCGACGCCGCGGTGGGCGGCAAGACCGCGATCGACATCCCCGAGGGCAAGAACCTGGTCGGCGCGTTCCACTCCCCGGCCGGCGTGCTCGCCGACCTGGTGACGCTCGAGACCCTGCCGCGGGAGGATTACGTCAGCGGCCTGGCCGAGGTCATCAAGGCCGGGTTCATCGCCGACCCGGTCATCCTCGACCTGGTCAAAGCCGACCCGCAGGGCGCCACCGTCCCGCACGGCACCCACGCGCGCGAGATGCTCGAGCGCGCCATCGCGGTCAAGGCCGAGGTGGTGTCCAAGGACCTCAACGAGAAGGGCCTGCGGGAGATCCTGAACTACGGTCACACGCTCGGCCACGCCATCGAGCGGGTGGAGGGCTACCGGTTCAAGCACGGTCACGCGGTGGCCATCGGCATGGTCTACGTCGCCGAGCTGGCCCGGCTCGACGGCCGCCTCGACCCGCAGGTCGTCGCGCTGCACCGGGAGATCCTGGCCTCCGTGGGCCTGCCGGCCGCGTACCCGGCCGGGACGTGGCCGTCCCTGCGCGAGGCCATGTCGGTGGACAAGAAGGCCCGCGGCGCCCGGCTGCGGCTGGTGGTGCTCGACGGCCTCGCCCGCCCCGCGATCCTCGATGGCCCGCCCGAGGACCTGCTGCGCGAGGCGTACCGCGCCGTAGCCGCCCATTAAGCCGAACGGGGTATTACTCCGCGCCCCGGTACCGGCGGGGTAGCACCCCGACGGTTACGCTCCCTACATGCGGATAGGGATGTTTCTCAGCTACGCGGGCGGCTTCGCCGAGACCACCGAAGAACTCGCCGACTTCGAGAAGGCCGGGCTCGACATCGTGTTCGTGCCCGAGGCTTACAGCTACGACGCGGTCAGCCAGCTCGGCTTCATCGCGGCGAAGACGCAGCGGATGCAGATCGCCTCCGGGATCTTCCAGCTCTACTCGCGCACCCCCGCGCTGACCGCGATGACCGCGGCCGGGCTGGACTACGTCTCGGGCGGCCGGTTCATGCTCGGCCTGGGGGCGTCCGGGCCGCAGGTGATCGAGGGCTGGCACGGCGTGCCGTACGACGCGCCGATCGGCCGGGCCCGCGAGGTCATCGAGATCTGCCGGATGGTCTGGCGCCGCGAGCGGCTGTCCTACCAGGGCAAGTACTACACGCTCCCGCTGGCGGGCGGCACCGGCCTGGGCAAGCCGCTCAAGCTGATCAACCACCCGGTCCGCGAGCGGATCCCGATCGCGCTGGCCGCCATCGGCCCGAAGAACGTGGCCCTCGCCGCCGAGCTGGCCGAATCCTGGATGCCCATCTTCTACCTGCCGGAGAAGGCCGGGGACGTGTGGGGCGGCGCCGTGGCCGAGGGCACGGCCAAGCGCGACCCCGCGCTCGGCCCGCTCGACGTGATCGCCAGCGCCGCGCTGGCGATCGGCGACGACGTGGCCTCGCTGCGCGACCACGGCCGGCCCCAGCTCGCCCTCTACATCGGCGGGATGGGGGCGCGCGGCCGCAACTTCTACAACGACCTGGCCCGCCGGTTCGGCTACGAGGCCGAGGCCACCGCGATCCAGGACGCCTACCTGGACGGCCGCAAGGACGAGGCCGCGGCCCTGGTGCCGGCCGAGCTAGTGGAGCACACGTCGCTGATCGGGCCGCAGTCCTACGTGGCCGAGCGCATCGCCGCCTACCGCGAAGCAGGGGTCAGCACCCTCCTGGTCAACCCGATGGCACCCGACCACGAAGGCCGCGTCCGGCTGATCGAGCAGGTCCGCGCCCTGGCG
Source organism: Nocardiopsis sp. (assembly GCA_021154785.1). GTDB lineage: Bacteria > Actinomycetota > Actinomycetes > Streptosporangiales > Streptosporangiaceae > Palsa-504. Next base: position 5,813 of record JAJKHX010000039.1, read on the forward strand.
GACTGAAGCCGATGACTGATCTCACGGGCAAGGTGGCCCTGGTGACCGGCGCCTCGCGGGGCATCGGGGCCGCGACCGCGGTCCGGCTGGCCGAGGCCGGCGCCGACGTGGCCGTCGGCTGCGGGCGCAACCGCGAGGCGGCCGGGGAAGTCGCCGGGAAGATCTCCGGGCTGGGCCGGCGCGCCGTGGTGGTGTCCGGCGACATGGCCGACCCCGACGTCCCGCGGCGGATCGTGGCCGAGACCGCCGAGCGCCTCGGGCCGGCCGACGTGCTGGTCGCCAACGCCGGCACCGGGATCAGGATGGACCTGGACGACGTGGACGTGGCGGCCTGGGACTACGACCTGGCCGTCAACCTGCGCGCCCCGTTCCTGCTCGCCCAGGCGGTCGCGCCGCACATGCGCGAGCAGCGCTTCGGGCGCATCGTGCTCCTGTCCTCGGTGGCCGCCTTCCTCGGCGGGATCCTCTCGCCGCAGTACACCGCGTCCAAGGCGGGCCTGATCGGCCTGGCCCACAACCTGGCCGCCGCGCTGGCCCCGCACGGGGTCACGGTCAACGCGATCTCGCCCGGCCTGATCGCGACCGACATGCTCGCCGCCGACCCGAGGCTGGAGGCGCTCGAGCACAGCGTCCCGGTCGGCCGCCTGGGCCAGCCGGCCGAGGTCGCCGACCTGATCGTGTCCGTCGTCCAGAACGCGTACATGACCGCGCAGACCGTCTCGGTGGACGGCGGCCGGTACCCGCGCTGAGCGCCCGCCCCGCGCGTAGAGTTCTGGCCATGCCCGAGATTCATGCTGCCCGGCGCCGCCGTGCCCAGGAGAAGATCGCCGAGACCGGCGCCGACGCGGCGCTGATCACCGCCGGCCCCAACGTCCGCTACCTCACCGGCCTGGCCAGTTCCAACGCCGCGCTGCTGCTGGCCGCCGACGGCGCCGCGGTGCTGGCCACCGACTCGCGGTACACGCTGGCGGCCCAGCGCGACTGCCCCGACGTCGAGGTGATCAGCGAGCGTTTCATCGAGACGCGGCTGGCCGCCGAGCTGGCCGGCCGGGGCCTGCGCACCGTGGCCTTCGAGGCGCACGAGATGACCGTCGAACGCCACGCCGAGCTGGTCGCCAGGGCCGGGGGCGTGACAGTCATCCCGTTCGGCCGGAAAATCGAGGAGCTGCGGACGGTCAAGGATCCGTCCGAGATCGAGCTGCTCGGGACCGCCTGCCGGATCAGCTGCCAGGCCATCGCCGACACCTTCGCGCTCATCCGGCCCGGCCTGACCGAGCGCCAGCTGGCGGCGGCGCTGGACGCGCGGATGACCGCGCTCGGCGCCGAGCGGCCGGCCTTCGACACCATCGTGGCCAGCGGGCCGAACGGGGCGATCCCGCACCACGCGCCGACCGACCGGCCACTGCGCCGCGGCGACCTGATCACGATGGACTTCGGCGCGCTGTACGGCGGCTACCACGCGGACATGACCCGCACCGTGGCGCTCGGCGAGCCGGCCGGCTGGCAGCGCGAGATCTACGAGCTGGTCGCCGCCGCGCAGCGGGCCGGCCTGGATGCGGCCCGGCCAGACGCCGACGTGGCCGACGTGGACGCGGCCGCCCGCGACCTGATCCGCGACGCCGGGCACGGCGACCATTTCCAGCATGGCCTCGGCCACGGCGTGGGGCTCGAGATACACGAGGCACCGGCGATCGGGTACGGCAGAACGGGTAAACTCGCTAGCCGGGTTCCAGTCACCGTCGAGCCAGGTGTCTACCTACCCGGCCGGGGCGGGGTCCGGATCGAGGACGTCCTGGTCGTGGGGGCAGGCGGGACGGGCCTCCTCACGACGACAACCCGTGAACTTCTTGTTCTTTGACTTTTGGAGACTGAACGTGGCCACCACGAACGACCTGAAGAACGGCATCACGCTGAACCTCGACGGGCAGCTTTGGACCGTTGTCGAGTTCCAGCACGTCAAGCCGGGCAAGGGCGGCGCCTTCGTGCGCACCAAGCTGAAGAACATCCTGTCCGGCAAGGTCGTCGACCGGACCTTCAACGCCGGCGTCAAGGTTGACGTGGCCACCGTGGACCGGCGCGAGATGCAGTACCTGTACCGCGAGGGCGCCGACTTCGTGTTCATGGACACGGAGGACTACGACCAGCCGCGGGTACCCGCGGCCGTGGTCGGCGACGCGGCCAACTACCTGCTCGAGGAGCAGACCGTCACGGTCGCCTTCAACGAGGGGAACGCGCTATACGTCGACATGCCGGCCGCGGTCGAGCTGACCATCAGCCAGACCGACCCCGGCGTGCAGGGCGACCGGTCTACTGGCGGCACCAAGCCGGCCACCCTCGAGACCGGCGCCACCGTCCAGGTCCCGCTGTTCATCTCCACCGGCGAGAAGATCAAGGTCGACACCAGGACCGGCCAGTACCTCGGCCGGGCCTAGGTGCCACCCGCCCGGAGCAAGGCGCGCAAGCGGGCCCTGGACGTCCTGTTCGAGGCCGAGCTGCGCGGCTTGCCCGTCCTTGACCTGCTCGCCGAGCGCATCACCATGGGCAGCCCGCCCGTTTCCCCGTACGCCGCGGACCTGGTCCGCGGCGTCACCGTGCACCGGGCCCGGATCGACGAGCTGATGGGGAAGTACGCCGAGGGCTGGACCCTGGACCGGATGCCCGCGGTGGACCGCAACGTGCTCCGGATCGGTCTCTACGAGCTGCTGTGGGCGGACGACGTCCCGGACGGCGTGGCCATCAGCGAGGCCGTGCTGCTGGCCCGCGACCTGTCCACCGACGCCTCGCCCGCCTTCATCAACGGCCTGCTGGCCCGCGTAGCCGACCTCAAGCCCTCCCTCAAGCTCGACCTCGAGCCCGGGCCCTCGCCCGACCCGGAGCCCGCACCCGAGCCCGGGCCTGCTGACGAACGTAAGCCTGCTGGCGACCGCGAGCCCGTCGAGGAGCCCGCCCCGGTTCCCAGCACCACCCCGGAGCCCTGAACCCCTCAGCGCAGCCGCAACGCTCAGCGCAGCCTGAACGCAGCGCAGCCGTCGACGACCCCACTAGCCACTGCAACCACAGCTGATCCCGGATCGTCAGAGCGCGGCCATGATCGTGAAGACTTTTTAGTCCGCTCAGACTGAAGATGCTTCGCGATCATGGAAATTGCGCGCGGGCTGGTTCAGGGCTGGGCGAAGCGGACGCGGAGGCCGGAGCGACGCAGCACGCGGATGAACCAGACCGAGGACAAGAACGTGCCGGCTACCACGCCGCCGATACTGACGGCGGTGGTCAGCAGCAGGAAGACCTTGACCGTCTCGGTGTACATCATCACGGCCAGGCCCACCGTGGTGACGAAGAAGATGCCCGCCCACAGCCAGGTCGCGCCCTGGAAGAACCGGTGCAGCCCGGGATGGTGAGCCGACGGCTGGCGCAGCGCCACGACCTCGGCGGCCAGCTGGGCGACCAGCGGCTTGCGGGTCGGCGCGGTCCGCGCGAACAGCACGCACAGGCCCAGGTTGGCCAGCGGGAACTGGAGCAGGAAGAAGAGCATGCTGCCGGTGGCCATCACCACGCCCGTCTGCACGGTGAGCACCAGGGCCGAGATCGTCAGCAGGCCCGGGACGGTGCGGGTGACGACCTTGCGGCCGAGCGCGGTCAGCCAGACAACGCCGGTGGCGGCCACCATGCCCGCATCCCGGCCACCCAGCTTGGCGCCGACGTAGTAGCCGGCGACAGGGAGGGCCAGGCTTTCTGCCAGGTTCCAGCCTGCCGTCAGCATCAGCCGCCAGGGGCGCGGGAGCTCGAGGTGCTCAGCCATGGCGAAGAGCATACGGCGGCCGGCTGCAGGCGCGCTGGAATTGCCGGCAGGTGGCGCAAAGAAGAATCTCAGAGTTCCGCACGCCCGTATAACGTAGGTCTGGTCACGGAGGTTCATAAATCCAAAACGGTAAGTAATCGGCGCTGCGGTCAGCGTCACGGGGGAGTGCCAGGGCCTCGCAGCCGACCCGATGAAGGCCGCCGCCGTCTCCGCGGGCCAGCGTTGTCGGTGGCGGGCACTAGATTGGACTCCTGGAAGGAGGCTGGCGTGGCGGCAGACTTCAGGCGCGACGGCGTACGCTTCTCCCTGGTCTGGGACGTGCTGTCCGACGCCGTCTCCGCCCGGGCAGCGGAGGCCGGCCGGCCGGCCCTCGACATCGTCGACGTCGGCGGGGGGACCGGCGGCCTGGCGGTGCCGTTCGCCGCCCTCGGGCACAACGTCACCGTGGTCGACCCGAGCCCAGACGCGCTCGCGGCCGCGCAGCGGCGGGCCGCCGAGGCGGGCGCGCGGCTGACCGCCGTCCAGGGTGAGGCGGCCAGCCTGGACAGCGTGGTCGGCCCGAAGTCGGCGGACCTGGTAATCTGCCACAACGTGCTCGAGTACGTGGACTCGCCGGCCGACGCGATGACCGCGATCACCGCGGTGCTCCGGCCGGCCGCGACGGTGAGCGTGCTGGCGGCGAATACCGTGGCGGCGGTGCTGCACCGGGCCCTGGCCGGCCGGTTCACCGAGGCCCGCCAGCTGCTCGGGGGCCAGCCGGCGGCCGCCGGGATCACCGGACCGCGGCGGTTCACCCTGCCGGAGCTGACCGCGCTGGTCGAGGCGGCCGGGCTGCGTGCGGGGCAGGCACACGGGCTGCGTATCTTCAGCGGCCTGGTGCCCGGCGCCCTGCTCGACGCGGACGCCGGCGGCGCCGAGGCGCTGCGGGCGCTCGAGGCGGCCGCCGCGGCCGCCCCGCCGCTGCGGGACATCGCCGCGCAGCTGCACCTGCTCGGCCATCGCTGACGCCATGAACGCGGCGCCATGACCACAGCGTCCATGAGCACGGGGGGCAGCGCGGATCCGGATGACACCGGCTGCCACATCCTGCACGTGGATATGGACGCGTTCTACGCGAGCGTGGAGATCAGGGAACGTCCCGAGCTCGCGGGCCTGCCCGTCATCGTGGGCGGGACCGGCGGCCGCGGCGTGGTCCTCTCGGCCACGTACGAGGCCCGGGCGTTCGGGGTGCGGTCAGCGATGCCGGTGGGCCGGGCGCAGCGGCTATGCCCGCGGGCGATATTCGTCCCGCCCAGCCGCAGACTGTACGCCGCCGTATCGAAAGAGGTCATGGCGATTTTCGGCACGGTCACGCCCGAGGTGGAGCCGCTCGCCCTCGACGAGGCCTTCCTCGACGTATCCGGTGCGCTGCGGCGCCTCGGGCCGCCCGCCGCGATCGCCCGGCATATCCGGGCCGAGGTCGCCGGGCAGCAGGGCATCACCTGCTCGGTCGGGGTCGCGCCGACCAAGTTCGTGGCCAAGATCGCGTCCGCGCGCTGCAAGCCGGACGGGCTGCTGGTGGTACCCCGGGCCGGCGTGCTCGGCTTCCTGCACGCGCTGCCCGTCTCGGCGCTGTGGGGCGTGGGGGAGCGGACCGGGGAGGCGCTGGCCCGGCTGGGCCTGCGCACGGTGGCGGACATCGCGCACACCCCGCTGGCCGCGCTGCAGCACGAGCTCGGCGTCGCGCAGGGATCGCACCTGGCCGCCCTGGCCGCTGGCCGCGACGAACGCCGGGTGACCCCGCACACCCCGGAAAAGAGCATCGGGGCCGAGGAGACCTTCGCCGCCGACATCGACGACCCGGAACGGATCAAGCGGGAGCTGCTCAGGCTGTCCGGGCGGACCGCGCACAGCCTGCGCGCGGGCGGGTACGCGGCCCGCACGGTGTCAGTCAAGCTCCGGCTGGCCAGTTTCAAGACGACGACGCGCTCACGGACGCTCGCGTATCCGACCGATGTAGCCCGTGAGATTTACGCCACAGCCTGCGCCCTGTATGAGTCGGCCGGTCTCGACCGTGGTGCCGCGCTGCGCCTGGTCGGCGTCCGGGTATCCGGGCTGGTCGCGGCGGCAGGCGCGAATGCCCAGCTGACGCTCGATGACCGGCCTGTCGGCTGGCGGGAAGCCGAGCGGGCGGTCGACCAGATCACGAGCCGGTTCGGGTCCAGCGCGGTCCGGCCGGCGGCCCTGGTAGAGGAGCCGGACCGTCCAGCTGAGGGTGCTTTCTGACCTGCTACGGGGTCCACCCTACCCAGCGGCGTGTCAACGCTCGTATTCTGGAAATTGAACCGGGTATGTGAGGTGAAGACCACCGCACACGTGCCGGGCGCATGGTTTTTTATGGGAGGCGTCGTGCCGCTCTCTGAACACGAGCAGCGCCAGCTGGAACAGATCGAGCAAGCGCTTTACAGGGAAGACCCGAAGTTCGGGCGTCTCGTGCGCGCCAGTGACCCGCGCGTGCACTATAAGCGCAAGCTGGCGCAGGGCTTCGTCGGTATCATCGCCGGAGCCGGCCTGCTCGCGGCCGGAGTGGTAACCCACCGGCTGTACTTCGAGGCCGCCGGGGCGGCGCTAGCGGCACTGTCCCTGCTGTGGACAGTGGTCTGCTGGCGGCGGCACGTGGCCCGGGTCAGGCCCGTCCGCCCCAAGGCGGTCCCGGGTCAGGCGGCCCAGGGAGCCCGGTCGGGTCCCGGGCGCCAGCGGCAGACCAGGCGGGCCCGGATGATGGAGCGGATGGAAGAGCGCTGGCGGCGCCGGCAGGAGGGCGACCGCAGAATGTAGCGGCCCGCGCCGCCACCTGCGGTCGGGCCGCGTAGCGGCCGGCCTCCTGCACCATGCGCCCAGTGGTTCCTCTGCGCCTCGTGGCTGCCCTGCGCCCGGGCACTAATCCCCGCGACGCCCCCTTATCCCCGGCGGCGCCGGGACCTGAGCGCGGTGGCGCGATCGGGGAGGCGGGCGGCCGCCTCGGCGAGGGCGGTCATCATCGAGGCGGGGAAGACGGCGGCCCGCCAGCGGGTCGGCCGCTGGGCGGCCGCGGCCAGCCCCCGGCGGGCGGTGGTCCCGTCGCGGCGAAGCTGTTCCGACTCGCCCGGGTGCGGCGCGTAGCTGGCCCGCTCTTCCGCCAGCGCCAGGCGCGTGACCGCCTCGGCGGCCGGCGCGGGCAGCGTGGTGGTCACGCGGGCGGCGAGACTGCGAGGCGGCTCGCTGGGGCGGCTGCTGAGGCCGAAGTCGGCGAGGTCATCGTGGAATTCGCGCCAGGCAGCGTGCGCGCGGCCGATATCGTCAGCTGCCCGCATCCACCGCCAGCGGCGCAGGACCAGGCGGAACACGGCCGGGACGATCAGTGCGACGGCCGCGGTGGCGCCGAACGCGATGCCGACGGCAGCCCAGCCGACGCCGAGGTTCAGGCCCGCGGTGCGGGCCAGCAGCCGGTACAGAGCCAGCGCCACCAGAGCCGCCGCGATGCCGATCCCGATCAGGGCCGTGGCCGCGTGCGGGCGGCGCCAGCGGACGGCCTCCAGCTGGCCGGCGACCCGCTGGGTCGGCGGCGCCACCATCGCGACCAGGGCGAAGGCCAGCACCAGCGCCGCGATCACGGCCAGCGCGATCGCCGCCCACGGCGTGTCGGCCGGCCCGTGCCCGCCCGTGGCCGTCTCGCCGATGGCGCCCGGCTTGACGAGGTGGCCGCCCCGGCCGCCCGGTGCCGCGGACGTGAGACCGCCCGCCGGCGCGGTCGCCGAGACGATCGGGTTGGCCCCGAGCTGGCCGTGACCTGCCCCGCCGGTCATGTAGTTGGGGGCGTTCGCGGTGCCCTGCCCGGCCGGCGTCGGCTCGAACCGGATCCAGCCCAGGCTCGGGAAGTAGACCTCGGTCCACGCGTGCGCGTCGAGGTTCCTGACCTGGTAACTGCCGTCGGCCAGGCGGGTACCGCCGGTGTAGCCGACCACGAACCGGGCCGGGATATCGAGCAGGCGGGTCAGCACGGTCATCGCGTACGCGTACTGTACGCAGAAGCCGCTCTTGAGCTTGGTCAGGAAATTGACCAGGCTCGTCTCGCTGGTGATATTCCTCGCGGCCAGGCTGTAGGTGAACTGGTCGCTCGAGAGCCAGGTGGCCAGCGCGTTCACCTTGCCGAACTCGCTGGTCTGGCCCGACGCGTTGCTGTCGGCCAGCTTCTTCAGCGCCGCCGTCCGGTACGACGCGGGAAGCTTCAGGTCCGGGTCCAGGGCCGCGGTCTTCGTCAGCCGCGGCACCGCGGCCAGCTGGGCCTGGGTCGGATCCACCAGGGCGCTGGCGACCGAGTAGGACTGCCCCGCGATGGAGTCACTGCCGGAGTACACCATAAGGTCGGGGTCGGCCTTCCACCTTCCCCGGGCGTTGACCGAGATGGCCGGATAGGGCAGCGGCAGGAACACCGGCTGGGCACCGGGCCCCGGGAAATTCCGGCTGGCGGTGACCGTCGTGGTCAGCGTATGGAGCGCCGCGGTGCCGGTCAGCCCGGCGAGGGCCCGGATCGAGCTTAGCGGTACCGAGCGGGCCGTGTAGTCGTCCACCTGCCAGCCCGAATCGCCCAGGGTGTCGAACACGTACTGCCTGAAGTACTCGGCCTCGTTGGCCTGCTGGGACGCGGTGGCGCTGGTCCGGTACGTGAAGATGGTGCTCGGGCGGGGCTCGTGCAGCTGGGTGACGGCCTGGGACAGGGCGCCGGGCAGCCCCAGCGTGTCACCGCCGCTGCCGCCGGTACCGCCGATGCCGGGGCCCGAGGAGAACAGCTTGCTCGGGTGCAGGCCGGGCACGATCAGCGGCACCGCCAGGGCCAGCACGATCGAGGCGAGCCCGATCCGGCGGCCCGCCGCGGCCAGCGCCCGGGTGTCCGGTCCCGGAACCCTGAACCCGCGCCCGCCCTCGCGGCGGTGCCCCGCGCCCGGCTCCGGCGGCCCGCCGGGGGCGCCGTCGAACGCGGCCCCGTCGCCTGGCGGCGGCTGGAAACCCCCGTAGCGGGGCGCTGGGCGCCACAGTGAGATCAGGCGTCCCCATAGCCGGATCCGCTCCCGCCCGTCCACGCTGAGCATGGCCAGGTAGCCCGCCCCGCCCAGGCAGAACCCGAGGCCGGCGGTGAGCTGGTCGTGCGGCGCGTTCATCATGACCGGCACGGTGAACAGGACGAGCAGCGGCAGGCCAGCCAGCGCGGTGGACCGCAACCGGACCGCGATCAGGTCGGCGGCCACCGCGGCGATGCCGACCCCGCCGGCCGCCAGCAGCAGCAGCCCGGGCCGGTCCGGGGCGGGCGGGGCGTACCGGCTCGCGTCGTGCAGGCCCGCCGCGACCAAGTCCCAGAGCCGGCTGAGCGAGCCCGGCGTGGGGATCACGAGCACCCACGAGTGCCGGACCTCGAAGATCAGGTTCAGGTAGAGCAGCAGCGCCGCCACGCCGGCCAGCAGGCAGGCCGGGGCTGGCAGCGGGCGCAGCCGGGTCAGCATCCCGGTCCCCGCGATCACGGCCACCGCCCCGATGGCGATCACGAACCACAGGGAGTCGCTGAACAGCGGCAGCAGGCCGATCGACGCCAGCACGCAGGCCACCGCCGTCGTGACGGTCATCCGGACGTTCACGGTCACGACCGCTCCCCTCCATAAGGCGTCAGGGTTTCCACCGGACGGTGCATCTGCTGCCACGCGGTCGCGAGCGGCGTGCCGGCGCCGGCCACCGCGACCCGCCAGCCCGCGGCCGACAAGATCTCCGACGTCCGCGCCGTGTCCTCGGCGATCTCGCCGGAGACCCAGCTGGAGACGGCGAGGAGCAGCGCCATCGCGGGCGCGTTCCCGCGCCTGCTCGCGGCCAGCTGACGGGCGTCCTCCGCGGTCAGCCGCCCGACCACGGCGATCAGCTGACCGCCCGCGTTGGCCAGGGCCGACGTGCCCGACCGCAGGCCCGGGGACGGTGACGGGCTGATGACCGCGAGCATGTCGAGCAGGGTGTCCTGGAAGGTGCCGCGCGGGGCGATCTCGCCCGCCTCGGTGATGAGCCGGGCCCGGAACCCCTCACCGGACAGGTGCGCGCCGATCGAGGCGGCCGCGCTGACCGCGAACTCGAAGGTCGAGGCGGGCCCGCTGCCCGTGTGCGCGATTCGCCGGGTGTCCAGGAAGACCGATGCGCTGTTGCGCCACTGGTGCTCCTCGCGGCGCACCATCAGCTCGCCGTACCGCGCCGTGGACCGCCAGTGCACCCGGTGCAGGCTGTCCCCGTCCTGGTACACCCGCGGCGCCGCGTCGTCCTCGCCGATGGCCGAGATCGTCCGCATCCCGCCGTCGCCCTCGCCGAGCCAGCTACTCTGCGCGTTGACCCGTGGCAGCGAGAAGATCCGGGGCGTGACCACGAGCGTGCTGCTGGTGCTGAACGACCGGCTGATCTCCACCAGGCCGAACGCGTCGGCGACCCGGACCCGCAGCGGGCCGATGGTGAACTTGCCCCGGCTGTCCGAGCGGATCTGGTAGTTGAGCTCCCGGTGCCCGCCTGGCTCGATCTCGTCGAGCACGAACCGCGGCCTGCTGCCTAGCGTGTAGGGGGTGACGTCCTCGGCCAGCAGCACGCCGGTGCGCAGCCGCGAGACGTTCTCCACCCGCGCGGTCACCGTGGTGGACTGCCCGGCCGGGACGCGAGGCGGATCCAGCCTGCGGGTGCACGACAGCCGGTACCGGGAACGGCGGGCGATCAGCGCCGACACGGCGGGCAAGATGACCAGCAGGGCGCCGACCCGGACCAGGTCCGGCTCCGGTATGGCCAGGCCGCAGACCATGGCCGCGCCGCCGGCCGCCATGAACGACCGGCCCCGCGTGGTCAGCGAGCTGAAGAGACCTCGCATGACCCTCCTCCTACCTGATTACCGCCGGGGAAGGGCCAGCTGGGCCACGATCCGGTCCACCACCTGCTCCGGCTGGTGCCGTTCCACGATGGCCTCGGCCGTGGGCAGCAGCCGGTGCGCGAGCACCGGCCGGGCCAGCCGCTGCACGTCGTCGGGGATCACGTAGTCCCGCCCGTCTAGCGCGGCCCAGGCGCGGCTGGCGCGGAGCAGGTGCAGCGAGGCCCGCGGCGACGCGCCCAGGCGCAGCTCGGGCGACGTCCTGGTCGCGTTGGCGAGGCTGATGATGTAGTCCTTGACCTGGTCCGACACGTGCACCCGGCGCACCGCGACCACCAGTTCCTGCACGTCGCTAGCCCGTGCGACCGGCGTGAGCTGGTCCAGGGGCGAGGCGGCTCCGTGCGTGTCGAGCATGTCCCGCTCGGCGGCGGGCGGCGGGTAGCCGAGGGCGATCCGCGCGGTGAAGCGGTCCCGCTGCGCCTCCGGCAGCGGGTACGTGCCTTCCATCTCCACCGGGTTCTGGGTGGCGATGACCATGAACGGCTCCTGCAGCGCGTAGGTGGTGCCGTCCACCGTCACCTGGCGCTCTTCCATGGACTCCAGCAGCGCCGACTGGGTCTTGGGCGAAGCCCGGTTGATCTCGTCGCCGAGCACGATGTTGGCGAACACCGGTCCCGGCTTGAACTCGAACTCGCGCCGCTCCTGGTTATAGGCGCTCACGCCGGTGATGTCGCTGGGCAGCAGGTCGGGCGTGAACTGAACCCTCCGCACGGTGCCGTCGATCGCCCGGGCCAGCGCCTTGGCCAGCATCGTCTTGCCGACGCCGGGCACGTCCTCGATGAGCAGGTGCCCCTCGGCCAGCAGCACCGTCAAGGTGAGCTGGATGGCGTCCCGCTTGCCCTCGATGACGGCTTCGATCGCCTTGCCTATCCGGCGTGCCGCCGGGACTAGATCATCGATCGGGCTATCCGTCTGCCGTCCGGTGTCCAGTACCACATGGCCTCCTCGAAGGCGCTGAAGCGCACCACCAAGCCGGCCGGGTGCCCCGGGCCCCTGAGCGTCCCCGCCTGACTGCCGTAGGGATACAGTACGTCCTTCTTCGCCAAACGCGCGACGCGGGCGAATCTTCGCCGGCCTTCTCCGGCCTCTGGCCTCCGGCGCCCACTCTCCGCCCCACCTCCCCCCACTGATCCCTCCACTCCGCTCCACCGCGCCTACCTGGGCCTTCAGTGGGGAAGTGGGGCGGACAACGGCGTTTGAAGCGTTGACGGTGGGGAAATGTGGGGTACAGTGGAGCGCGGTGGAGGGTTAGGCGTTGGAGGTGAGCGCCCACATGTTTCTAGGGACTCACGCTCCTCGGCTGGACGAAAAAGGCCGGCTGATCCTCCCCGCGAAGTACCGGGAAGAGCTCGCTGGGGGCGTAGTGATCACCAAGGGGCAAGAGCGCTGCCTATACGTCTTCCCGCAGGACGAGTTCGCCCGCATCACCGAGGCCCTGCGCACCGCGCCGGTCACGGCCAAGTCGGTGCGTGATTACAGCCGCGTCTTCTTCGCCAGCGCCTCGGACGAGCTGCCCGACAGACAGGGCCGGATCACCGTCCCGGCCGCCCTGCGCAGTTACGCCGGGCTGGAACGGGACTGCGTGGTGATCGGCGCGAATACCCGGCTCGAGATCTGGGACGCGCAAGCCTGGGAGACCTACCTCGCCGCACAAGAGGACTCGTTCGCCGAAGCCGCCGAGGAGGTGCTCCCGGGAATCCTGTAGTCCCGAACGCCGGCCCCCATCCGCCGCTTCCTGCTGGCATCACTTCCCCGGTGCCAGCCGGCAGCGCAAGCGGATGGGGCCGGCCGGGGGCCGCGAAACCCGAGACCAGCAACCGCAAGACCAGCAGGGAGGACCGCGTGGACAGCGACAAGCACGTACCAGTGCTAGCCGGCCGCGTCACGGCCCTGCTCGCACCCGCACTGGCCGCCGAGGGAGCCGTGCTCGTGGACGCCACGCTGGGCCGGGCGGGTCACGCCGTCGCCCTGCTCGAGGCGTGTCCCGGCCTGCTCCTGATCGGCGTCGACGCCGACGTGGCCGCGATCGAGGAGGCCGGCCAGCGGCTCGCCCCCTACGCCGCCCGGGTCACCCTGGTGCACGCGCGGTACGACGAGATCCCGGACATCCTGGCCGCCGCGACCCGGAACGGCACGATCGGGCCGGACCGCGTGATGGGCCTGCTGTTCGACCTGGGCGTGTCCTCGCCGCAGCTCGACGAGCCCGGCCGCGGCTTCGCCTACGCCCAGGACGCACCGCTGGACATGCGGATGGACCAGACCTCCGGCCGCACCGCCGCCGACATCGTCAACGGCTACCCGGCCGCCGACCTCGCCCGCGTCCTGCGCGACTACGGCGAGGAACGGTTCGCCCGGCGGATCGCCGACGCGGTGATCAGGGAGCGCGCCCGCACCCCGATCACCTCCACCCAGCGGCTGAGCGCGATCGTCAAGGACGCGATCCCGGCAGCTACCAGGCGCACCGGGGGCAACCCGGCCAAGCGCACCTTCCAGGCACTGCGGATCGAGGTCAACGACGAGCTCGGCACGCTCCGCCGGGCGCTGCCCGCGGCGCTGGACGAGCTGGCCGTGGGCGGCCGCGTCGTGGTGCTCGCCTACCACTCACTCGAAGACCGCATCGTCAAGACCGAACTCGTGCGGCGGGCCGCCGACCACGCACCGCCCGGCCTGCCCATCACGGCGGACGCCGCGACGCCGCAGTTCCGCCTGCTCACCCGGGGCGCCGAACGTCCCGACAGCACCGAAGCCGCCAGCAATCCACGCGCCACCTCGGCCCGGCTCCGGGCCGCGGAACGCGTCAGGCAAGAAGCAGCATGACCGTAGGGGGAACAGACCATGGCCACTGACACGATGCCGCGAACCCCCAGGACCGTCCCCGGGCGGGGCCCCGCGCCCCGGACCGGCAAGGTCACCGCCCCCCGGCACACCCGGCCCGCCGCCAGACCGGGCGCCGGGCCCGGGACCAGCCCCAGAACCCCCGGCTCCCGAAGCACGGTGCCGGCCCGGCCCGCCGGGGCCCGGCCGGGGGTCCGCTCGCCGCGGACGCCGTTCATCTTGCTGCTCGTCGGGCTGCTCGGCGGCGCCCTGGTCTCGCTGCTCGTGATCAGCACCACCCTGGCCCAGGGCGCGTTCCGGGTCACCAGCCTGCAGGAGCAGAACGCCAACCTGGCCCGCGAGCAGCAGACGCTCACCAACGAGGTGGCCCAGGCGGGCAACCCGGCCGTGATCGCGCAGAAGGCCGAGCAGCTCGGCATGCGGGCGAACCCCCACCTGGGCTTCATCGACCCCAAAACCGGAAAGATCATCGTGGGCAAGCCGTCGCGGTCCGATGCCGCGATCAATGTCCCCGGGTACACCCCGTGACGGCACCGGACCCGACCCGGCGGCCGCCCGGCGGCCGCCGGCCAGGCCCGCAACCACGCCGTGCTAGCCCGGGGGGGCGACCCCCCGGAGCCCCCCGGTCGCGGGGGGGCTCC
>JAJKHX010000040.1 GCA_021154785.1 Nocardiopsis sp.
CCGGTGAACGGCTGCACCCGGCCGGCTGGACGGAGATCAGCGCGGTCTGCACCGATGAGGCCTGGCGCGGACAGGGACTTGCTGCCCGGCTGATCCTCGCGCTCGGCGCGGAGATCCGGGCCCGGGGAGAGATCCCGTTCCTGCACGCTCTGACCACCAACCCCGCGATCGGGCTGTACGAGAAGCTGGGCTTCCGGAACCGCCGGGCGCTCCTGTTCGCGGCGCCCCGGGTACCGGAAGCCTGGTAGAAAACCGTCATGGACAACGACCGCCCGCAGCAGGTGCTGACGGAACTGGAATCCTTCCTCGCGGCCGGGTCCGCGCCACCGGAGGATCCGCGCGAGCAGGTGACCGGGCTGTTTCACCGCGTTGCCGCGTCGGTGCCCGCGTACCGCGCGTTCCTGCGCGACCACGACGTCGATCCCGGTGCGGTCCGCACGTTCGCGGACTTCCAGCGGCTGCCGCTGCTGACCAAGGAGAACTACCACCGTCGCTACCCGCTGCCCGCCCGGTGCCGGGACGGGCGGCTGGACGGCTGCGACATGATCGCGGTGTCGTCCGGCTCGACCGGGCAGCCGACGATCTGGCCCCGTTCGGTTACCGACGAACTGGCCGTGGCCGCGCGGTTCGAGCAGGTGTTCGCCGACAGCTTCGCGGCCGGCGAGCGCACGACCCTGGCCGTGGTCTGCTTCCCGCTGGGCACCTGGGTGGGCGGCCTGTTCACGCTGGCCTGCGTCCGGCACCTGGCCGCGAAGGGCTATCCGATCACGGCGGTGGCCCCGGGCAACAACAAGGCCGAGATCCTGCGGGTGATCCCCGAGCTCGCCCCCCACTGCGACCAGACCGTGCTGCTGGGCTACCCGCCGTTCGTCAAGGACGTGATCGACACGGGGATCGCCGCGGGCCTGGACTGGACGCGCTACGCGGTCAAGCTGGTGCTGGCCGGGGAGGTGTTCAGCGAGGAATGGCGTGACCTGGTGGGGCAGCGGGCCGGGATGAGCGACCCGTGCTACGACTCAGCATCGCTGTACGGCACCGCGGACGCCGGGGTGCTCGGCACCGAGACACCCCTGTCCGTCTGCATCCGGCGTTTCCTGGCTACCCGGCCGGAGGCCGGCGCAGAGCTGTTCGGCGAGGCCCGGCTGCCGACCCTGGTCCAGTACGACCCGGGCAGCCGGTACTTCGAGGAGCACGACGGGACGCTGCTGTTCTCCGGCGACAACGGGGTCCCGCTGATCCGGTACCACATCGCCGACGAGGGCGGCCTGATCGGCTACCAGGACCTGCTCGCCTTCTGCGGCCGGCACGGCTTCGATCCGGCGGCCGAGCTCGGCGGGCCCGGAACGCGGGGGATCCGGCCGCTGCCGTTCGCCTACGTCTTCGGGCGCTCGCACTTCACCGTGTCCTATTTCGGCGCCAACATCTATCCGGAGAACGTCACCGTCGGCCTGGAGCAGCCGGCTGTCAGCGGCTGGGTAACCGGCAAGTTCGTGCTCGAGGTGGTGAGTGACGCCGACGGCAACCCGCACCTGTCCGTCACGGTCGAGCTCGCGCCCGGTGAGGCGGGAGAGGTGGCGCGCGAACGCGCGCTGGCGGAGTCGATCCGCGCGCAGCTACAGCGCCTGAACAGCGAATTCACCCACTACGTGCCGCCCGGCGACCAGCTGCCGGTGGTGACGCTGCGCCCGGCCGGCGACCCCGAGTACTTCCCGGTCGGCGTCAAGCACCGCTACACCCGGGGGAAGCAGGAGGCTACGTGAGGAGCAACTGGCGGCCCATGACCACGCGCTGGATCTGGCTGGCGTCCGCGTAGATCCCGGTGGTGGCGGACCGGTGACGCGCCCACGCCAACGTCACCGACCTAGCGTGGCGGCTATATCGTTTGGCAACCGCGCAAGGCCGCGGGCACCGGGGAGCAGGAAGACCCGGGCACCGAGGAGCTGGAATGAGCATGATCAGCCGGGCTGACGCATACCAGCGGCGGCACCGCTGGGCGGGACTGCCGCTGGCGGTGATCTACAAGTTCTTCGACGATCAAGGCAGCTACCTGGCCGCGCAGATCACCTACTACGGTGTTGTGTCGCTGTTTCCGCTGCTGCTGCTGCTGGCCACGATCCTCGGGTACGGATTGCACGACAGCCAGCATTTCCAGCGGCAGGTGCTGGACTCCGCGCTCGCCCAGTTCCCGGTCGTCGGCGACCAGGTCGCCTCGCACATCCACTCCTTCCATGGCAGCGTGCCCGGCCTGGTCATCGGCGTACTGGGCTGCCTCTATGGTGGCCTGGGCATCGTCCAGGCCACCCAGAACGCGCTGAACAAGATATGGGGCGTGCCGCGCAACGCCCGTCACAATCCGCTCAGGGCCCGGCTGCGCAGCCTCCTGCTGCTGGCCGCCGGCGGCGGCAGCGTGATCGTCACCACCGTGCTGACCGCGCTGGGCGCCACCGCGGACGACTACGACGCCAGCGTCGGCGTCAGCGTGCGGGCGACCGCCACCGCGCTGGCCGTCGCACTGAACGTGACCCTGTTCATGGTGGCATTCAAGGTCCTGACCGCCCGGATTGTCACGTTCCGGCAGATTCGCGCGGGCGCGATCGCCGCTGCCGTGATCTGGCAGGCGCTGCAGGTGACGGGCGCCTTGCTGCTGGGGCAGAAGCTCAAGGGCGCCACCGCCACCTATGGCCTGTTCGCGATCGTTCTCGGCCTGCTGGCCTGGGTCTACCTCGGGTCGGTGACCGTGGTCATCTGCGCGGAATTCAACGCGGTGCGCGCGGGGGGAATGTGGCCGCGGAGCCTGCTGGCGCCGTTCACCGACAACACGGACCTCACCCCCGGCGACCAGCGCGCCTACATCTCTTATGCCGAGACAGAAAGGCACAAGAGCTTCGAGAGCATCGACGTCAGCTTCGGCGGGCCCTCGCCGCCGGACCCGGCAGAACCAGGATCCTGAAACTCCGGCTCCCCGGCCAGCGACCGTACGGCGCCGAACTCGAGGCCGCCATCCTCGACGCCGCATGGGAGCAGCTAGTCGCCGAGGCTACGAGCACTTCACCGTCGACACCGTCGCCGCCCGGGCCCGGACCAGCAAGCCCGTGCTCTACCGGCGCTGGAAGACCCGCGAGGGCCTGCTGCGCGCCACTGCCCGCCACCGCGGCACCGCCGATGCGCCTGCCATTCCCGACACCGGCACCCTCCGGGGCGACCTCCTCGCGCTGCCCGCCCACGCCAACACCACCCGCAACCCGATGGCCGCCCTGACCGCGACAGTAGCATCGGCCTCCTTCAGCCCGCGCAGACGCGGAAGGCCTGCAGGAAGGCGCGAGCGTCAGGAGAGTCGTCGCGGATGACAAGTGACGTAGCGATGGTGATCCGCGGGGCCGCGATCCGGCGGAAGGCGACGCCGCGCGGGGCGGTGCGGGCCAGCATCCGGGCCTTGGCGGGGTAGAAGGCGGTCCACGACGGCGGGCTGGCTCCGATGAGCGCCAGCATGTCGTCGTCGGTTACGTTCGGGAGCCGTCGTACGCTCACGCCTGCGCGCCGACTAGCGACGTCGATCGCGGCGGCCAGTACGGGGTTCTCCTGGCGAGAAGGGAGCCGGGCGGGAATGGAGGCCAGTTCCGGCAGGCGGACGGTGCGGCGCGCGGGCGTGGTGAGCGCGGCCGGCAACGCGGCGACAAGCGGCTCGGTGACAACCTGGTGCAGCGACAGCCCGGTGGGCAGGCTGCCAACTGGCTGCCGGACGACGGCCGCGCCGAGCCGGCCGGCGGCGAGACCGCGGAGCCGCTCGGGCTCTTTCAGCCTGGTCATCTCGATACTCAGGTCCGGATGCGTCCTGCCTAGTTCCTCGAGGACGGCCCCGAGCAGGTCACCGAGGCCTGATCCGGTACCTACGCGGAGGATCCGGCCGGCTGGCCGAGCGTTGCGGGCGGCATCGGCGGCCTGCTCGACGGCGGCGAGGATCGTGCGGGCGTGGTCGAGGAAGGCGGCGCCTTCGGCCGTCAGCGATACGTTGCGGGTATCCCGGCTGAACAACCGGACGCCGAGTTCACGCTCCAGCCGGCTGATCTGCTGGCTGACAGCGGGCTGGACGACGTGCAACTGGTCGGCGGCGCGGCCGAAGTGCCGCGACTCGGCGACGGCGAGGAAGTAGCGCACCTGCCGGAGTTCCACCCCTGCGGGCCTTCCGTGAGATTAATAACGAATCGTGATCAGTCTACGGCGAGAGTGGCCATTGTTCGCGCGGCGGCGGCTCTTCAAACTGGCCGCATGGCATACGAACTCGCGAGTACCGAGGAAACGCGCCGCATCGTCGCCGGGTACGTCGCCGCCCTGCAGCGCGGCGATATCGACGCGCTGCGCGCCAGCTTCACCCCGAAGGCAACCTGGACGATCCGCGGCGATATCCCGGTCGCCGGGACGTGGACGGGTCCCGACGAGATCCTCGGCGGCTTCCTCGCCCAGATGTTCGCCGTCCTCGACCCCGGCGCCCCGGTGACCCAGGATCTGCGCCCCATCATCGCCGACGGCGACTGGGCCGTCGCCGAGTGGACCAGCCACGCCCGCGCCCGCAACGGGACACCCTACGACAACGACTACGCCGTCGTTTTCCACGTCACCGGCGGGCACATCGACGCGGTCACCGAGTACTGCGACACCTCGTACATGAGGCGCATCCTCTTCGATCAGGAACCAGGACAGCTCAGCGCCCCCGCGTTACCCCTTGAGGATCTGAAGCTCACCGCGCCGCCCGACTAGCAGCACGGTCAATGGCCCAGGACGCCCGTGTCGTCAGCTGGCCTCGGCGCAGGGAGCCTCGCTGTCGGCGAGGGTGGCGCCTACCTCGGGGTTGGCCACCGCGACGATGCAGCGGGCCGCCTCACCCAGGTTCTCGAGCTGTCCGGGCGTCAGGGCGTCAATCACGAGCCGCCGGGCCTCCCGTACGTGTCCTGGTGCGGCTTGCCGGAGCTTCCGCCAGCCTGCCGCGGTCAGGATGGCTTCGGTCCGCCGGCCCGCCCCTCCGCACGAGCGTCGCTCCACCCACCCGGCCGCCTCCAGGCGGGAAACCGCATGCGACAAGCGCGATAGCGAACCCCGGGTATGGGCGGCGAGCTCGCTCAGCGAGCGTTCGGGTGCCCCGGACAGCTCGACCAGGATGTGGTACTCGAACAGGTTGAGCCCGGCGTCCTGCTTCAGCTGGGCATCCAGGCTGGCCGGCACGGTCATCAGCATCGCCACCAGCGACTTCCATTCGTGCAGCTGCTCCTGCGAGAGCCACGGGCCGTCCTGCTCCGCCGAGTTGTCCGCCATAGACCTAGCTTAACTGAACTTGAATGTTCAACTCCGAGGTCGTAGACTCCAACTTGCACGTTCAAGTTCACGACAGGCCGGTCGTCAGCCCGTCACCGAGCCCGCCGGGGTATTCGCGTCACCCGACGGCACCACTGAGGAGAACCTTCATGACTCTGCTTCGCGTCGACGCCAGCATCCAGGGCCCCGTCTCGGCCAGCAGCGCCCTCGCGGACCTGGTCCTCGCCGAGTTCACCGCCGCTCGCCCCGACGAGCCGGTCGTCACCCGCCACCTCGGACAGCAACCCGTGCCCGCCGGGGCCTGGGCGCTGGCGATAGGCGGGGCTTTCACGCCCGAGGCCGACCGCACCCCGGACCAGATCGAGGCGCTGGGCCTGGCCGCCGGCGTCGCCGCGGAACTGGCCGACGCCGACGCCGCCGTGCTGGCCTTGCCGCTCTACAACTTCGGGGTGTCCCAGCACGTCAAGGCCTGGATTGACCTGGCCATCGCCGGGGCACCGCACGGGACCCGGCTGCTCGAGGGCAAGCCCGTCGTGCTGGTGACCACCCGCGGAGGCGCCTACGGCCCGGGCACTCCGCGCGAGGGCTGGGACCACAGCACGGACTACCTGCGCCGCATCCTGGCCGACGTCTGGGGCGCCGACCTCACCGTCATCGAGCGCGAGTTCACCCTGGTCGGCGTCAATCCCGCCCTCGACGAGTTCAGCGCGATGGCCGGCCAGATGAAGCAGGCTGCCGAGGAAGCGGCCGCGAAGGCGGGCCGGAGCCTCGCCGACCGGTAGATTGCCCCGGCCGGTCTTCGCTGGGACCTCACGCCCGGCCACCGTCCGCCGGCGTACCCATTGCGCCGGCGGACATCCAGGTCCCGCTGAGTGAGGAACTCTCCTGGGATGACCTTCACGGCGGTACGAGGCGCTCGGCTAGGAAAACTGCATGAGCCGAACGAGGTGGCTCCGCGCCCCGGTTCACCGTCGGTCGGCGTCAAGCACCGCTGCCCCGGGGGCCAAGCCGCAAGTTACCTTCGGAGGCCCGCCGTTACCTGGGGCTTTTTGCGGACATGGCGTGGTGATTCTGGGGTCCACGTCCACAGGGCCGCGGCGGCGGCGAAGCCGACCGAGCCGCTGACGAGGATCCCGGCGGCCAGGCCAGCGACGGCGGTGACCAGGGAGAGGATGACGGGACCGGTGCCCGAACCGGCATCGGCTAGCTCCCGCCAGATGCCGAGGAAGGTGGGGCGGCCGGCCTCGGGGGAAATGTCGGCGGCCAGGGTCATGACGATGCCGGATCCGATGCCGTTGCCGAAGCCCATGATCATCGCCGTGAAGGCGAGGGTGACAGCACCATGCGTCGCGGGCATGAGGAGGAATGAGATGCCCATGATAATCGCGCTGGGCACGGCGACCCAGCGCCGCCCGTAGACGTCCATGACCTTGCCCGCGGGATAGAAGGTCAGGACGTCAATAGCGCCGGCGACACCGTAGATGACGGAGCTGGCGGTGGGAGACAGCCCGATGTGCGTGGCCCATAGCGGGATGACCACCTGCCTGGTCTGCCTGATGGCCGACAGCAGCAGGACGCCGGCGCCCAGCGTGACGAAGGTGCGCCAGTACCCCCGCAGGACGCTCCGGGTGGTCACCTGCGCGGCCGCCGCCCGGCGCTGATCGCTCAGCTCCAGGTCGGGCACCCGGTAGACGATGACGCCGGCGCCAGCGGTCGCGGCGAGGCTGACGTAGTAGGCGCCCGGCAGTCCCCATAGCTCCATGGCGCCAGCGCCGAGGAAGGGGCCGAGGAAGATCCCGAGGCGCATGGTCCCCCCGAGGGCGGACAGCGCACGGGCGCGCATATGCCCCGGCACCATCTCGGTCAGGTAAGACTGCCTGGCCAGGCTGTAGACCGAGCTGGCGGCGCCGATGAGCAGGATCCCGGCCGCGTAGACCAGCAGCGCGCCGGCGCCGCGGCCGAGGTCGACGAGGCACACGGCCAGGCCGGCCGCAGTCGCGATCGCGGCCACCAGCATCGATTTACGCTCACCGATCCGGGTAGCGAGGATCCCCGAGGGGATGTTCGTCACGATCGAGCCGATGCCGAGAAGCGCGCCGATGAGGGCGGCGATCGAAGGACTGGCGCCGCGGTCGATGGCGCTCAGCGCGATGACCGGCAGCATCGACCCCTGGGCGAGGCCGAACAAGGTCGCCGGACCGTAGGCGGTCACCGCGATCGAACGGAGATGGAACTCCTCGCTCACCTCAGCAACACATCTCGCACGATACCGTCCGGGCGCTGAACCCCTGAGCTGCTCCTACAAATTAACTAGAAAGTTTCTTAATAAATAGTCTTGACGACCGCCGCTCTCCGGGCATACAAAGTGACAAGATCAAACATTTACCGGCACGGACGCGTCAGACCGCCTCAGCTCCTCTCATCTCTGGAGGGTCCATGCATGTCGGGAAAAGGGTTCTGCACACCGCTCTCATCGCTGGCTCGGCCCTCGGGCTAGCAGCCGGCGGCTCGGTTTTCGCGCTGGCCGCTGGGCCCGCCGCGCAGGCGTCCACCACCTGCGCGGCGGCGTGGAGTTCCACCGCTGTCTACACCGCCGGCCAGCAGGCCAGCGAGAACGGAATCAACTACACCGCCAACTGGTGGACGCAGGGCAACGA
>JAJKHX010000041.1 GCA_021154785.1 Nocardiopsis sp.
GGCCGCGCCGCCGCTGCCCAACTACGACGCGCTGACCGTGGCCTCGCTCCGGGCGCGGCTCCGGAACCTGGACATCGCGAAGGTCAGGCAGCTCGCGGAGTACGAGCGGGCACATGCCGGGCGGGCCGACGTGCTGGGCATGTACGAGCGCCGGATCGCCAAGCTGGAGGCAGAAGCTTAAAGTGGCGCTGGATACCTCGGCCGAATCGCCGGTCCCCGTCCGGACCGTACTGCAGCTGGTCGGCGGGTGGATCGGCAAGCTCGGCCGGGTCTGGGTCGAGGGGCAGATCGCCGAGCTCGCGGTGCGCGGCAGCACGGTGTTCCTGACCCTGCGCGACCCGGTCGCGGCCGTGTCGGCGCGGGTCATCTGCTCCCGGCAGGTGTTCGACGCGGCCCAGCCGCCGCCCGCCGACGGGGCCCGGGTGGTCATCTTCGCCCGGCCGGACTTCAATGCCAACCGGGGCTCGTTCGCGCTCACCGCACTGGAGATCCGGGCCGTCGGCGTGGGTGAGCTGCTGGCCCGGCTGGAGCGGCTACGCCGCGAGCTGACCTCGGAAGGGCTTTTTTCAGCCGAACGGAAACGGCCGATCCCCTTCCTGCCGGGTGTCATCGGACTCATCTGCGGGCGTGATTCCGCGGCGCAGCGGGACGTCCAGCAGAACGCCGGGCGGCGCTGGCCGGCCGTCCGGTTCCGGGTCGAGCAGGTAGCGGTGCAAGGGTCGTACGCGGCCGGCGAGGTCATCGACGCGCTGCACCGCCTCGATGCCGACCCCGAGGTCGACGTGATCGTGATCGCGCGGGGCGGCGGCTCGCTCGAGGACTTGCTCCCGTTCTCCGACGAGTCCCTGGTCCGGGCGGTGGCGGCGTGCCGGACGCCGGTGGTCAGCGCGATCGGGCACGAGCAGGACACGCCGCTGCTCGACTACGTGGCGGACGTGCGCGCGTCCACCCCGACGGACGCGGCCAAGCGGGTGGTGCCCGACGTGGCCGAGCAGGTCGCGCTCATCACTCAGCTGCGCGGCCGGGCCCGCCGCAGCATGACCGGCTGGCTCGACCGCGAGACCGCCTGGCTGGCGGGGATGAAGTCACGGCCCGCGCTGGCCGACCCGGTCCGCGAGATCGAGCGCCAGGCCGAGCGGGTGGACGCGCTGCTGCAGCGGTCCCGGATGTCGCTGACCGCGAGCCTGGCCCGGGCCAGCGACGACGTGACGCACACCCGGGCCCGGCTGCTCGCCCTGTCGCCCGCGTCCACGCTGCGCCGCGGCTACGCGATCGTGCAGCACCACGACGACGGGGTGGTCCGCGGCGCGGCCGAGGTGAAGCCGGGCGAGCTCCTGACCATCCGGTTCGCCGAGGACCAGCTCACGGTCCAGGCCAGTACGGCGCGGGCCGGCGATGACGGTGCCCAGGGCGACCGGGCCGACGATGACAGTGGCGGCGGATAGGGTGAGCGGCGTGGCAGATGGCGGCGCGAAGGCGGACACGAAGACCCCCAAGGGGGCGGCCGGGACCCCGCAGGAGGCGCTCACCTACGAACAGGCCCGGGACAAGCTGGCCGCGGTGGTCAAGCGCCTCGAGGCGGGCGGCCTGACCCTGGAGCAGTCGCTCGAGCTGTGGGAACGCGGCGAGCGGCTGGCAGGAGTATGCGGGGAGTGGCTGGACGGCGCGCGGGCCAGGCTGGCCGCGGCCATGGCCACCCGGGAACCGGGGCCGGACGAATCCGGAGCCGACGAGGACACGCCCTTCTGAGCTCCCGCCACCAGGCGTTTGCGTGTCTCCTCGCTGGGCACCCGCCAGGGGTAGCTAACGGCTGCCAGGCGACAGCGAGGTGGGCGCGATGAACCCGGTGGAGAAGGTGATCAGGACAGCTGACGCCGGACAGCAGCGGTTCACGCCCACGGCCTTCGTCTTCGGGGTGATCAAGAAGTACGGCGACGACAACGGCGGCGTGCTCGCCTCCAACCTGGCCTACTCGGCGTTCGTCTCGATCTTCCCGCTGCTGCTCATCCTGACCACGATTCTCGGCCTGGTCGCCTCGGTCAACCCGTCGGTGCGGGACCAGGTGCTGAACGCGGTGGCGGGCCAGGTGCCCGCTATCGGCAACACCCTGACCAGCAACGTACATGTGCTCAAGCGGTCGAGCATCATCGGACTGATCATCGGCTTCGCCGGGCTGATCTGGGGCGCGACCGGGCTGGCGCAGTCCGGCCTGTTCACGATGGAGCAGATCTGGAACCTGCCCGGGCCCGCCCGGCCCGGGTTCGTCCCGCGGCTCGGGCGCGCCATGCTGTTCATCGCCCTGCTCGGCGGCGGCGTGATCGTCACCACCGGGCTGGCCGCCCTCAACTCCTACCTGCTCAAGGGCGTCTGGGCGGGGATCCTGGCCGAGGTGCTGGCCGCCGCCTTCAACATCGGCATGTACACCGGTGCCTTCCGGGTGCTGACCCCCAAGGGAGTGCCGACCCATGACCTGATGCCCGGCGCCATCGCCGGGGGGATTGTGTATACCGCGCTGCAGGTGCTCGGCACCTGGCTGGTGCACCACTACCTGCACAGCAACTCGGTGTACGGGATATTCGGCATCGTGCTCGGCCTGCTGGCCTGGATCTACCTCGCGGTGCAGATCACCGTGTACGCGGCCGAGATCAACGTGGTGCTGGCCCGGCGGCTGTGGCCGCGGAGCATCGTCCAGCCGCCGCTGACCGAGGCCGACCGGGCCAGCATGGCCCTGCAGGCCCTGCAGAACCAGCGACGGCCTGAGCAGCATGTCGAGGTGACCTTCCACGACCGGGAGCCCGGCGAGGAAGCGGCGGCCAGGGCCCCGGAGACGCCCGATGAGGTCGCCCCGCCGGCCGGCGGCTCCGACGGCGCCCCCGCCGACGTTCCCGACGGGGGCCCAGCGGAAGTCCCAGCGGAAGTCACGGTGCCGGAGCCGCGGCCGGGCGCGGAATCAGCCGCCCGCCGTGACCCGGCGCAGTGACGCGGCCAGCAGGCGAAGGTCGGCCCAGGTGGCGTTGCCGGTGACCACGACGGAGAACCCGGCCGGGCTGGTGGCGGACAGCGACCGCTGCCCCCGGGCCCGGGCTGTGCTGAAGGTCCAGGCCTGCCCGTCCAGGGCAGGAGGGGGCGGCTGGACCGGCGGGAGCACCGTTCCGTCGTTGGTCATCCTCCGGACGAACGAGGCGGCGCTCGCGTTGGTCTCCTCGAGCGAGGCCAGCTTCCCGCCCGGGGTCATGAAGCCAAGTGCCCAGGTAACGGTGCCCGCGCCCGCGGCCCCACCCGCGGTCAGGCTGGAGCTGACCGGCGGCCGGGCGGCCGGCAGGCCGGCGGGGGCGGCCGCCGGGTACGGCGCCAGCCGGGTCAGGGCGGCCAGGTCTGGGTGATAGCTGATGGTGACGGGCTCGGCGGCGTGCGGGGCCGGGATCGCCACCACGAGGACCGCGGCGCCCAGGACGCAGCCCAGGGCGGCGAGGCCGCCGCGCAGCACCCGGTTCAGCACAGCTCAGGTTAGCCCGGCGCGCGGGGTGGGCAGGGAACGCCCCGGCGCCGCTACATAGGATCTATGAGACGGCCAGCGGAAGGACACCACCCATGACCGCGGAGCAGGCAGCCCACGAGCCAGCCAGTCACGCCCCCGACCGCAACCTGGCCCTCGAGCTGACCCGGGTGACCGAGGCCGCGTCGATGGCCGCCGCCCGCTGGGTGGGCCGGGGCGACAAGAACGGGGCCGACGGGGCCGCCGTGAACGCGATGCGGCTGCTGATCAACTCGGTGTCGATGCGCGGCGTGGTGGTCATCGGCGAGGGCGAGAAGGACAACGCGCCGATGCTGTTCAACGGCGAGGAAGTCGGTGACGGCACCGGGCCGGCCTGCGACGTCGCGGTCGACCCGATCGACGGCACCCGGCTGTGCGCCAACGGGATGCCGAACGCGATCTCGGTGCTGGCGGTGTCCGACCGCGGCTCGATGTACGACCCGTCGGCCGTGTTCTACATGAACAAGCTGGCCACCGGCCCGGAAGCGGCGGGCATGGTGGACATCACCGCGCCCCCGGCCGCTAACATCGCCGCCGTGGCCCGGGCCAAGGCCTGCGGCCCGCAGGACGTCACCGTGGTCATCCTGGACCGGCCCCGGCACGAGAAGCTGATCGCGCAGGTCCGGGAGACCGGCGCCCGGATCCACCTGATCACCGACGGCGACGTGGCCGGGGCGATCATGGCGGCCCGCTCCGGCACTGGCATCGACCTGCTGCTGGGCACCGGCGGCACGCCGGAGGCGATCATCGCCGCCTGCGCGCTCAAGTGCCTGGGCGGCGTCATCCAGGGCCAGCTCGCGCCGCGCGACGACGAGGAACGGCAGAAGGCCATCGACGCCGGTCACGACCTGGACCGCGTGCTCACCACCGACGACCTGGTGTCCTCGGACGACGTGTTCTTCGCCGCCACCGGGATCACCGACGGCGAGCTGATGGGCGGGGTCAGGTACAAGGCCGGCGGGGCGACCACGCACTCACTGGTCATGCGGTCCCGGTCGGGCACCATCCGCCGCATCGAGAGCGAGCACCAGCTGTGGAAGCTCCGCGCCTATTCCTCGGTCAATTTCGGCTGAAGAGGCGGAACCGGCGGCTCTTCGGCGGGGTGCGGACGGCTACCTCGCCGCCCAGCACCAGGGCCTTGACCTCGATCACCGGGTCACCGGGCCACAGGGGCGGCGGGGTGCTGCCGCGCTTGCGGCCGAGCACCATGTGCCCGCTGACAATGACGGACACCCCGTCCGGGACGATCAGCCGGAGCCGGCCGCCGAACACCGTGGCGAAGACCTGCACCCGGCTGGACTGCAGGATGGCCTGCGTGAAGTCGACCTCGACCTCACCGAACATGGCCGTCACGGTGAGGTTCTCCGGCACCACCCAGCGGCCGTCCCGGCGGGCCGGGCCGAAGATCCCGGCGACCACCTTGCCGCCGTCCAGGCGCACCGGCTGCGCCGACGGGACCGCCAGATCCGTCGTCAGCCCGGCGAGCTCGCCCAGCGTCCGGGCGGCGAAGGCGCGCTGCACCCGGTCGGCATGCTCGTCCGCGGTCAGCCGCCCGTCGGTCATCGCGTCGCCCAGCAGGGCCACCACGCGATCCCGGTCCGTATCGGAGGCGCGCAGGTCACGGGGGGACGGACGTGGGCTCATGTCTCAATTATCGACCCTCGCGGCCTTGTTGGCGGTCGGCTGTACGCGGCGGGGCTGAACATGCTACCCATGGGGCATGACAGACGGAGCGATCGAAACGGTGATGGAGCGGACCGGTCAGGAGGATATTCGCCTGGTCCGCTTCCTGTATGCCGACCACGGCGGGATCATCCGCGGGAAGGCTGCGGGCACCGCGCGGCTGCCGGAGCGGATCTCCAGCGGCATCGGCCACACGGTGGCCATGATGGCCATGTCCATGCTGGACCAGCTGCAGCCGGTGGCCGGGATGGGACCGGTCGGCGAGGTCCGGATCGTGCCGGACCCGGATACCTTCGTCACGCTCCCCTACGCGCCGGGCGCCGCCGCGATGCTCTCGGACCTGATCAAGCCGGACGGCTCGCCGTGGGAAGCCTGCCCGCGGACGTTCCTCAAGCAGGCCATCGTCGAGCTGGCCGGCGAGGGCTACGCCATGCAGTCGGCCTTCGAGCCCGAGTTCACCGTGGGCCACCGCGAGACCTCCCCCGCCGCGCCCACGATCCCGGACCGGCTCATCCCCATCGACGACAGCCTGTGCTACTCCTCCACCGGCTTCCACCAGGCGCACAACTTCGCCATGGAACTCGTCGCGGCGATGGAGGCGCAGGGCCTCGAGGTCGAGCATTACTACCCCGAGCTGGGCCACGGCCAGCACGAGCTGTCCATCCGGTACGCGGACGCGCTGCGCGCCGCCGACAACCACGTGCTGTACCGGGAGACGGTCCGGGGGGTGGCGTTCCGGCACGGCCTGTGGGCCAGCCTGGCTCCCAAGCCGATCCCGGACCAGGCGGGCAACGGCACCCACCTGCACGGCTCGCTCATCGAACTGGGCACCGACGGCAATCCGGGCGGGCGTAACGCGTTCGCCGACCCCGCCGACCGCAACGGCCTGTCCCCGGTGGGCTACCACTTCATCGGCGGGCTGCTCGCCCACCTGCCCGCCCTGGTCGCGCTGACCTGCGCCAGCGTGAACAGTTATCGCCGGCTCACGCCGCAGACCTGGGCCAGCGCGTTCACCTGCTACGGGATGGACAACCGGGAGGCCGCGATCAGGATCTGCTCCCCGCTCCGGGGGGATCCGGGGAGCTCGGTCAACCTGGAGCTGAAGCCGTCCGACTCCAGCGCCAACCCATACCTGGCCCTCGGCGCGTTCATCTACGCGGGCCTGGACGGCATCCGGGGCAAGCTCGACCCGGGTGAGGCGGTGAACGTCGACCCGGCCATCCTGTCCGAATCCGAGCGGGCCGCGGGCGGCACCCACCGGCTGCCCGCCTCGCTCAACGCGGCGCTGGACGCGCTGGAAGGCGACGAGCTGCTGATGGACCTGCTCGGCCCGCTGCGCAGCAGCGCCTACCTGGCGGTCAAGCGCTCGGAGGCGGCCCACTTCGCCCACTCCACCGACCCCTACTACGAGTGCTTCCAGCACTTCACCAAGATCTAGCCGCCAGAGCAGAGCGGAGACCTCGGCGCCGGTTAGCCCTGGCCACGCGATGGCCAGGGCTAACCGGTCTGCCCTAGTCGCCGGCGGAGGCCACGCCGCCCTGGCGAGGGTCGCCGGCGCGGAAGATGCCTTCGGCCGACCCGCCGATGACGCTGAGCGGCCGGGCGATGTCCTCCAGGGACTTGCCCTCGGCGTCGACGGCGAGGAACGCCGCGACGACGCCGCCGAGGATCATCGCGCCGGCCCCAAGCATGTAGCCCCAGTACAGGGCGTTCGAGTCCTTGCCGGTGCCGATCAGGTGGCCGTACAGGTGCGAGCCGAGCGAGCCGAAGATCTGGGCGATCGCGAAGAACACCGCGATGGCCTTGGCCCGGACTTCCAGCGGGAAGATCTCCGAGACGGTCAGGTACCCGGCGCTGGCGCCGGCCGAGGCGAAGAAGAAGATCACGCTCCAGCACAGGGTCTGGGTAATCGCGTTGAGCGCGCCGGCCTTGAACAGCTGGGCGGTGATGATCAGCAGTATGCCGGACACCAGGTAGGTGCCGGAGATCCTCTTGCGGCGGCCGATGGTCTCGAACAGCCGCCCGATGGTCAGCGGCCCGAGCAGGTTCCCGGCGCA
>JAJKHX010000042.1 GCA_021154785.1 Nocardiopsis sp.
CCGGGCTCTGCGAGCGGTACGTGCGGGAGTGGCTCGGCGGCATGCTCGCCGCCGGGTACCTGAGCTACGACGACGCCGATCAGCGCTACGCCCTGCCCGCCGAGCACGTGCCCACCCTGGCCACCGAACCCGGGCCCGCCTTCTTCGGCGACCACCAGGAACTGATCGGCGCGATCCAGCGCTACGACGAGGTGGCCGAAGCTTTTCGCCGCGGCGGCGGGGTCAGGGCCGCCGACCTGCACTCCGACGTCTGGGCAGGGACCAGCCGGTTCACCGCGCAGTGGCATCAGAACATGCTGGTCCAGCAGTGGCTGCCGCTGGTGCCGGAGACCACAGCCAAGCTGCGGGCCGGCGCCCGGGTCGCCGACGTGGGCTGCGGCACCGGACAGGCGCTGATCGCCCTGGCCCGCGAATTCCCCTCGATCACCGCGACCGGATACGACGTGCACCCGCCGTCGGTCGAGCAGGCCCGGGTTGCGGTTGCCGAGGCCGGCGTCGGTGACCGGATCAGCTTCGGTGTCCTCGACGCGGCCGCCGGGCTGCCCGAGTCCTTCGACGTGATCACCACGTTCGACGTGGTGCACGACGCGGTCGATCCGCTCGGCCTGCTCCGCTCGATCCGGGACGCGCTGCGGCCCGGGGGCAGGTACCTCTGCCTGGAGATCAACTGCTCGGACCAGGTAACCGCCAACGTAGGCCCCATCGCCACGCTGCTGTACGGGATCTCGGTCCTGTACTGCATGACCACGTCCCTCGCCGAGGGCGGCGAGGGACTGGGCACCCTCGGGCTGCCCGCGCCGGTGCTGCGCGACCTGGCAGCCAAGGCCGGCTTCGCGCAGGTCCGGCACGTGGAGATGGACAACCCGTTCAACAGCCTCTACGAGCTAGCGCGCTGAACGCCCGAGCCCTGCGGGCGCGTTGACGGATACGGGCCCGCAGGGCTCGGCTCAGGCCGGGAGGATCGGGGCCTCCGGGGGCAGCCGGCGGACTTCGGGGAAGTGGCGGCTGACCTCGGCGGGCCCGAGCCGGCGGAGCCCGACCGCCCACCACAGGCGGTCGCCGGGGTCGCCGTCGAGCTTGTAGCGGCCGTCGGGCAGCAGCGTGATGTACCCACCGGACGGCAGCGGGACCAGCGTGGCCAGGTGCGCTCCGGTGGCGGCGTCCCACAGGCGGGCGGTGGCGTCGGACGAGGCCGTGGCGAGTAGCATCCCGGACGGCGAGAACGCCACGGCTCGCACGGTGTAGTCGTGTCCGGCTAGCGTGACCAGGTGCTTCCCGGTCGCGGCATTCCACACCCGTGCGGTCGCGTCTCCGGAGGCGGTAGCCAGCAGCTTCCCGGACGGCGAGAACGCCACGGCCTCCACCGTCCCGGTATGCCAGGCCAGCGTTGCCAGGCAGGCCCCGGTGGCGGCATCCCAGATCCGGGCGGTGTCGTCCCAGGCCCCGGTGGCGATCAGGTCACCGCGCGGGGAGAAGGCGACGCCGTACACCCACGAGTCGTGGCCGCTGAGCGTGCGGACGTGCGTCCCGGTCAGCGGGTCCCAGAGGCGGGCCGTATGGTCGACCGAGGCGGTAGCGAGCAGCGAGCCGTCCGGCGCGAACGAGACCGCCTCGACCTGGCCGCCGTGCCCGCGCAGGGTCGCCAGTTCCGCACCCGTCGCGGCGTCCCAGGTGCGGGCGGTGTTGTCGCCGGACCCGGTGGCGATCATCGTCCCCGAGGGCGCGTAGGCGAGTGCCTTGATCCACGATGAGTGCCCGGCCAGCGTGAGACAGGGCCGCCCGGTCACCGCGTCCCAGGTCCGGGCGATGCCGTCCGTTGACCCGGTCGCGGCCTGCACCTGGCCGGACGGGGAGGCGGGGGAAAACGCGATCGCCTCCACCGAGCTGGTGTGCCCCGCCAAGGTGGCCACCGGAAGGCCGGTCGTGACATCCCAGATGGTCGCCGTCTTATCGGTGGACCCCAGGCCGAGCAGTGTCCCGGACGGCGCGAACGCGGCGGCGTTGAGGTAATCGTGGCCGCCGTCGATCGCGAGGTCCGGGATGCCCGTCGCTAGCTCCCATGCCCGGGTCCTGATCGTGGTGGTCACCGCGACGACGGCCCCGTCCGGGGACACCGCCAGCCCGTTTATCCTGTCGTCGCACTCGAAGCGGGCGCGGGGCGCGCCCGTGACCGCGTCCCATACCCGCACGTCCCCGTTGCGGGCCCCGGTCACGATCAGGGTCCCGTCCGGGACGAAGGCGGCATCGGTATCGGTTTCGCGATGCTCGGCCAGTGCCACTGCTTCGCGGCCGGTGGCCGCCTCCCAGACCCGTGCCGTGTCGTCGACGGCCGTTGAGACGACGAGCGTCCCGTCCGGCGAGAAGGCGACCGAGGTCACCATATCGACGTGCCCGGCGAAGGACGCGATCAGCTGGCCCGTCGCGGCATCCCAGACCAGCCCGCTCATGGCGGACACGGTGGCCAGGCGCGTCCCGTCGGGCGAGAACGCCACGTCCTGGGCACCCTCGAAGTGCCCGGTCATGGTGATCAGGCGCGCGCCGCTGGCGGCGTTCCAGACGCGGGCCGTCTGATCGCCGGACGCGGTGGCGATCCGCGTCCCGTCGGGCGAGAACGCGACGCCGTAGATCGCCTTGCCGTGCCCGGTGAACGTGACGAGCGGCCTCCCGGTGGCGACCTCCCAGGTCCTCGCCGTGCCGTCATAGCACCCGGTGACGATGACGGTACCGTCGGGTGAGAACGCGACATCCGCTACCGTCCCCGCGTGCCCCCGGATCAACCGCAGCACCTGGCCGCTGCGGGCGTCGACGACCGCCACATGGTTCGCCGAGCACACGGCCAGCAGGGCACCGTCCGGCGAGAACCCGATCCCGTGGTTCGGGCCGGAGGTCATCCGCACCATGACCTCAGCCCGCTCGACGCCCGTCATGCCGACATCTTTTACAGCCAGTCCTTGCGTTTGAAGATGAGGTAGAGAATGAACGCGGCGACGATCATGACGACGATTGAACTGGCGAAGCCGACCGGCCGGCTGAAGCCCGGGTAGGGCACGTTCATCCCGTAGAAGCCGGTCACGAACGT
Organism: Nocardiopsis sp.; assembly: GCA_021154785.1. Classification (GTDB taxonomy): domain Bacteria; phylum Actinomycetota; class Actinomycetes; order Streptosporangiales; family Streptosporangiaceae; genus Palsa-504. The sequence goes on from JAJKHX010000042.1 coordinate 3,080, forward strand.
CGGGACCGCGATGATAGCGGCCCAGCTCGTGACCTTCTTGGTGATGACGTTCAGCCGGTTGCCCTGGATGGTCAGGTTGGTCTCCAGGATGCTGTTGACCAGGTCCCGCAGGCTGTCGGTCCACTCGGCGGCACGGAGCACGTGATCGTAGACGTCCTGGTAGTAGGGCATGAGGTCGTCGGTGACGACATGCAGGTCGCGTCGCATCAGGGCGTTCACCACCTCGCGCATGGGGATGACGGTCCGGCGGAGCAGGACCAGGCTCTTGCGCAGCTGGAAGCTGCGCCGCTGAACCTGGAGATCCTGCGGCACGTCGCTGAACAGCTGGTCTTCCAGTGACTCGACGGCGTCGTCCAGGCTCTGCACCGCGTCGAAATGACCGTCCACGACATAGTCCAGGAGCCCGTGCAGCAGGCCGCCGACGCCGGATCCGGCGATATCGGGACTTCCGTCCCAGCGTTCCACGACGGCACCGATATCCAGCCCGTCGTCCTTGCGCACGGTGATCAGCGCCCGCGGGGTGACGAAGGCGGCGATTTCGCTGGTGGCCAGCTCACCCGTGACGGTGTCCAGCCGCGCTCCGTACGCGTTCAGGAACAGGTGGCTCTGGTAGCGGTCCAGCTTGGGGCGCTGGTGCTCCTGCACGGCGTCCTCGACGGCCAGCGGGTGCAGCCCGAATTCCTCACTCAGCACGGCCAGGTCGCTGCGGTCCGGGTCACGCAGGTCAAGCCAGATGAGGGCGTCCTTCTCGGCGAGGTGATCGCTGATCTCGAGGACCGGGAAACCCTCGAGCTCGAGCCGTCCGTGACGGTACAGCCGCGTCCGGGCCTGGCACTTGGTGGGCGTGTCCTGGCAGATAGCGGTCGGGGCCACCGTGTCCGGATCATTGCCGTGGAAGGTCTGGTCCTGCGGCGGGCGCGCTCTGAGTACGCCGGCGGACATGGTCGCCGTGCCGGATTGTGGTGAGTTCATCGGGTTCTCCTCGCTTCAGCAGGCCCCTGGCGAGCAGGCGGGACACTTCGCCGCACGCGCACCCCTGGCTGCTCCGAGGTTAGGTGACGACGAGAATCGCGGTGATCCCTCCCAGGTACAAACCAGCCGACCAGCCGACGAACGGGGCTGACCAGCCACGGGCGCGCAGCACGGCGAACAGGGCGAGCGCCGTGCCGACCAGGGCGGCGAACGCGGCCGCCAGCGCGGGATCGCCCAGCCGCCAGCCGGTGGTCAGCATGCCGAAGGCGACCAGCGGCATCGACTGGATGACCATGGCGCCGGTGACGTTGCCCAGGGCGAGGGTGTCCTTGCCCTGGCGGACCCAGATCACGCTGTTGAGCGTCTCCGGGAGCTCGGTGGCCAGCGGCGCGATCACCAGCGTCAGGATCAGCGGATCGACACCCAGCCCGTGCGCCAGGTGCTCGATGTTGCTCACGAACAGCTGCGCCGCACCGATGAGCATGCCGACGCTGACCAGGACCTGGATAAAGATCTGGAGGTTGGTCGGCGGATCGTCCTTGGTGGTGTCGAAGTACAAGCTGCCCGGCTCCTCCGTTCCGCCCTCCGCCCGGCCCTGGGCGATCGTCTTCCAGGTGACGACCGCCCACGCGGCCACCAGCACCACCGCGCCGGCGATCCGCAGCGGGAGCGAGTCCGCGAGCCCGACGACGATGGCGAGTACCAGGGCGCCCAGGACGACGTACAGGTCCCGGGACGTGGCCGCGCGGTCGGGCTGGAGCCGCGGGCTGACGCGCCGGGCACGGTAGATGAGCGCGGCGCCGCCGCACACCGCCAGGGCCAGGGTGGCGAGCAGGAACGGCGCCCCGATGATGGCGCCGATCGCGACCGGGTCGGCCTGCTGGCCTCCGGCGATGACGGCGATGACCGGGATCAGCGATTCCGGCATCGCGGTGGCCACGGCCGCCAGGACGCTGCCCACCGCGCCCTGGCCGAGGCCGAGGCGCAGGCCAGCCCACTCGACGGCATTGGTGAATACCGCCGCGCCGGCCACCATCACGGCAAAGCTGACCACGAGCAGCACACCGGCAACCATGAATCTCCGATCTGGCGCCTCGCGGCGCCCCCCGCGCCTGTACCGGCTGGGGCACGGCCCGCACCAGCGGCTATACGGCACAGACTAGCCGCACGGCCGTCGGCTACCCAGATGATCGGAGCCGATGCCACTTCGGCGGGACGCTCCCGGGCGAGAAATGCCCGGCGCCCCGCGAGGTGGCTTGGGCCGGTTCGGGGGTAACTAGGCCGGATGCCGGGAAGTGACACTATCGGGCCCGAGCAGCCGCCGCTGAGGCAGATGTGGCCCTCGCGGCTAGCCGTACTTCGCGCCGCTGGCGGCCCTGCTGGGCGTTTACCCGACCGTGGCCCGCTCCCTGCATGAGGGCATCCGGTATGTGGCCGGCTTTTTTGCTGGGCGCGGCTCTGGCCGTCCCGGCCGGCGTTTTGCTGGGATCCGGGATGGCGGGCATCGCGATCGTCGTCATCGGCGGTGTCTCCTTAGCCGGGCCCGGGCTGGTAATTCCGCTGGCGAAGTCATTCCCCGGCGATTCAGAGCTGGCTCCGCTGGTAGGTCTTGAGGCCGTATTGCCTGGCGACCGGGTTCCACCGGGCGGCGAAAGCCCGCTTGCTGAGGGTCGCCCGGCCCTCTGGGATAGCGGAGGCCCGCAGGTGGGCGTCGGACCGGCCGTGGCCGTGGCAGCCGCGGGCGATGTTGTCCTGCGTCCACTGGGCGAGATCGGTGTCCACCTGAGCTGACGCCTGCCAGGCACTGGTCAGGTCCGCCAGCATGGCGGCAGGCAGCAGCGAACGGCCGGGCAGGGTCGCGAGCCGCGACAGCAGGTGCTGCCGGGAACTGGCCGCGCGGGTGAAGATCCGGGCGTCCTGGCGCAGGGACGGGCCGCAGCCGCGCACGTCCTCGGCCGCGCCGGTGACATCGGCCCGGTCGGTGACGCTCTGCGCCAGCAGCCCGGCCAGGCCTACCGCCGCCTGCCGCCGTGCCTCCGGCGACGAGGCAGACGGCGTGGCGCCCGGAGTACCGCTGGCGGCGGCACTACCCGAAAGAGCCCGGACGGCGATGAGCCCGGCCACGATCGCCATCAGCACGACGGCCGCGGTCACCGGGACCAGCCGACCACCCAGCCGCCGCCGGCCGCCCGTACGCTGCGGGCCGTTCATATTCTGCTGGCCGTTCATACGCTGGGGGAAGCCCAGACGCTGCCGGAGGCCTCGGCGCTGCGGGCCGCCGGGAGCGGGCCCCAGTTGCAGATCGCCGAGCAGCTCCGTGGACGGGTCGCCGGCCGGCTCCAGGCCCCAGGCATCTGGCCGGCCCCAGGGATCTGCCCGCGTCGCATCCGGCCCGGCGGGCGCCGGCTGCGCACCGCCCGGCGGAGCGGGCCAGGACTGCGGGCCTCCCGGCGGCCCGGACCATGACTGCGGGCTACCCTGCGGCCCGGACCATGACTGCGGGCTACCCTGCGGCTCGGACGGCGGGGGCGTCGGACGCCGGGGCGCATACCAGGAATCCCACGGCGAGGACTCTGCCTGCGGCGGCGTGGTCACGGCTGACTCCAGCGGCGAGGCCGGAATTGCCGGCAACGGCGCCGTCAACGGCTGGGGAGGCGCAGGGTCCCCGGCGACCGGCCGTCCGCAGACCGGGCAGAACTGAGCTCCGGGATACACGGGATGCCCGCACGCCCGGTCAGCGGAACCACCTACACCGGCCATAGCCACAGCAGGGTAGACCACGCGTCCGCGCTCGCCAACCGGAACGCGACGAATACCCCATTCGTCACGGTAATTGCCCGGCACCTGTACCGGAGATTGCGACCGGACAGCCCCCAGCGGCGAATGCTTGGTGTGCATGTCAACGCGGACGGGCTGACCCAGGTGCTGGCCGGCCGGCTGGCGGCCATCGTGCCGGAGGACTTCCAGGTCGAAGCGCCAGACGGCATCCTCTGGTATCCCGCCGATCACGGCCGGTTCCCGGCCAGCGAGGGGAACGCCTCGTGAGGGTCACCGCTCAGGCGCTCAGCGAGTTGCAGGACTACGTCGATGAGGCGACGCACGAACCGTGGCCGGGCGAGCAGTCGCCGCCGCAGGCTTACGCCGAGATCCGGGACGCCGTGTTGCGCCCGTGGTCCGGCGGGGGGCGCCGCCAGCCGGGTCTTACTCGGATGCGATCCGATCCCGCTGGCCGACATCGAGCCCGGCTGATAGTGACGGATCGTTTCTGCGTATCCTGTCCGTCAGCGATCATGAGGACGAACGCGGCAGACATGGTTATCCGGCTAGCCGAGGAGCGAAATGAGCAGCACCGACCCGACGACGATCGGCGTACATCGCGCTCTGCACGAGGCGCTTAACTCGGCGAGGGAAGCCCGGCATCACCTCGAGAACGGGGAGGCCACCCCCGACCTGGACGATCTGGTGGAACTGGGGACGCTGCTCGCGGGACTGTCCGAGGCGGCCATGGCCGTCAACTCTGAAATGATGGCGAAGGCGCGCGCCGCGAGCAAGTAAGACAGCAGCACAGGAGTGACTAAACAGTTACCCAAGGCAAAGACAGCTGCGTACGCGGGCTGGCCGGCGAGAATGACGCCATGGACTGGCCGGTCCGCTTTCCTGCCAAGCTGAACGCGGGAGCTGTCTCGGTCCGCTGCTACGACCCGGCCGACGCCGCGGAGCTGCTCGGCCCGCTGGCGGACGAGCGCGTATGGGAGCACATGTCCCGGGCCTGCCCGGCCGATGCCGCCGCCCTGGACGAGCTCATCCGGTCCAGGCTCGCCGACGGCTGCCGGGTGACCTTCACGGTCCGGCAGGACGGCCGCGCCGTCGGCATCACCTCGGTCCTGTTCGATCCCGACGATCCGGCCGGCGTGGAGATCGGCGGAACGCTGCTCGCCCCGGCCGTGTGGGAAACGGGCGTCAACACCGCAGTCAAGCGGCTCCTGCTCGCCGTGATCTTCCGTCACGGTGCTCAGTGGGTCGAGCTGCAGACCGACGAGCGGAACGGGCGGTCGGCCGCCGCGATCCGCAAGCTCGGCGCGACAGAACTCGGCATCCGCTCCGAGCACCTCGTGCGCCGGGACGGCAGCCGACGGCGGAGCCGGGTCTTCCGCCTCGATCGGCCCGGCTTACCGTCGAAGGCCGCGGGCAGGTCGAGGCCGCCGAGCTGTGCCTGGCTGGGGTACACCTGACGATGATCGCGGCGAAGGCGGCCACCGGGGTCAGGCGGGGACGCTCTGCATGGCTTCGGCCAGCAGCGTAACCGAGCGCAGCCGGTCCTCGATGCTGAGCGCCTGATGGGCGACGATCAGCTCGTCGGCCTCGGTACGGCGGATAAACCCGTCGAGATAGTCGCTCACCTCGGCCGGGGTACCGACCGCGGAGTAGGTGAGCATCTGGTCCACGTGACCGCCGAGGCCAGCGGCCAGCAGCTGGTCGGCCTGCTCGTCGGTCAGCTCGTCGGGGTCCGGGCCCCGGCGCCCGCGCCCGTACAGGCTGATGGCCCGCCTGCGCCGGATGCCCAGCAACTGCTCCCGGGCAGCGCTGGCCGTATCGGCGGCGATCACGTTGATCCCCGCGATCGCGTACGGCCGTTCGAGCTGCCCGGACGGCTGGAACTCGCGCCGGTAAGCGTCGAGGGCGGCTTCGAGATCCGCCGGCGCGAAGTGCGAGGCAAACGCGTAGGGCAGTCCGAGCGCGGCGGCCAGCTTGGCGCCGAACAACGACGAACCCAGGATGTACAGCGGGACGTGCGATCCCTTGCCGGGGATCGCGTCCACCCCGGGCACGCGGGTGTTGCCGGTGAGATAGCCCTGCAGTTCCAGGATGTCCTGCGGGAAGGTGTCGGCCGAGCTCGGGTTGCGGCGCAGCGCGTACATAGTGTTCTGATCCGAGCCCGGCGCCCGGCCCAGGCCAAGGTCGATCCGTCCCGGGTACATGGCGGCCAGGGTGCCGAACTGCTCCGCGATCGTCAGTGGCGCGTGGTTGGGCAGCATAACCCCGCCCGCCCCGAGCCGGATGGACTGGGTCTGCGCACCGACGTGCGCGATCAGCACGCTGGTGGCGGAGGAGGCGATGCTGGCCATGTTGTGGTGCTCGGCGTACCAGACCCGCAGGTACCCAAGCTCCTCTGCCCGCTGGGCCAGCGCCACGCTGCCCGCGAAGCTGTCACTAGCGCTCTGACCCCGCGCTATCGGCGCGAGGTCGAGGATCGACAACGGGACGCGCATCAGAGGTAGTGCTCGAGATCGGCCTTGATATCGGCCGGCAGCACAGGCGGCTCATAGCGCTTGATGACCTCGCCGTCCAGGCCGATCAGGAACTTGGTGAAGTTCCACTTGACCTCATCGGTGCCCTCCGTTTCCGGCCGGGTCTTCACGACGGCGTCGTAGAAGCCGCCGTACTGCGGACCGAAGTCGCCGGGGGCCTGAGTGCGCAGGTACTGGTACAGCGGATCGGCGTCGGGGCCGTTGACGTCGATCTTGGCGAACACCGGGAAGGTCACGTCGTAGGCGGACTTGCAGAAGTCCTGGATCTCCTCGTTGCTGCCTGGCTCCTGCCCCTTGAACTGGTTGCAGGGAAATCCGAGGATCTCCAGGCCGCGGTCTTTACGATCGCGGTACAGCGACTCCAGGCCTTCGTACTGCGGCGTCAGCCCGCACTTGCTCGCTACGTTCACGATGAGCAGCACCTTGCCCTCGAACTCGCGCAACGGGACTCGCCCACCGTCAGCGGCGGTTTCCGTGAAGTCGTACGCGGTGGTCATGACACTCCTCATCGCCGGGGCACCGGATTCGGGTTGCACGAGCGCTTCCACAAGCCGAGAACACCGGGCCCGGGGTGATCGATTCCGCGAGAGGGCCTTCAGGTAGCTAGGGAGTAGGTGACGATCGTCTGGTCCGGATGGTCGGCCACCTGCAGCACGACGTGCGAGTACTCGGCCGGCCCGAGCCGGGGATGACGAAGCTTCTTCGATCCGCTGCCTACGCCCGTCACGTCGTGGCGGGGCCACCAGTCCCGGACGTGCTCGCTGTCGCGCTGCAGCTCCGCGATCAGGGCCGCGAAGTCGGCATCATCCGGATAGCGGGCCGCCGCCAGCCGGAACCGGCCGAGCATCGCCCGCGCTTCGGGCTCCCATTCGCAGTACACCTCGCGGGCCCGGTCGGTCGTGAACATCCAGCGAACCAGGTTGCGTTCGCCGTGAGGCAGCCCGGTCCAGTCGGTGAACAGCTCCCGCGCGGCGGGGTTGGCGGCCAGCACGTCCCAGCGGCGCCCTTTGACGAGGGTCGGATAAGGCTCGAGGCGCTGCACCAGGTCGGCCACGCCGGGATCGAGCCGCTCGGGTGGCGCCGAGACGGCCATGTCGGCACTGCCCATGCCGTCGGGGCCGTCGGGCCCGTAGGCGAGCACCTGGAGGTAGCGGCGCTCGGCGGCGGACATCCGCAGCGCGGACGCCAGGGCGTCCAGCACCTGGGCCGACGGCCGCACCGGACGTCCCTGCTCGAGAAACGTGTAGTACGTGGTGGACAGGCTGGCGAGCAAGGCGACTTCCTCGCGCCGCAGGCCGGGCGTGCGGCGGCGGTCTCCCGGGGGCAGGCCGACATCGCCCGGGGTGAGGCGCTGCCGCCGTGACCGGAGCAGCTGGCCCAGCGCCTGCGGATCTCCGCCGAGGGTCATGTCCTTAGCCTACTCATGTCATTACTAGTAAAGAGCGGCTCTGGTTACCAGTATCCTCCCGGCGCAGGCTGGGAGCATGACGATGCCGACCGAGACGATCCAGATTCCCGTCGCCGACGGGACCATCCTGCCGGCCTACCTGGCCCGCCCGGCCGCCGGCTACGCGCCGGCCGGGGTGATCGTGGTCCATGAGCTCTTCGGGGTGAACCCGGACATCCGTACCGTGGCCGATGACCTCGCCCGGGCCGGCTATCTCGCGATCGCGCCCGAGTTCTACCACCGCGATGCCCCGGCCGGCCGCTGGCTCGAACGTGACGAGGCCGGACGCCAGGAGGGCTTCGCCCTCCTGCACCGGCTCGAGCGTCCGCACGCGCTGGCCGATGTGGCGGCGGCCAGCGACTGGCTGAGAGCCCAGCCGGGTATCGGGCGGATCGCCGTGATCGGCTTCAGCGCCGGCGGCCACCTCAGCTATCTGGCGGCCTGCCAGCTCCCGGTCAGCCGGACCGCCGTGCTGTACGGCGGCTGGCTGCCGACGACCGACATCCCGATGAGCCAGCCCACGCCAACCCTCGACCTGACCGCCGGGATCACCGGACGGCTCCTTTACCTGGTCGGCGAGGACGACACCCTGATCCCCGCCGCGCAGCGCGACCAGATCCGCGACGCGCTGCGGCAGGCGGGTACCGACCACGACATGGTCTGCTACCCCGGGACCGGGCACGCGTTCTTCTGGCCGGACACGCCCGCGTTCAGTAAGACAGCCCGCGATGACGCCTGGTCCCGGATCCTGGCCATGCTCGCCGCCTGAGGCCGCCGGCCGAGACGGCGATGGCCACCGCACACGCCGCGATAAGGGGCCACCACAGGCGGTCCGAGGACGGGCCGCCGGGGTCGGACACCGGGAACGTGCGAACCCAGCGCGCGACGTGCGGCACGAGAGCGGGTGCCATGAGCACCAGGACGACGGCGGTGCCGACCACCGGGCCTGGTTCCCCGATCCGGGTCCGGACCACGCACGCCACTGCGAATCCGAGCAGTATGTTCCCGGCCAGTGCGAGACTAACCGCCGCCCAGGGCAGCGCCTGCCCGCGCAGGGCCGCCGCCAGCAGCACCAGCGCACCGGCGGCGAGCGGCGCCAGCAGCGCCACGGCACGGAGCTGGGTGCGCCGGACCGGCCCGGTCGGCGTCACGTCGACGACCAGGCTGGCCGGCTCGTCGAGAGTGAAGGCCGCGGCCGCGGCGAGCAGCGCGAAGCAAGCCGGGAGGAGCAGGGTGGCGGCCGCCGGGAACGCGGCCCCGCAGCCGCCAACCACGACCGCCACGCCGCTGAGACCCGCGACCGCGGGCCACGCCCCGGCCCGCAGCATCGGTATGAGCATCACGCGGTGAGGGCGTGGGTGAACCCGCCGAGGCCGGCCAGCACGAGCAGGATCACGGCCGCCACGCCGGCGATGCCGAGGGCGCGGATGATCCGCGAGCGCACCCGCCCCTCGGCCCCGCGCAGGAGCGCCACCAGGATCGCGATCGCGCACAGGGCGAGCTGCCAGCCGATGAAGAACCACGGCGACCCGCGCCAGGCGGTGACGCCGCCCGCGTCACTGTGGAGCGAGAAGAAGGCGAACGGCGCGAACAGCCGCAGCACCGCGACGAGCGCCGAGTTCTGGTGCCACATGGTCAGGATCGTCACCAGGCTGACCCAGCCGTAGATGAGCAGGAACAGCACGAACGCCGCGCCTGGGAACCTTACCCAGCGGCCCAGGGCGACCCCGAGCAGCGGGCCGCCGAGGGCTGGCATCACGATCTGCCCGACTAGGATGGCGACCTGCGCGGATGAGCTGAACGGCCCGTAGATCGGGCCGCCGACCGGGGTGAGCTGGACGAACCTCAGCAGAGTGAGGCAACCGCAGGCGAACGGCACCAGCGCGACCGTGCACAGGGCGGCGGTGCGGACCGGCCGGGTGACCGGGGTGACGCCGACGACCGGCTCGCTCGCCCGCATCGACCGGGTTAGCCAGTACGTGGCCATCATGCCGAAGCCGCCGAGGAAAATCGCCGGGTACGGGCTGAGGCCGTCGATCTCGGTTTCCCCGCCTGGGCCGAGCGATTGCGTGAACACGATGAACGCCGCGGCGGACAGGAAGACCGGGTTGAGGACGAACCGGCGCAGCTCCCGGGCGGCGAGCGCGGTGAAGGTGCCGCGTCCCGGGGAGGTTGCGGACGGCCCGAACGTGAGCGTCGCGGTCACGACGCCACCTCCTCGGCGGGTTCCGTCTGCGGTGACCCGCCGCGCAGCAGGAGGTACGCGTCTTCGAGGGATGGCTCGACGTGCTCCACGTCGTCCCGCACATGGGCGCCGACGTTACGGTACCGGCCGGTACCGGTTCGCCAGGAGACGCTCGCGGCCGGATCCGGCTCGTCGGCCAGCCAGACCCGCCCCGCCGCCTGGCCGGTCAGCTCGGTGACCGGGCCGTCGTAGCGGACCCGGCCACGGTCCAGCACGATCACGCGCTCGCACAGGGCCGCGACATCCTCGGTCTGGTGGGTGGACAGCACTACGATCGAGGTCCGC
>JAJKHX010000043.1 GCA_021154785.1 Nocardiopsis sp.
AGCATCGAGCCGGTTAAACCCGGCTCATCCAGGGCGGCCAGCGGTCGATGGAAGTCCACCTATGCCCCAAAAGTCACAAAGGCCACAGCGCGTACAGGCCGGCCGTCCACCGTGAACGGCAAACCGGGCCTTCACCGTCCCGGGACACGGTGAAAGCCCGGTTTCGCAGGAGCCCGGCATCCCCGCCGGAGCGGCCTGGCGCGCGAAGCTCTTAAGGCGGCTCAGCTCTTGAGGCGGCTCAGCTCTTGAGGCGGGCCAGGAGGGCGGTGCCGTCGGGGCTGCCGAGGCCCGAGCAGGCGTCCCAGCCGGGGCCGGCCGCGTAGGCGCCGTTGTTCCCGCTGGTGATGTCGTTGAAGCCCGCCACCGCGGTGCCGGGCGTCACGCCCGCGTACAGCAGCGTCTGGATCAGGCCGAAGCGCTGGCCGGTGGCCTCGGCGAGCCGGCTGACCAGGGCCGCCCACAGCGGGGCGACCGCGCTCGTGCCGCCGACCACCTGAGCCTGGCCGCCGGAGAAAATCTGGTAGCCGGTGACCGGGTCCGCGTTGCCCGCCACGTCGGGCACCCCCCGCCCGCCGGCCGAAGCCGCCGCGCCCGTACCGTCCGAAGCCGAGGTGCCCGTACCGTCCGGAGCCGAGGTGCCCGCCGCGCCCGGGGTGCCCGTGCCACCCGGAGCACCGCTGCCACCCGGAGCACCGCCGCCACCCGGGGTACCGCCGGATCCATGGTGCCTACGGCGGGTGGACTCGGGGCCCGCTTCTGAGGCGACGGACGCCGCCGCCGCGGCGACGGACGCCGTCGCGGATCCGGCGGCCCGGGCCGGCACCCCGGCGTTGGCCTGGAAGGACGGCACGGCGAAGAGGTCGCTGACCCCGCCGCCCCCGGCCCCCTCGTTGGCGGCCGTCTCGTTCCAGACGACCTCCGAGCTGATCGTGCCGGCCGCCACGTTCGCCACCAGCGTGGTCCCGCCGCAGGCCAGGGCGTGCGGGCTGGACGCGGGGAAGTCCACGTGCGGCTTCCCGTCGCCGACCGCGTCGCCGCTGCCGTTGTCTCCGGAGGCCACGCACACCGTAATGCCCATCGCGGCCGCGTCGGCCATCGCCGCGTCCATCGCCGATCGTCCCTGGGCCGTCCACGAATCCTCGGACTGCCCCCAGCTGATCGAGATCGCGATGGGGGCCGGGGTGGCCGAGGCGGCCGCGGAGATCGCGTCGACGAAGCCCTGGTCGCCGTTGTTCGGCGCGAAGTAGACCACCTGCTTCGCTCCCGGCGCGGCGGCGCCGATGACGTCGACGTCCAGCGCGACCTCCACGTCGGCGCCGTTCGGGTCGGAACCGGGCGCGTTGGAAGCCCCGTCCACGCTGACCGCGGAGATCGACGGCACGGCGATGCCGAGGCCGCCGAAATAGGTGTCCAGGTCACTGGTGGCGAAGCCGCCGCCGAGCTCGATCACCGCGATGGTCTGGCCGGCCCCGGTGGTGTCAGCCGGGAACTTGTAGATGTCGGCTACCTGGTTCGGCGGATAGGTAGTGCCTGCCGCGGCGGCGGCGGGCGCCCCGTCGCCCTGGGGCCGGAAGTGCGGGCGGGCCTGCGGGCGGGTGGCCAGGCCGAGGAGCGCGAGCATCAAGCCGTACCGCGCGGCCGGTATGAACAGCGGTCCCTCGCGGTAGCGGTGCGTCACGGGGTCGCCCGTCTTCGGGTCCGGGCTGCTGACCTGCTGCAGCGTGACGCCGAAGGCGCTGGACAGCGCGCCGATGGTGCCCGTGATCTTGACCCGCCGGGTGGACGCGTGGACCTCGGTGATCTCCAGCCCCAGGCCGGTGAGCGTCTGCCGGACCAGGTCCACGTCGGCCGGGTCGGCTCCGTACTGCTCGGCCAGCTGATCGTGGGTCAGGACGGTGGGCCCCTCGACGATCTCGGCCGGTATCTCGGCCCGGCGGCGTAGTACCAGCGTCAGCTCGGCCCGTTCGGAGGTGTCCAGCTGGCCGGCCGGCGTGGCGGCTTCCAGCCGCGTCCGCTCGCTGCCGGGCAGCTCCACGAGGTCATGAGAGTCATCAGGCATATGTCCGTTCCCGCTTCCAGATAGGCGCCGGGGATGATTGCTATCAAACCAACGGGGCGGGATCCGTTCGCGCTCACGCGAAAAACCCACCCGTTCGGGATAAATATTTTCACCGCCCGGGCGGGTGCCGTCTGACACCGCGGAAAGTGGCGGGGGACAGTTCTCTATCTCACGTGCCTAAGTGGTGGCGGCGGCGCCAGCGACGGCGGTGGCCGGCGCCACCACCACCACGTCTTGCGGGCTAGGCGCTCACGGCGCTCCTTGGCCCGGCCGGGGAAGCCGAACTGACCTGCCGGGTGGCGCGGCGCCGGGCGAGCCACGCCCCGGCGACGATGGCGCCCGCCAGCAGCAGCGGCGGCAGGTAGAGCAGGGGGAGCGAGGACGAGATGCTGGCCGCGGCCCCGCCGGCCTGGCCGAACAGGTCGCTAGCCAGCTTTTCCTGCCACAGGACGGCGTACGGGATGACCGGGATGGCCAGCAGCGCGAGCACCCGGCGGCTGACCGGGGCCCGCAGGCAGCCGGCCGCCACGGCGATCAGGACCGCGGCGATCAGCAGGTCGCCCGGCAGGCCGGTCACCTCGCTGCCGAGACCCTGGGTGAAGCCGCTAGGGGAGGCGAGCCAGACGTTGCCGCCCACGCTGAATCCGCCCAGCACGAGCGCCCCGGCGCCGATCAGCACGGCTCCGCCCCGGGTCAGCAGGGCCAGGCCGCGATCCGGGCCCGGCGAGATCAGCAGCGCGGCCGCGGCCGTGCAGGCGAGCAGGACCGTGAACGCGACCACCGGGCTCGAGTACCCGGTGAAGGGAGGAGCGGGCCGCTGCGCCGCGGCCCCGCCCTGGGTCAGCAGGGTCTGTCCGATCGCCGCCCCGATCGCGCCCAGCCCGGCCAGCCGCCGCAATCGCAGCAGCGCCAGCAGGGCGACCGCGGGCGCGCCCGCCGCCAGCGGCAGGTCTCCCAGGCCGAGAGTGGCGGTCAGCCGCCAGTGCGGATGCCCGGTGAGGCTACTCGCGACCGCCTGCGGCAGGTGGAACTCGGCCAGCGCGGCCACCAGCAGCAGCAGCGGGGCGATCACGCTGACGACGGCCAGGGCATCGCTCCAGCGCCGGTCAGGGACCATCCATCCCGAACGGGTGGCCTGCTTCACCCGGTTCAGCACCATCCGGCCGCGGATCCGGGCCGCCCCGGCCACGAGATCCGCGCAGTCCGCGACGTGCTGGCCCGAGCGCAGCGCCCAGCCCACCGGCTTCGGCGCACGGATGCGCGCGTCGTAGTCGGCCGCGGCGAACAGCACGCCGATCATCTCCTCGGCGTGCTCTTGCCGGTGCGCCTTGGGGTACAGGGTGAGCAGCCGCCGGTACCGTCGCTCCATCCGCGTACGCCGGCGCGCGGGCAGCCGACTGGAGTGCCCGTCCAGCTCGGCGCTCCAGGTCATATGGCTCCCCCGGCCAGGCCCAGGCGGCTGGCGGCGACGGCGGCGTTGGCCTGGATCCGGCCCACCTCGGCCGCGAGTTCGGCGGCGCCCTCGTCAGTGATCCGGTAGTAGTGGCGGAGCCGTCCGTCCACGACCTCTTTCTTGTCGCTGGTGACCATGCCATCGGACTTCAGCCGGTCCAGCGCCGCGTACAAGGTGCCCGCGCGGAGCCTGACCCGGCCTTCGGAAATCCGGGCCACGTCGCTCATGATCCCGTAACCGTGCTGGGCCCCCGCGGCCAGCGCGGTCAAGATCAGGAACGTCGGCTCCTGCATGGACTGCTTGCTCACAGACCTTGTATATGCCGATGAACGGCACATATCAACTCAGCGGCTCAGCGAAAACCAAGGGTGACCGATTCCGTACGAGTTGTTGCGATTCCCGCGATGGCTGGGTGATGATGAGACGAGCAAACCAGTCGTGCCGCGGGTCCGCCAGCCGCGGACAACAGGAGCCCGCCCGACCAAACTGCAGCGACAAGCGACAGCGACCAGGCAACAGCGACCAGGCCACTGCGAAGGGGTGCCGTGCCGCCGCGCGCCACGTTCCGCGACGTGTTCGCGGACCGCGAGTTCCGGGCCGTGTGGTTCTCCGAGATCTTGTCCGTGACGGGGGACCGCCTCGCGCTGGTCGCGCTTACCCTGCTCGTCTACGGCCAGACGAAGTCGCCGCTGCTCGCGGCCCTGGCCTACGCGGCCGGGTACCTGCCGTGGGTGATCGGGGGCCTGTTCCTGGCCGACCTGGCCGACCGGCGGCCCCGGCGCTCGGTCATGGTCGCCTGCGACGTGGTACGGACCGTGCTGGTGGCGGCCATGGCGGTGCCGGGCGTTCCGCTGCTGGCGCTGGTGGCGCTGCTCTTCGCGACCACGATGTTCGCGCCGCCGTTCGAGGCGGCGCGCGCCGCCATCACCCCGGACATCTTGCAGGGGGAGAAGTACGTCCTCGGCGCCTCGGTGTTCCAGACGACGTTCCTGGCGGGCCAGGTGCTCGGCGCGGCCGGCGGGGGACTGGCGGTGGCGTTCATCGGCGTGCGCGCCTCGCTCATCGTGGACGCGGTGACGTTCGCACTGTCCGGCCTGCTCATCGGGCTGGGTACCCGGGCCCGGCCGGCCGCCGCCAAGCCGGAGGCCGCCGGGCTCTCGTCGCTGGCCCGCATGCGGGAGGGCTTCCGGCTGGTCTTCGGTGATCAGGCCCTGCGCACCCTGCTGCTGCTCGGCTGGCTGGTGATCTTCTACACGGTGCCGGAGGGCATCGCCGCCCCGTACGCGAGCAAACTCGGCGGAGGGCCGATCGCCACCGGCGTGGTGCTGGCGTCCACCTGCCTGTCCACCGCGATCGTCACGCCGCTGTTCACGCGCTTCGTCCGCGCGCGTCAGCGGCTCAACATGATGGGGGCACTGGCCGTCCTGACCTGCGCCACGCTGGTCTTGACGGCCCTCCGTCCGGGTCTTGCCGTGTCCCTGGTGATCTTCTCGCTGTCAGCCGCGTTCGGCATTTACCAGATCGCAGCCAACACCGCCTTCGTGGTCAGGGTGCCAAACGAACGGCGGGCTCAGGCTTTCGGCATTGCCAACATGGGTGTGGTCGTTGGCCAGGGGGCCGCTTTCGTGGCGGCCGGCGCCGCGGCCGAGGTGATATCCCCGGCGGCGGTCATCGCCATAGCTGGCGGAATCGGAGCGGTCATTGCGGTTGTGCTGACGCTCAGGTGGCGCCACGTGTCACCACCCGGCGGGCGTCATGCGGCCGTCAGGCGTCCCGGTCACGCCGCGGCCAGAAGATCGGTGCCGCTACGCGAATCGAGGTAGCGGCGGTCGGGGTCGCTTCCGGCTCAAGTCCAGGTGTCGCGCATCGGGGTTCGCTCCTCTCAGGTCGTGCTGGCTTACGTGCGGCAGATACGTCCTCAGACCCACTGGACGCGCATGGGCCAACCCTCCCTCCGGCGCTCGATGAAGCGGTTTGGCCCGCCCCCCGGCTCTATGCACTCCGGGTAATCGTGGCTTGTCAAACACCATTTAGCCCCTCTTTCAGAGGCGATGTAGGTGAATCGGGAGCAATAGTGTCCAAGATGGCCACAGATGGGTTAAGGTAGCTATACGGAGCTAGTCCTTTACGGTGAGCTGCCGAACTAGACAGGAGCCTGTCGAGTCCCATCCGGAACGGTGGACTATGGAAGCCTCGTCGGTCACTCGCCGCCTCTTCGGGTTCGCGAATGTCCGGGACTGGGCATGGTGGCAACTTCCGCCCGTGCTCCGCGGCTATGTGGCGGCGGTCCCGATCACCGCGCTCGGCCTGATCGGGTTCGCGGCCTCGCGGACCATCTGGACCCTCGACGACCTCCTGAAGTTCCTGCTGCTGCTGACCTGCGGCGCGATCTCGGTCGCGGCCACCCCGCGGGTGGCCTACCTCAAACCCGGCATGGCCAGGGACTTCCTCACCGCCTGGGTGCTGCCGGTGGCGATCTTGCTGCCGCCGATCTACGCCATGCTGGCCCCGATACCGCTGCAGGTGCTCACCCAGTGGCGGGTGCACCGCGGCGTCGTCTACCGCAAGGTGTTCACGGCCGGCGCGATCAGCCTGACCTACGGCGCGGCGTCCCTGCTGTTCGCGTCCTTCCCCGCGTCCTTCGCGGGCAGCTCGGTCGGCACCGGGAAGCACGCCCTGACCTGGGTCCTGGCCGTGGCGATCTGCGAGCTCGTGGGCGGCCGGGGGCACCACTTCCTGATCGTGGGAGCGATCAAGCTGACCGACCCGTCGGTGCGCCTGCGCGACCTGGAGCTGGACCGCGAGGCGCTGCAGGCCGACTTCGCCGAGTTCGATCTCAGCGTGCTGATCACCGTGGTCATCGCGGTGAACCCGGTGCTGGCCGTCGCCGCCGTCCCGACCGTCCTGCTGGCCCGGCGGTTCATCATGCACTCCCAGCTGCTGGCCGCGTCCCGCATCGATACCAAGACCGGGCTGCTCAACTCGTCCACCTGGGAACGCGAGGCCGAGCTCGAGGTCACCCGGGCCGTCCGGATGAGCATCCCGCTCGCCGTGGCGCTGGTCGACATCGACCACTTCAAGGTGGTCAACGACACCTACGGCCACCTGGCCGGGGACAAGGCGCTCCGCGCCGTGACCGATGCCCTGCGCGGCCAGCTGCGCGGTTACGACCTGGCCGGGAGGTTCGGCGGCGAGGAGTTCGCGCTGCTGCTGCCGCAGGCGCGCGAGCTGGACGCGCTCAACGTGGCCGAGCGCCTGCGCTCGCACGTCGCCGGGCTGGCCATCCCGATCGACGACGAGGACGAGAGCGCCGGCTGCATCAGGCTCACCATCTCGGTCGGAGTCGCGTCCCTGGACGGCGAGAGCCGTGAGCTGACCGACCTGATGGCCGCCGCCGACGCGGCCCTGTACTACGCCAAGGAAACCGGCCGCAACAAGACCCACGTGGTCTCGGCGGGCCTGCGGACCTTATTACCGGCCGCCGGGCACTGGATTACCGGCCGCCTGGCCACTGGCTGCCTAGTCCGGACGGACTAGGCGCGAGCCGCGCCCGCCTCCCCGGCCACGGCACGTCTCCCGCCAAAGTCTGCGGCTGGCGTGCGGCTCGTGATTTCATCTAACCGGGCCAATCCAGGCGCATCGTGCCCTAAATCGGGCAGGATTCTTGCCTAACCACCCGGTCTCCTAGTAAGAAGTAGGCGTGCCCGAACTCGGGGACCCCAGAGGCCCCAGCGTCCCGGCGGATTCCTCCCCGCAGGATCTCGCCCGTTACCTGGCGGCCTCGACGGGCCTGTCGCTGTCCACCGCGATCCGCGTCATCGCCGACGTGGCGAGCTACTTCGACGAGACGGTCGAGGAGTTCGTCCGCCGGCGGCACGCCGAGTTCCGGCAGCGGCAGCGGAAGAACGAGGAGATCTGGCCGCTGATCGCGGCGGAACTGCGGCAGCGCCGGTTCGCGGCCCCCGGGCTGTCGGAACGTCAGCTCCGCCGCATCATCTACGGCTGACGCCAAGAGAGAGGGGAGCTCGACGTGTGCGGAATCGTGGGGTACATCGGCCGCCGGGACGCCGTCCCGGTGCTACTCGAGGGGCTCAGGAGCCTGGAGTACCGCGGCTACGACTCGGCCGGCCTGGCCGTGATCTACCGGAACCGGCTGCAGGTCACCAAGACGGCGGGCCGGGTCCAGGACCTCAGGGACCGGGTCAGCGAGCGCACCAAGGCCACCGTCGGCATCGGCCACACCCGGTGGGCCACCCACGGCGAGCCGAACGACATCAACGCCCATCCGCACACCGACGCCGAGGGCCGCATCGCCGTCGTGCATAACGGCATCATCGAGAACGCCGAGCAGCTCAGGGACGCGCTCACCGGCCGGGGGGTGAAGCTGGCCAGCGACACCGACACCGAGGCGCTCGCCCACATGATCGCGGCCGAGGCGACCGAGGGCACGCCCCTGGAGGACGCGGTCCGCCGCACCCTGCGCCGCGTCGACGGCACCTACGGCCTGGTGGTGCTGGACACCCAGAACCCGAACGAGCTCGTGGTGGCGCGCAACGGCAGCCCCATCGTCCTCGGCATCGGGGAGTCGGAGATGTTCGTCGCCTCCGACGTGGCGGCGCTGGTGCGTTACACCAAGCAGGTCGTCTACCTGGACGACGCCGAGGTGGCCACGGTGCACGCCGCCGACTACACCACCGCGTCGCTCGACGAGCGGGAGCCCGGCGGCGCGCGCAAGACGCCGACCACGGTGGAGGCCGAGGCCGGGGACTACGAGCTCGGCTCGTTCGAGAACTACATGCGCAAGGAAATCTACGAGCAGCCGGAGGCGCTGCGCCGGGCGCTGCGCGGCCGGCTCGACGAGCGGTTCGCCACGGCCAAGCTGGGCGGCATCGACCTGGACGCGCGCCAGCTCCGGTCGATCAGGCAGGTGAAGTTCCTCGGCTGCGGCTCGGCCTACTACGCCGGGCAGATGGGCGCGGTGCTGACGGAGGAACTGGCCCGCATTCCCTCCGACGCCGAGCCCGCCTCGGAGTTCAGGTACCGCAACCCCGTGGTAGACCCGGACACGCTCTACGTGGCCGTCAGCCAGTCCGGCGAGACGCTCGACACGCTGATGGCGGTGCAGGAACTGCGCCGCAAGGGCGGGCAGGTCATCGGCGCGGTCAACGTGGTCGGCAGCGCCATCGGGCGGGAGTGCGGCCACGGGGTGTTCCTGCACGCGGGCCCCGAGATCGCCGTGTGCTCCACCAAGGCGCTGACCAACATGGCGGCGTCGTTCGCCTTGCTGGCGCTGCTGCTCGGCCGGGTCCGCGACCTGTCCGCGGCCTCCGGCCAGCGGATCGTGGCCGGGATGCGCGCACTGCCCGGGCAGCTGGATGAGGTCCTGGCCGCCGAGGAGGAGATCACCGAGGTCGCGCGGCGCTTCGCCGGGGCCGAGCACATGTTCTTCATCGGCCGGGTCCGCGGCTGGCCGGTGGCCCGGGAGGGCGCGCAGAAGCTGAAGGAAGTGTCCTACGTCCACGCCGAGGCGTACCAGGCGGCCGAGCTGAAGCACGGCCCGCTCGCCCTGATCGACTCCTCGATGCCGAGCGTGGTCGTCGTCCCGGCGGACGATCTGCAGTCCAAGAACATCTCCACGATCGAGCAGATCAAGGCCCGCGGCGGCCCGGTCATCGCGGTGACCAGCGCCGACCTGCCCACGGGGCTGGCCGACGCGGTCATCCGCGTCCCGCGGGCCGAGCCCGAGCTCGAGCCGCTGCTGCTCAACGTCCCGCTGCAGTTGCTGGCCTACCACGTCGCGGTCAAGCTAGGCCGGGACATCGACAAGCCCCGCAACCTGGCGAAGAGCGTCACGGTGGAGTAAGGAGTACCGGCCGGCGTCCGGGCCTGTTCGCCGGCGCAGGGCGCGCCGATCGCGGTGAGCGCGTTATCGCGCGGCATGTGCCGATTGCGTCGCGAGCAGGCCCGGACGTCGTATCCGCGTCCGGGCGGGCCGCCAATATGGTATGCCCGAGCCGGGACATAGGACCGTTTGCCAGGTTTATTACTGCCGGGACCTAAGTCCCGGATGACGTGCGCCGAGATCCCGCCGTGATGGGCGGGCGGGATATCAATAATGCTCAGACCCAGGTGTTCCGCATGGCCCGGCCCTCCTCTCGCGCACTATCGTCGCGCTAAGTGACAGACCGCGGCGTATGCAACGCCGCGTAATCGCGGCTAGCCAGTCACCATTTAGCGCCTTCCCGCGCGCAAATGTGAGGCGATTTGCGGTAATTGCTAACTGAATGCACAAAGATGAGCTATCGTGGCTATGCGTGAATAGTCCTTTGCGGTGAGCATCCGACTATCAGCAGACTCGTCTCGTCTCATCCGGAACGGTGACACATGCGAGCCTCGTCGGTCACAGCTTCGCCGGCCGGCCGGCTGTCCGTCAGGGACTGGGCGTGGTGGCGGCTTCCCGGGCTGGTCCGGGCCTATGTCGGTGCCGTGCCCGTGGTGGCCCTCGTGCTGGTCGGGCTGGCCGCGTCGCAGACCTCCTGGCCGCCGGGCGACTTGGCGCGGTTCGGCCTGCTGCTGAGCTGCGGCGCGATCTCCGTGGTGGTGACCCCCCGGGTGGCCTTCCTGGACAGCGGCCTGGTCCGGGATTTCCTGAGCGCCTGGGTGCTGCCGGTGGCGATCCTGCTGCCGCCGGTGTACGCCATGCTGATCCCGGTGCCGCTGCTGGTCCTCACCCAGTGGCGGGTGCACCGCGGGGCGATCTACCGGCGGGTGTTCACCGCCGCCGCGATCGGCCTGGCCTATGGTGCCGCGTCGCTGGTCTTCCGCGCCATCCCCGCGTCCTTCGCCGGAAGCGCGCTCGGCACCGGGACGCATCCGCTGACCTGGACGGCGGCCGTAGCCGCGGCCGAGCTCACCGGCTGGTTCGGCCACAATGCCCTGATCGTCGCCGCGGTGAAGCTCTCCGACCCCACCGCCCGGGTAACCGGCATCGCGCTGAACCGCGAGGCGCTGCTGGCCGACTTCGCCCAGATGGACCTGGGCATCATCATCACCGTGGTGGTCGCCGTCCACCCGGTGCTGGCCGTCCTGGCCGTACCCACCGTCCTGCTGGCCCGGCGGTTCATGATGCACGCGCAACTGCTGGCCAAGTCGCGCATGGACACCAAGACCGGCCTGCTCAACGCGTCCACCTGGGAGAGCGAGGCGGAGCGGGAGATCGCCCGGGCGGTGCGGACCCGCAGTCCGCTGTGTGTCGCGCTGCTCGACCTCGACCACTTCAAGCTGGTCAACGACACCCACGGCCACCTGGTGGGCGACAAGGCGCTGCGGGCGATCAGCGCCGTCCTGCGCGAGCAGATGCGCAGCTATGATCTGGCGGGCCGGTTCGGCGGGGAGGAGTTCGCGCTTCTGCTGCCGCAGACGCGGGAGGACCAGGCCCTGGCCATCGCCGAGCGGCTCCGCGCCGCCGTCGCCGCGTTGTCCGTCCCGGTCAGCGACAGCGGCATCGACAGCGACCATGGCAGCGGCATCGACAGCGACCATGGCAGCGGCAGCGGTCCGGCGGGCACCCGCGTCCGGGTGACGGTCTCGATCGGGGTAGCGGCGCTCGACCGGGTCGGTTCCGAGCTCGCCACCCTGCTCGCCGCGGCCGACGCCGCCCTGTACCAGGCCAAGCAGGACGGCCGGAACCAGACCCGCGTCGCGACCGGCCGCCCGCTGGCCCAGATCGTCCCGGCCGCCCGCCCGGCGTCGTTAGCCGCCGCCCGGCATCGTCAGTTACCGCCCGCCCGGCGTCGTCAGCTGCCGGGCGGCCACGCTTCCTTAGTGAAAGGGCAACGGGTCGTCCAGGCCGCCCAGGCTGCCCGGCAGCGGCTGCTCGCACCAGACGACCTTGCCGGTCGCGGTCCGCCGGGCACCCCAGCGCTGGGCGAGCTGGCGCACGACCTGCAGGCCGCGGCCGTTCTCGTCGTCGCCGTTGGGCGAACGCAGCCGTGGCAGCGCGCCCGAGGAGTCGATTACCTCGCAGACCAGCGCCCGCTCGTTGACGAGCCGGAGCGTGACGTCGCCGCGGGAGTACTTGACCGCGTTGGTCACCAGCTCGGAGACGAGCAGCTCGGTCGTGGGGATCAGGTCCTCCAGTCCCCACCGCTTCATCGGCTCGGTCAGCACCGAACGCGCTTCCCGGACCGAGGTCAGCTTCGGCGCGAGCGTCCATGAGGCGTAGTTATCCTCAGGCAGCCGCCGCAGCCGGGCGATGAGCACCGCGATGTCGTCGCGCTGGTGATCGGAGTACACCCCGTCCAGGGTGGCCTTGCACAGGTCCTCGAGATCCTTGGTCGGCGAGCCGGGACCGAAGATACGTTGCAGCCGGGCCAGCCCGTCACTGATGTCCTGGCCCTTGTTCTCGACCAGGCCGTCGGTGTACAGCACGAACAGGCTACCGTCCTCGATCTGGAACCGGCGGCTCTCCACCTCGCCGTCGCCGATGCCGAGCGGCGGGCAGGGCGGCACGTCGAGCAGCTTGTTGCTGCCGTCCGGGTGCACGAGCAGCGGCGGCAGGTGACCGGCCACCGCCACCTCGCATTCCCCGCTGACCGCGTCGTAGACCGCGTACGCGCAGGTGGCGAAGTGCGGCTCGCGCTCGCCGAGGGTGTGCATGAGCTCATCGAGCTGCAGCAAGCACTCGGCGGGCGGTAGCTCCAGCATGGCCAGGGTGTGGATGGCGGTGCGCAGCCGTCCCATGG
The DNA here is from genome assembly GCA_021154785.1 of Nocardiopsis sp. Classification (GTDB taxonomy): domain Bacteria; phylum Actinomycetota; class Actinomycetes; order Streptosporangiales; family Streptosporangiaceae; genus Palsa-504. The sequence continues at coordinate 12,257 of JAJKHX010000043.1, forward strand.
TGACCGCGGCCCGTACGCCGTGCCCGGCCACGTCGCCGACCACCAGCGCGACCCGGCCCCCGGGCAGCGCGATGGACTCGTACCAGTCCCCGCCGACCTCGATCATCTTGCTGCCAGGCAGGTAGCGGTGCCGCACCTCGACCGAGGACGGATAGGAGAGCCCGGTCGGCAGCATGCTCCGCTGCAGCGTCAGCGCGGTGGCGTGCTCGCGGCTGTAGCGGCGGGCGTTGTCGATGAACACGGCGGCCCGGGACGCGAATTCCATGCCGATGTCGACGTCGTAGGGGTCGAACCGGCGGAACCCCTCCTGCCGGGTGCAGACGCAGAAGCCGAGCATGGTGCCGCGCGCGATGAGCGGCAGCACTACCATGGATGCACCGGACAGCAGCTTGGCGACCGGCTTGCGCCGCCAGTTCTTGGCGAGCTCGCTCGCCTGGCTCTTGGTGA
>JAJKHX010000044.1 GCA_021154785.1 Nocardiopsis sp.
GAACCAGAACACGGTGCCGTGGTGGGTGACGCGCAGTATTCCCAGCGCCGGCAGCAGCGACAGCGTCCACACCGTGTCGTTGAGGAAGGCGTGGCCGCCCCGGCCGGCCGCGAAGAACGCGTACCGCCAGCTGTCCTGCAGCAGCAGGCCGGGCAGGACGAGACCAAGGGCGAGGAAGGCCAGCCGGGGGGTGCCGCCCAGCAGCATCGCCGCGGCCATGGCGAAGGCGCCGCCCACCAGTCCGACGGTCGCCGCGGTCGCGGTGCTCTTCGCCACCGCGTGCCGCCACTCGTCCGCCTCGACGTTGCTGTACCTGACCACCAGCGGATCGGTGGCCAGGCCGCGCGAGACGTTGAGGGCGAACGAGTAGGTCACGTAGGCCAGGCTGAACGCGCCGAATGACGCAGCGCCGAGCTCGCGAGCGACGTAGAAGCTGACCGCGGCGTTGCTCACGCTGGACATCGCCTGGTCGGCCAGGCCCCAGCCGAACCGGCTGGCGACCTTGCGCAGGACCGGGTTAGCTTTGAGCCGGCTAAACACAGGTCATGCGCTCCCGGCGTGCGTCCATCGGGTTCAGCCAGCCTGCGGCGCGGTCCGCCGCAGCATCTCGTCCACGGCCCCCTCGTCCAGCAGTTCGCGGATCCGGCGCAGCCGCACGTACCGCGAGGAGTTGAAGTCGTCGAGGGTCATGCCGTACTTCCCGTAGGCTCCGGCCAGCTCCTCGATCCCCTCCCGCACAGTCCAGCGCAGCTTCAGGCCGGGGAAGGTGTCGTCGAGCTTGGCGAAGTCGACCCGGTAGTTTCGCAGGTCCGGCCCGGCGTCCTGGGCGAGCGTCACGGTGGAACCGGGCACCGCCTCGCGGACCATCTCGGCGATCTGGCGGATCTGCACGTTGTCCTGGGCGCGGCCCACGTTGAAGGCCTCGTTGTGGACGAGCTCGCGGGGTGCCTCGAGCATGGCCAGGAACGCGCGGCTGATGTCCTCGATGTGCACCAGAGGCCGCCAGGGCGTGCCGTCGCTTTGCAGCCGGACCTCACCGGTCGTCATGGCCACTGCCGTCAGGTTGTTCACCACGATGTCCAGGCGCAGTCGCGGCGACGCGCCGTAGGCGGTCGCGTTGCGCAGGTATGTAGGACTGAAATCGTCGTCGGCGAGCGCGGCAAGAGCCCGTTCGGCCTGGACCTTCGTCTCGCCGTACGGCGTGACGGGATAAAGGTCCGCGTCCTCCGTGACCGCGTCCGAGCCGGCCGCGCCGTACAGGCTGCACGATGAGGCGAACAGGAAGCGCCCGACGCCCGCCGCCTTGGCCGCCTCAGCCAGGCGCATCGTCCCCTCCAGGTTCACCGAGACCGTCGCGCCCGGGTTGAGGTCGCCGAGCGGGTCGTTGGACAGCGCGGCCAGGCAGACGACCGCGTCGTAGCCGGCCAGCTGGCCGGCCGTGACGTCACGCATGTCGCAGACGGCCCGGGTGCGGGCCCCGGACGGGAAGACCGGAGCCGGCCCCAGGTCACAGCCTTCGTACAGGCCGAGGTCAAGACCGTCGACATCGTGCCCGGCGGCGCTGAGCAGCGGCACCATGACGGCCCCGATGTAACCGCGGTCGCCCGCGACGAGGACCCGCATTATTACCCCCAAGAGTCGGGCTATGAGTTCGATGGGTGTGATCAAGCCACTCATATGACCCGCGAAGGTCCTGTCTTGATACCTGCGGTGACAACTTCTCCATCACACCATAACCGTGAGATACGGAAAGACCGGTTTCATGTATCACAGGCACCATCGTTGTGCTCTTGTACTCATGAAGCGCCGGATACTCATCATCGTGCAGAACCTTCCGGTGCCCTTCGACCGGCGGGTCTGGCTGGAATGCCAGGCCCTGGTCGCGGCGGGCTACCGGGTCGCAGTGGTATGCCCCAAGGGCAAGGGGGACCCCTCCTACGACGTCCTCGACAGCGTGCAGCTCTACAAGTACCGCCCGTACGCGCCCGGCGGCAGCAGCCTCAGCTTCGTCTACGAGTACGTGTACTCGTTCCTCGCCACCTTCTGGCTGGCCCTCAAGGCCCGCCGGAAGGGCCGGTTCGCCGTCCTGCAGGCGTGCAACCCGCCGGACATCTTCTGGCCGATCGCCATGTTCTTCCGCGCCCTGGACCGGACGAAGTTCGTCTTCGACCACCACGACCTGTCCCCCGAGCTCTACGAGTCCCGGTTCCCCGAGGGGGCGAAGCTGCCGTACCGGGGGCTGCGGGCGCTGGAGCGCCGGACGCACCGGACCGCGGACCACGTGATCTCCACCAACGATTCTTACCGGGATATCGCCGTCCGCCGCAGCGGCAAGGCCCCGCGAGACGTCACCGTCGTCCGCACCGGCCCGGACCCGGACAAGCTCAAGCGCGGTGCGGCCGACCCGGAATTGCGCCGCGGGCACCGATTCCTGGCCACGTACATCGGCGTGATGGGACCGCAGGACGGCGTCGACATCGTGGTGCGCGCCGCGGAGATCGTGGTGCACAAGCTCGGCCGCACCGACATCGCCTTCACCCTGATCGGCTCGGGGGACTGCTTCGACGAACTGGTCGCCCTGCGCGACGAGCTCAACCTGGCCGGGCACGTGGAGTTCACCGGCCGGGCCCCCGATGAGCTAGTCGGGTGCATCATGTCCACCGCCGACGTGGGGCTGTCGCCCGACCCGAAGAATCCGCTCAACGACGTGTCCACCATGAACAAGACGATGGAGTACATGTCCTTCGAGCTGCCCGTGGTCGCCTTCGATCTCCGCGAGACGCGGACCTCGGCCGGCGAGGCCGCGGTCTACGTCACGCCCAACGTGGTGCAGGAGTACGCCGAGGCCATCGTCGCCCTCATGGACGACGAGCCCGGGCGGACCCGCCTGGGCCAGCTCGGCCGGGCCCGGGTGGAGAAGGAACTCGCCTGGCCCCACCAGCGGCAGGCCTACCTCGACGTCTACCAGCGCCTGACCGCGAACAGCGAGACCGCGCCGCGGACGGGGGCCTGAGATGTGCGGGATCGCCGGATGCTACCAGCAGGCCGATGGCCAGAAGCTGGTCGGCGTCATGACCGACCGGATCGCGCACCGCGGGCCGGACGCGACCGGGACCTGGGGCCACGAAGACAGCCGGGTTTCCATGCACCTCGGCCACCTGCGGCTCTCGATCATCGACCTGAGCGACGCGGCCAACCAGCCGCTGACCAAGGACGGCCTGACGATCGTCTACAACGGAGAGCTGTACAACTACAAAGAGCTGCGGACCGACCTGCGGGCGCGCGGCGCGCGGTTCGCCACCGAGTCCGATACCGAGGTCGTGCTCGAGGCCTGGCGCGCCTGGGGGCCTGACGCACTGCGCCGGTTTCGCGGCATGTTCGCGTTCGCGCTGGCCGACGAGGCGGTGGGCGATCTCGTGCTGGCGCGTGCCCCGCGCGGCATCAAGCCGCTCTACTACCTGCCCCGCGGCGACGGACTGCTGTTCGCCTCCGAGCTGAAGGCCATCATGGCCGCGGTGGGCCCGGAACTGCGGATCAATCCCGGGGCCATGGTGGCGTCGATGCTGTATTACTGGGTGCCCGACCAGCAGTGCTCCATCGAGGGGGTGCGCAAGCTCCCGCCCGGCTCGTGGGCGCGGATCCGGCCGGACGGCAAGCTGTCCGTCCAGCACTACTGGCAGATCCAGGACGTGGCCGCGGAAGCCGCGGCTGGCCCGGACCTGAGCCCCGCCGACCTGCGCGAGGTCATCCAGGAGTCGGTGCTCGCGCACATGGTGGCCGACGTGCCCGTGTCGAGCTTCCTGTCCGGCGGCCTGGATTCGAGCATCATCACCGTGCTGGCTCACCAGGCCAGCCAGGGCGTCGACGCCTACACCATCACCTTCCGGCCGGAAGACCAGCGGCTCGAGGCCATGCCCGACGACGCGATCTACGCCCGGAAGGTCGCCGCCCGGTTCGGCATCAAGCTGCACGAGATCGAGATCGCGCCGGACATCGTCAGCATGCTGCCCCGCATGGTGGACACGCTCGACGAGCCGATCGGCGACCCGGCCGCCATCAACACGCTGCTCATGTGCGAGGCCGCCCGCGAGCGCGGGGTCAAGGTGATCCTGTCCGGCATGGGCGCGGACGAGCTGTTCGGCGGCTACCGCAAGCAGATGGCCTGCCTCATGGCCAGCCGGTACAGCGCGCTGCCCGCCTTGCCCCGGGCCGGCGTGCGGTTCGCGGTGGACAAGATGCCGGTCAGCGTGGGCGGCCGCGGCCTGCGCTACGCGCGCTGGGCCAAGCGCTTCCTGACCTTCGCCGACCTGCCGGAAGAGCCGAGGTTCCGGCGCAGCTACACGCTGTACGACCCGGACGAGCTGACGCGCCTCGTCGGTCCCGGCCTGGCCGGCCACGTCGGTCAGGTGATCGGCGAGCACGCCGCGATCTACTCCGACAACGCGCTGCCGGACGAGGTCAACCGGATGTGCCTGGCGGACTCGCGGCTGTTCCTGACCGGGCTCAACCTGGCCTATACCGACCGGGCCAGCATGGCGGCCTCGGTCGAGGTCCGCGTCCCGTTCGTCGACCCCGTGGTGGCGCGGGCGGCCTTCTCCATCCCAGGCCGCCAGAAGATCAAGGGGCGGCAGGCCAAGCTCGCGCTCAAGCAGGCCGCCGAGGCCTGGCTGCCGCACGAGATCGTACACCGGCCGAAGGCTTCGTTCAGCGCTCCGCTGCGCGCCTGGGTCCGGCAGGACCTGCGCGAGCTCATCCAGGACGTGCTCGTCGAGGGCGAGCTCACCCAATCCGGCGTGATCCGCGGCGGGGCGGTACGCAGGCTCATCGCGGACGAGCAGGCCGGCCGCGAGGACTATGCCAAGCAGATCTGGCAGCTCCTGTCGCTCGAACTGTGGTACCGGCACGTCCGGTCCATGGGCGTCGCGACCTTACCCGCGCGCCGTATGCGCATGCGCTTGACCGAATCACCGACAAGAGGACGCAATGAAGCAGATAGCGCAGAACTACAAATCCGGGGAACTCAGCGTGCTCGACGTGCCGACCCCGGTCTGCCGTCCCGGCGGCGTGCTCGTGCAGTCGCTGTTCTCGCTCATCTCCACCGGCACCGAGATGATGAAGCTGGCCGAGGCCAAGATGTCGATGGTCGGCAAGGCGCGGGCGCGGCCGGACCAGGTGCGCAAGGTCCTCGACACGGTCTCCCAGCAGGGCGCGGTCGCCACGTACAAGAAGGTGATGAACCGGCTCGACTCGTACACGCCGCTCGGCTACTCGCTGTGCGGGGTCGTGGTCGAGGTGGGACCAGGAGCCGAGGAGTTCCGCGTCGGGCAGCTGGTCGCGGCGGCAGGCAACGAGTACGCGCTCCACGCCGAGTACAACTGGGTCCCGTCCAACCTGTGCGCCGTGGTCCCCAAGGGGGTCCTGCCTGA
>JAJKHX010000045.1 GCA_021154785.1 Nocardiopsis sp.
CCGTACCCCGCCCGCCGCGGTGAGAGCGTTGACCGTCAGCCTCGGGGCGCCTGCCAGCGGCAGCTGGCCGGGGTACCCGGCAAACGTAGTCACGGCGAGCGGTGGCGGACCCGCCGCCTGGTTACCGGCCGGCCGGCCGGACTGCGCGCCGCAACCCGCCAGCACGAGGGCGAGGTTGATGACCGCAGCGAGGGCGAGCATCCCCGCCGTCACCGTACGACGATCCTGAGTCTTCCTGCCGGGCCGGGCAGCGCCGGCCCGATCGTGCCGCATGCCTACCATCACTCGATGCTCCTTTGCGCACCTGTGCCACGGCGGTGGTTGGCTTCCGGCGTCGCCCGGCAGCAATCCGTGCCGCTGGGCAGCATCAACTCCGCACAGTGAGTATACCGTGACATTAAGTGATTTGACTCATGGGAGGCCAGATTTTTTGCGAGCTCAGCTGCCGGTCCGCCGCCGGGTGGCGGCTAGGATGAGGGCATGTGCTGCTGCGCCGCCATGACGACCCGGACCGCCGCTTAACGGCGGTACCGGGACTGCTGTTAACCGCGGTCTCAACGCCTGCCCGCTCCGGGTCAGCGCCAGAGCGTACCGCCAGGTCAGTGTCCCGCCGGCAGTCACTCGCGTGTCCATTCCCGCGATGCCGGCTCGTCCTGCCTGATCAGGGGAGTCATGTCTCAGCCACAGCGATCCGGTTCACGTCCACGGCACGAGAAACCGTCCGCGTGCCCGTCCGGGGCCGCAGCCACGATGCTCCTGATGGTCGGCCTGCCCGGAGCCGGGAAAACCACCCGGGCCAGGGAGCTCGCCGCGGTGTACAGGGCACTGCGGCTGACCCCGGATCACTGGATGATCCCGCTGTTCGGCGATTCGATGGCCGGCGGTAAGCGCTTCGTGCTGGAAGGGCGGCTCATCTCGGTCGCCCTGCAGGCACTGCGGCTCGGGAACAGCGTCGTGCTCGACTACTGGCTCTGGGGCCGCGATGAACGGTGGGCACTGCGCTGGCTGGCACGATCGGCCGGGGCGGCCTGCCAGGTGGTCTACCTGCCGGTGGACAAGAACGTCCAGCTCAGCCGGATCGCGCACCGGCAGGCAATGGCGCCGCATCAGACGTTCCCGATGAGCGAGGCCGACGTGGACCGATGGCGGGAGCAGTTCCAGGTTCCCGATGCCGCCGAGCTCGGCGGCGGCGAGATTCCCGGGCCGCCGGCAGGATGGCCGGGCTGGGCGGAATGGGCAGCGGACCACTGGCCCTCGTGCACCGACAGCTAGCCGGACGGCCGCCAGGCGATGCGGCTCACGCCTCGTCGTCCCACGCCATCGACGTGATCCGCCAGCCGCCGGGCGTGCGGACGAACTGCGTCGCGATCCGCCCGCGCGCCGCGAACGCGGTACCGTCCCGTACGCCGCGTTTCTCGTACGTGCTGAACCGGTGCGCCACCTTGCCGAACGACTCGGTGACCGCGCTCGTCTCCACCTCCTCGAACGACGTCAGCGCACCGGCGCCGGCCAGGGCGCGGCGGGGCTCTATGAACCCTGCCACCGTCGTGTCGTCAGGGGCGTCCCCGATCGCGTTGACGAGCCGGCCGGCCGGCGTGAACAGGTCATGCAGCCGTTCATACGCCGGCGTCCCGCCGGCATCGAACGACACCGCCCGGAAGAACCGGTCCATCAGCGCGCTGAGCTCCTCGTCGATCGTCATTCCTGTATTGTCCCGCCGGCGTGACAGCGTGCGCGCTCAGGTGGCGGCAGGTGAAGAGGGGACCGGAGCCGGTCATCTACTACTTTACATAATGTACATTATCGGCACTTAACTGAGGCGGCGAGAGGGGCCTGCCCCCGGTTCCGTATCCGTGACAGTGAGCAGGTCACTTCGCAGCCTCATGTCCTTCAGACGGCGCACAGCACCCCCAAAGCGAGCCCGGACATGGCGCATGCCAGGCATCCTGCCGGAAGACAAGCCGGGTCATCCGGCATGAATCTGGTACTTGCGCAGAGTAGTTACGCGGTCCGCGATCCGCTCGACCTCGCGGTAGTCGCCGCTTCGGTTCTCGGTTCCTGCATCGGTTTCCCTGTGGTGGAACGCGCCCCCGGCCAGGACCTTCATGGGTGACACCGGCTCGCTGGCTCTCGTCGGCTGGACGGAAACGACGATCACGATCAGGTTCTGGATCATCTCCGGCGTCTGCGTCGGAATCGGCCTCGGCATCTTCTACGCGTCCTGGATGCCTCCCTGACGCCCGTCACGCCATCCGCCGGGCGCCTCCGCCCGGCGCCGAGCAAAGGCTCCAGCGGGCCATCCTCGACGCGGACGTGCTGCCCGGCGCTACTCCCCCGCGGCGGGCTGCTCCCCTGGCCCGCTGCAGGCTCTTAAGTCGTACAACGTAACTCGTACGTCAGGCTCACCGGCCCAGCAGGTCACGGACGCTGGAGGCCAGGCGGTCGTAATCTTCTTCGGTGTTGTAGGATGCCGCCGCGATGCGCAGATAGCCGACTCCATCGAAGCAGACGGGCGCGACCTCGATCCGCCGTTGCGACAGGGCCTCGTACAACGGGTCCACCTGATCGGGTGAGGTCAGGACGCCGCCTGGCAGCGATACCAGCCTCATGGCGGGTGCCGGTGCGGACGGAAGCTGCTCGAGCGTGACCCCGAGCACCTCGGCCACCCTTTGCTGGCCGCTTGCCACCAGGCCGGAGAGCCGCGCCACGGTGTCCCAGCCGCCCAGCGCTGACCAGTAGGCGAGGCCGTCCGGGGCAGCCAGCCAGCCGGCATAGTCCCAGGTACCCGGATAGTCGAACGCCGGGGCGTACCCGTCGTCCAGCTGCCAGCTGAGCACGTTCGGCGCCACGTCGGCCCCGGGCCGGCTCCACAGCATGGCGCTCCCCCGCGGTGCATAGGCCCATTTGTGCAGGTTGCCGATCCAGTGGTCGGCGCCGAGTCCCGGAATGTCGTCACGGAGCTGGCCAGGCGCGTGGGCGGCGTCGACCAGCACGGTGGCCCCTGTGCCCGCGATAGCGGCGGTCACGGCCGCGACGGGAACTATAGTGGCGGTCGGCGAGGTGATCCGGTCGACTATGACCAGCCGGGTACGGCGCGAGCAGGCGTCCGCGTACGCCGAGACGATCGCGTCATCCTGGGCGCCGACCGGGTAGGCCGCCTCGACGACCCGTGCTCCTGTCCGGGCCGCGTGATGGCTGAGGGCCTTGCGGACCGCGCCATAGCCGTGCGTGCTGATAACGAGCTCGTCGCCAGGGCCCAGCTCAAGCGACCCCAGAACAGCGGATACTCCCTCGGACACGTTGCGTAGCCATGCGGTACGGGACGGGTCGACGCCCAGGAAGCCGGCCGCGCGTTCCCGGGCCGTCGCCACCAGCCCGGGAACTTCGACCCGGTTGAAGCGATGCGGATTGCGCTCGGCCCGCTCGCGCCAGGCGGCCGCCGCCTGGCGCACGATGACAGGCGCGACGCCGAAGGCACCGTGGTTGAGGTGGAGAACGTCAGGGTCGAGGCCGAAGGCGTCCAGCAGGACATGATCCACACCGCCGATTGTGTCAGCTCAGGGTGACATCACGCAGGGCGCTGCCCGGAAGACGGCCGCTACTGCCCAGGCCGCCTTACCCCTGGTCGCCGACGGGCAGCTTGCAGTGAGCAGCTGTCAGGTCCGCAGGTAGTGCAGGACGGCGAGCACCCGCCGGTTGTCGGTCTCGGTAGCGGGCAGGCTCAGCTTGGCGCAGATGCTGGCGACGTGCTTTCCCACTGTCCCGGTGGTCAGGACGAGGGGGTCGCGATGCCGGCATTGGAGCGGCCCTCGGCGATCAGGGCGAGCACGTCGCGCTCACAGGCGGTGAGCGGGTCTAGGCCGCCGGCGCGCCGGCTGGCGGCGAGGAGGTGGCGGACCACCTCGGGGTCGAGCGCGGTGCCGCCGGGTCCGAGGAGACAGATTCCGGGGCCTGGGGCGCGCTGGCTGCTAGTCCGGATAGATATGCGGGGTTGAGCGGCAACGGAACGGTTCGCCGACTAGGTCGCCGACGCCGGGATCCGCGCCGCCCGCCGGCGGCGAGGGTCGCGACGCTGACCCCGCGTTAAGCCGGCGGCGTGCCTGCACCATGATGCCGCCGCCGTAGACGTGGTCATGCACCTGGTCCCGTTCCGTCGGCTTCCTCCGGGAACATGTAGCCGCTACGCTGACGGATTGCCGTCACCTCCCGGGTGACGCTCCACGGGGTTCGGGGGCGAGCGGCATGAGAGTCGGCATTGTCGGGGGATCGATCGCCGGATGCGCGGCGGCGGCGCTCCTGCACCGGGCCGACCATGATGTAACCGTCTTCGAGCGGTCCGAGTCCGGCCTGGTGAGCCGGGGTGCCGGGATCCTCATGGTCACCACCTCGTGGCAGGACATGACGGCGCGAGGCATCCTCGACGGGACCGTTCCCGCCTGCCGGGCCGGCTACTCCCGGTTCGTCACCCGTGCAGCCGGGGCCGGCCTGCAGTGATGGCTGGGCGACGTCCAGATAAGCTCCATGCTGTTCAACTGGGCTCACCTGCACCAGTCATTCCGGCGGCGCGTTCCTGATGGCCTGTACCGCGGCGGCGCGTCCGTCGAGCGGATCGAAGCGACACCGCACGGCACGACGCTGCATCTTGTCCCCGGTGGTTCACTGGACTTCGACCTCGTCGTGTGCGCCGACGGGTACCGCTCGCTGGGACGCGGCCTCCTTGACCCCGGCGCCGCGCCTGCCTACCGGGGCATGGTGCTGTGGCGCGGGCTCATCCCCGAACGCGACACCGGCGCCGGCGCCCTTGGCGGCTGCGATCTCCTGCGGCCCCTGTACCAGGGAGGCCACGGGGTCGCGTACTACGTCCCCGGGCCCGGGCAGAGCACCGAATCAGGAGAACGCCTTCTCATGTGCGGCTACTACCTCCAGGTTCCCGAAAGCGCCCTGGCCTCGGTGCTCAGCGACGACCAGGAGCGGCAGCACTCCGGCTCGGTACCGTTCGGGAAAGTGCACCCGGAGGTCAGGGCGGCCCTGGAGACCCGCCTCGCGGGCCTGCTGCCC
>JAJKHX010000046.1 GCA_021154785.1 Nocardiopsis sp.
ACGTTGCAGCCGGTGACGACCTGCCCGTCGGCGGCCAGGCCGGCCGCGCCGACCCGGAGCCCTGAATAAGGAGCGTAGGCCCGTCCGGCGGCGGCCACGGCGGCGGCGCGGAGTCCTGGCCAGTCGATGATCACGTGAAGACTTTAAGTCGCCAGGCCCTGGGGCCGGGGAAGGAGCCCCCCGATAAGACGAGGGTCCGCCCGGAAAAGGCTGCAGGGTTGCCTTATCCGAGCGGACCCTCTCATGTCCCGCGCGATCCGCCGCAGGAGTGCGGTTCGCGTTCGTGTTGAGCAAGGAACTCTGCTACAAATCATGCCCAACCACTGGCAAGGACCCACATCGGAACAGGTTCAGATGTAGTTAAGATCTGCGCCCAGTTCTGAGCATGCGGGTTTCGTGCTTAACGTGGAGGCCGTGAACGCACGTCTTGGCCGGGTCCTCGTCGTGGAAGACGACCCCGGTATCGCTACTCAGATGGTCCGCGGGCTGACCCGGGCCGGCTACGAGACCGGTAGCGTCACCACTGGCCAGGCGGCGCTTGACTGGCCAGTGCCCGACGTCGTCCTGCTCGACCTGGGGCTGCCCGACATCGACGGCGTGGAGGTCTGCCGGCGGCTCCGGCAGAGCTGCGACGCGGCCATCATCATCGTGTCCGCGCGGGGTGAGGAATCGGACCGCGTGCTGGCCCTGGACGAGGGGGCCGATGACTACCTGATCAAGCCGTTCGGCCTGCAGGAGCTGCTGGCCCGGATCCGGGCGGTGCTCCGCCGCAGCCGCCAGCCGGCCGGCCACAGCCAGGTCCTGCAGCACGGCCCGCTCACGGTGGACCTGCGGACGCACAAGGTGAGCGTGCACGGCCAGCAGATCGCGGTGACCCCCAAGGAGTTCGCCATCCTGGAGTGCCTGGCCAGCGACCCGGGCCGGGTCGTCACCCGCCAGGAGATGCTCGAGCGGGCCTGGGACGAGCACTGGTACGGCCCGACCAAGGTCCTCGACGTGCACATGGCGGCGCTGCGCAAGAAGCTCGGCGACCCGCACCTGATCGAGACGGTCTACGGGCACGGCTTCCGGCTCGCCGACCAGGACGCCGGGTCATGACCCGGCGGATCCTGCTGGTCCTGCTGGCCTTCACGGCCGCGGTGCTGGTCGGGGCGCTGGTGCCGCTGACGCTGGACGCGTCCAACCACGACCGCACCTCCTTCATCCAGGCCACGGCGGGCATGGCGAACACCGACGCCGCTATCGCCCAGTCGCGGCTGGATGCCATTCACCAGAACCCGGCGAAGGCCAAGAACGGCGGCCTCGGAGCCGACCCTCCCCTGGTCAACCTGTTCAACCAGACCAAGCAGGCAGGCAACGGCCTGCTGATCTTCGAGGGCGACCCGCGGCAGAACCAGCTGCTGGTCAACAGGCAGATGCCGCCGGGCGACTGGGTCCGGCTGGCCAATCAGGCGAACACCCAGGGCAGGCAGGCCCGGCGGTCGAACCAGCCGTTCCAGGCGGTCACCGTGACCACCGGGTCCTGGGTCGTCGCGGCTACCCCCGTCTACCTCAAGGGCAGCCACAACAGCCCGCTGGTGGGCACGGTGGTCCTGGCCCGGTCGACCAAGGCGCTCGACGGTGACATCGTCGAGCTCTGGGTCATCCTCGGGACCATCGCCGTGGTGGCCATGCTCGCCGCTGCGCTGCTGGCGTTCGGCCTCGCCCGCTGGGTGAGCAGGCCGGTCACCGGGCTGGACAGCGCGGCCGGCCGGCTGGCGGACGGCGACCTGGCGATCCGGGCCGTGGTCGATTCCGGGCCGCCCGAGCTGCGCCGGCTGGCGACCACGTTCAACACCATGGCCGGGCGGCTCGAGGCCCTGGTGCACGGGAACCGGGCCGTGATCGCCGACGTATCGCATCAGCTGCGTACCCCGCTGGCCGCGCTGCGGCTGCGCCTCGACCTGCTCGCCGCGGACACCGCCGCGTCCGATCCGGCGACCGCGCAGGAGCTGGCCGGCGCGCTCGAGGAGCTAGCCCGGCTGTCCCGGCTGGTGGACGGCCTGCTCGCGGTGGCGCGGGCGGAGAACGTGGTGCCGGTCCCCACCGCGGTGGACGTGACCGAGGTCGCCAGCGAGCGGTTCGTGGCCTGGCACCCGGTGGCCGAGGACCGGGGTATCACGCTGGAGACGCTGCCCCCGGAGCCGTCCGCGGTGCTGGCCTGGATGGGCGAGGGTCACCTGGAGCAGATGCTGGACAACCTGATCGCGAACGCGCTCGAGGCGCTGGAACCCGGCGACCACGTCACGGTGATCACGTCGGCCACCACGGCCGGCGCGCAGATCGTGGTAGCCGACGACGGCCCCGGCATGAGCGCCGAGGACCGGGAACGCGCCTTCCTGCGGTTCACTACCTCCAGCCCGAACGGCACCGGGCTCGGCCTGGCCATCGTGCACCGGCTGGTCACCTCCAACGGCGGCACGGCCAAGCTGACCGAGACACCGGGCGGCGGGCTGACCGCGATCCTTGACTTCCCCGGCGTGCCGTCGGCGAACGGCACCTCGACGCTGCCCATGAATGCCGTGCCCCCGGAACATTCCCCTCCCGCTTCCAGCCAGGACCTGATCAACCGGTAACGCGGCGCAGTTGTAGGAAGGCACCAAAGCGCCCGGCGGCCGGCCCCGGGTATATGTCGGGCAGACCAGGAATGCCATCATGTTCGGGTTCCGATTCGGCAACGAGCAGGCCAGATAGCCGCGTGTCCCCTTCCCAGCGCGGACGACCCGGCATAGCCTGCGGGACAACCCAGGACGAATGCGAGGCCAGGCGCGTGCCGCGCGCTGGCCCAGTGGAGGTAAGCGTGAAACAGAGCGCATGGGCCGCGGCGGCGCTGGCCGTATCGGCGACGGTGGTCCTCGCCGGGTGCGGCAGCAGCCACAGCTCGGCCTCGTCCGGCGCAAGCGGCGCCGCGACGACGAGCGCCTCGGCCTCGAATTCGGGCGGCGCCGCGGCGAGCGGCACCAAGACCCTCGGCTGCATGGTCACCGACACCGGCGGCATCAACGACCGGTCGTTCAACGCCTCGTCGTGGGCGGGCATGCAGGCCGCCGCGAGCGCCAACTCGAACATCACGGTCAAGTACCTGCAGTCGACGACGCAGAGCGACTACACGCCGAACATCAATGCTTTCATCAGCCAGAAGTGCAACATCATCGTCACCGTCGGCTTCCTGATGGGCGCCGTGACGGAGGCGGCAGCCAAGGCCAACCCGGACCAGAAGTTCGCGATCGTGGACTGCTCGTACAAGACGGGCTGCCTGACCGGCGCCAAGGAACCCAACATCGACCAGCTGACGTACAACACCGTGCAGGACGGCTTCCTGGGCGGTTACCTGGCGGCGGGCATGTCCAAGTCGGGCAAGGTGGCGACGTTCGGCGGGATCGAGCTGCCGACCGTGACCATCTACATGGACGGGTTCTGGGACGGCGTCCAGTACTACAACTCCAAGCACGGCAATAACGTGCAGGTCCTCGGCTGGAACGAGAAGACCCAGAAGGGCTCGTTCACCGGTGACTTCACCAACCAGACCAAGGGCCAGACGCTGACCCAGACGTTCATCAGCGAGGGCGCGGACGTCATCTTCCCGGTGGCCGGCAACGTCGGGCTCGGCGCGGCCAAGGCGGTCCAGGGCGCGGGCGGCAAGGTGAACATGGAGTGGGTCGACGTCGACGGCTGCGTCAGCGCGGCGTCGTACTGCAAGTACTTCATCACCAGCGTGGAAAAGGGCGTCACGGCGTCGGTCAAGGCCACGGTGCAGAGCGCGGCCGACGGCTCGTTCAAGGGCGGCACCTACGTCGGCACGCTGGCCAACGGCGGCGCCGTGCTGGCCCCGTTCCACGACTTCTCCAGCAAGATCCCGTCCGCGCTGCAGAGCGAGCTCAAGACGGTGCAGTCGGGTATCGAGGACGGGTCCATCCAGACGCCGACCAAGAGCCCGGTGTAGATCAGGGCGGCATAACGCGACACAATGTGGCAGCGGCGCGAATCCTCGCGCCGCTGCCACATCGGCGCCGGGGAACCGTGGACGTTGAGGGCCTGCAAGGGGCGACGTGGAACTTGAGCTGAAGGGCATCACCAAGCGCTTCGGGTCGCTGCTGGCCAACCACCAGATCGACCTCACCGTTGCTCCCGGCCAGGTGCACGCCCTGCTCGGCGAGAACGGGGCCGGCAAGTCAACCCTGATGAACGTCCTGTACGGGCTGCTGCAGCCGGACGAGGGCGAGATCTTGATCAACGGCCAGGCCGTCAGCTTCGCCTCCCCCCGGGACGCCATCGCAGCCGGCATCGGCATGGTGCACCAGCACTTCATGCTGGTGCCGGTGTTCACCGTCGCGGAGAACGTCACCCTCGGCATCGAGGAGACCGGGCTGGCCGAACGGGACGGCGCGCCCTCGTACCTGCGGTTCCTGGCCGGCGCGCTGAAGCTGGCCGGCGTGCTCGACCGGCGCCGGACCCGGCGCGACGTCCGGGAGCTTTCCCGCCGGTACGGGCTCGACATCGACCCGGACGTGATGGTGGAGAACCTGCCGGTCGGCATCCAGCAGCGGGTCGAGATCGTGAAGGCACTGGTCAGGAACGCGAAGGTACTGATCCTGGACGAGCCCACGGCGGTGCTCACCCCGGCCGAGACCGAGGACCTGTTCCGGATCATCAGGCAGCTGAAGGACGGCGGGACGTCCATCGTCTTCATCTCCCACAAGCTCAGGGAAGTCCAGGCCATCGCGGACACGATCACCGTGCTGCGCCGCGGCGCGGTGGCCGGCGATAAACCGCCCACCGCTACCGAAGACGAGCTGGCCGCCATGATGGTCGGCCGGAACGTGCAGCTGCGGGTGAGCAAGACCGAGGCCAAACCCGGTCCGGCGGTCCTGGACGTGGACGGCCTGACGGTGGCCGACGAGACCGGCCGGGTCTGGGTGAACGAGATGTCCTTCCAGGTCCGGGCGGGTGAGATCCTCGGCGTGGCCGGCGTCCAGGGCAACGGGCAGACCGAGCTGTGCGAGGCGCTGATGGGCTTGCGGCCCACGATCGCGGGCACGGTGTCGCTGAACGGCCGGGACCTGACCCGCGCCACCCCGGCTCAGCGGCTGCGGGCGGGCGTCTCCTACGTGCCGGAAGACCGGCAGGAGGACGGGCTGATCGGCGCCTTCTCGGTGGCCGACAACATGGTGCTCGACCAGTACAAGCAGCCGCCGTTCGCCTCCGGCATCCGGCTTAACCTGGACGCGATCGCCGCGAACGCGGCGACGAGGGTCAAGGAATTCGACGTCCGCACGACCTCGGCGCAGACCCCGGTCGGCACGCTGTCCGGCGGCAACCAGCAGAAGGTCATCCTGGCCCGTGAGCTCGGGCACGAGCACAAGGTGCTCATCGCCAGCCAGCCGACCCGCGGGCTCGACGTGGGCTCGATCGAGTTCGTCCACCGCCGCATCGTGGAGCAGCGCGACCGCGGCGTGGCCGTGCTCATCGTCTCGGCCGAACTCGACGAGATCTACGCGCTCGCCGACCGGATCGCGGTCATGTACGAAGGCCGGATCACCGGTTTCCGGCCGCCGACCGTGCCGGCCGAGGAGCTCGGGCGGCTGATGGCCGGCGGGACGGAGGAAGCTCCCGGACCCGGGCCAGAGGCCGCGACGACGGAGGCGGCGCCGGAAGCAGGAATCCCAGGAGCGAGCCAATGAGCGCGCACGAGCCCGCGGCGGATCCGCCGCCCGCGGCGAGTCCGGCGGGCACCGCCACCACCGCGCCGAAGCCGGAGGAGCCGGGCGAGCGCCGCTCGTTCGGCCAGCTCCTGCGGCAGTCGGTTACCGAGGGCAATTCCTTCACCGTCACGGTCCTGGCCATCTTCGCCGCGCTGGTGGTGGGCGGGCTGATCAACGCGTTCACTAACACCACCGTGCTGCACGCCTGGAGCAACCTGTTCTCGGACCCCGGTCACGCGTTCGGGCAGGCCTGGGACACCGCCACCGGCGCCTACGTGGCCCTGTTCGAGGGCTCGGTCTTCAACCCGCACACCGTCGCGGCGCTGTTCCAGCAGGCCTCCATCAGCGCGGCGGTCCACGACGGTTACCTCAGCGCCGTGTTCGGCCCGCTGTCGGAGACGTGCGTCCAGGCCACGCCGCTGATCCTGGCCGGGCTCGCGGTGGCGCTGCCGTACCAGGCCGGCCTGTTCAACATCGGCGGGCAGGGCCAGTTCATCGGCGGCGCCATCGTCGCCACCTTCCTCGGCTACGCGGTCAGCCTGCCGCCCGTCATCCACGTGATCGTCTGCGTACTCGGCGGCTTCGTCGGCGGCGCGGCGATCGGCTGGATCCCCGGAGAGCTCAAGGCGCGGACCGGCGCGCACGAGGTGATCGTGACGATCATGCTCAACTACATCATGGCCTACTTCCTGTCCTACCTGCTCGCCTACCACTACCTGATGCAGGCGCCGGGGACCGTCAACCCGATCACCAGGGCCATCGCCGGGAACGCGCACCTGCCGCAGCTGTTCGGCTCGCACCTGCGCATCAACGCGGGCTTCCTGCTCGCGCTGGCCTGCGCGCTCGCCGTCTGGTGGCTGCTGAGCCGGACCACCGTCGGGTTCGAGTTCCGCGCCATCGGCAAGAACCCGAACGCGTCGCGGGTGGCGGGCATCAACGTGGAGAGGAACTGGGTCCTGGTCATGCTGATCGCCGGCGGCCTGGCCGGCCTGGCGGGGGCCGCGGTCATCCAGGGCACCGACTTCACCCTCAACGACCAGAGCTTCGGCACCTACGGGATCGACGCCATCACCGTCGCCCTGCTCGGACTCGGGCGGCCGCTCGGCGTGGTACTGGCCGGGCTGCTGTTCGGCGCCCTGCACGCGGGGGCGCCGCTGATGCAGGCCGCGACCAGCACCCCGGTGGACATGGTGGAGGTGCTGCAGGCGGTCGTGGTCCTCATGGTCGCGGCCCCGCCGCTGGTCCGGGCCATATTCCGATTGCGGGGCGGGGGCGGTTCGCTGCTGGTGCTGGCCAAGGGGTGGAACGGATGACGATCACCGAGCGCGTCCCCACGGTGCTGGACTCCGCCGCCGAGCTGGTCAGCCCCTTCCGCCGGTGGCTGGCGCCGGCCAGCTTCCTGCTCCTCGGGCTTATCGACATCTTCGTGCTCGGCACCTTCTCGCATTCCGGCGACGCGACCTTCGCGTTCTCCGGGGCGCTCGACACGGTCACGGTGCCGAACCTGACGCTGGCCGCCGCGGTCACGTGCTACGTGTGCGGCGGGATCACGATCGCCCTGGCGGCGGCGTGGGCTTTCCTGCCGTTCGGCCTGGTGGTGCGGCGGGTGACCATAGCGGTGGTCGTGTTCTTGTTCATCGTCTCGCTGCTGTGCTGGGCCGACGCCGGGCTGAGCACGTCGTTCAGCATCGTGAACCTGCTGCAGGGCACGCTGGCGGGGTCGATCCCGATCATGCTCGGCGCGCTGACCGGCGTCATCTGCTCCCGGTCGGGCGTAATCAACATCGCCATCGAGGGCCAGCTGCTGTTCGGCGCGTTCACCGCCGCGATCGTGGCCAGCGGCACCGGCTCGCTGTGGCTGGGGCTGCTCAGCGGGGCACTGGCCGGATCACTGGTGGCCGCGCTGCTGGCCGTCTTCGCCATCGGCTACCGGGTGGACCAGGTGGTCCTCGGCGTGGTCATCAACACGCTGATCCTCGGCCTCACCGGCTACCTGTACGACGGCGTGATGATCCCCTACCAGAACACGCTGAACTCCCCGGCGACGTTCTCCGCGATCAAGATCCCGCTGCTGGGGGACATCCCGATCATCGGACCGGTCTTCTTCGACTCGACGATCTTCCTGTACCTGACCTACCTCGCGCTGGCCGGAGTCCAGGTGGGGATGTTCAGCACCCGCTGGGGACTGCGGACCCGGGCTATCGGTGAGCATCCCGTCGCGGCCGACACCGTGGGAATCCGCGTCACCTCGATGAGGTACCGCAACGTCATCGCGGCCGGGGTCATCGCCGGCGTCGGCGGCGCCTACTTCACGATCGGCTCGGTCGGCTCGTTCGGCAAGGGCATGTCGTCGGGTGAGGGCTACATCGCGCTGGCCGCGATGATCTTCGGCCGGTACGCGCCGTTCGGCGCGGTGGCGGCGGCGCTGCTGTTCGGCTTCTCCACCCAGCTGCAGTCGATTCTCTCCACCCTGAACACGCCCATCCAGTCGAACCTGCTGCTGATGACGCCGTACATCGTGACCATCATCGTGCTGGCCGGGCTGGTCGGCAAGGTCCGCGGCCCCCGGGCCGAGGGCATCCCCTACGTCAAGGGGTAGCACCTCATGGGGCTAGTGACGGACGAGGCCGGGCTGCGGAGGACGGTCGAGGCCTGGATCGCGGACGACCCGGACGAGAGCGACCGCGCCGAGCTGCGAGGCTTGCTCGACGAGGCCGATGAGGGGGTAACCGACGCGGTCGCGGAGTTGCGGGACCGGTTCGCGGACCGGCTGCACTTCGGGACGGCGGGGCTGCGCGGAGTGGTGGCGGCCGGGCCGAACCGGATGAACCGGGCCGTGGTCCGGGCGGCGACCGCGGCCGTCGCCGGATGGCTGCTCGCGCCGGATTCCAGTTCGCGGGACGCGCGGGCCGACGTGGTGGTGGGGTGCGACGCGCGGCACCGGTCGGCGGAGTTCGCGGACGAGGTGGCGGGGGTGCTGGCGGGGGCGGGCATCGCGGTGCACATGCTGCCGCGGCCCTGCCCGACTCCGCTGCTGGCGTTCGCGGTCAGGTACCTGGGCACGGCGGCGGGGGTGATGATCACCGCGAGCCATAACCCGGCCGCGGACAACGGGTACAAGCTCTACCTGGGCGACGGCGCGCAGGTGATCCCGCCGGCCGACGCCGAGATCGAGAAGCGCATCGCCGCGCTCGGGCCGCTGGCACCGATCCCGGTCGCGCCGGCCGGGAGCCCGCTGGTCACCCGGCACGGTGACGAGATCGCCCAGGCGTACCTGGCCGCGGTGGCGGGCGAGGCCGGGCCGGCGATAGCGGGTATGGCCCGGCCGCCCGCGGGCGGCGCCGGGCTGAGGGTGGTTTATACCGCCATGCACGGGGTCGCGGGGCAGTTGATGCTGCGGGCGATGCGGCTGGCGGGGTTCGGGGCGCCCCACCTGGTGGCCGCACAGGCGGAGCCGGATCCGGACTTCCCGACGGTGGCCTTTCCCAACCCGGAGGAGCCGGGGGCCCTGGACCTGGCGCTGGCCGACGCCCGGCGGCTCGGTGCCGACCTGGTGATCGCCAGCGATCCGGACGGGGACCGGCTGGCGGTGGCGGTTCCCGAGCCCGGGGCCGCGGGGTGGCGGGTGCTGACCGGGGACCAGATGGGGGCGCTGCTCGGGGCGCGGCTCCTGGCCTGGACAGCGGATCAGGCCGGGCCGCAGGCGCGGCTGGTGGCTTCCACGGTCGTTTCCTCGACGCTGCTGGCCAAGATCGCCGACGCGGCCGGGGTCCGGTACGCGGAGACCCTGACCGGGTTCAAGTGGATCGCCCGGGCGGCTGACGGCGGGCCGGGAGCACGTTTCGTCTTCGGGTACGAGGAGGCGCTCGGGTACGCCGTCGGCGATGTGGTGCGGGACAAGGACGGGTTCGGCGCCGCGCTGGCGATGCTGCGACTGACGGCGGAGGCGAGGGTGCAGGGACGTTCGGTCCTGGACGTGTACGACGAGCTGGAACGGGCGCACGGGGTGCACCTGACCGCGCAGGTCACCCTGCGGACGGCCGACCAGGCCCAGGTCATGCGGCGGCTCCGGGCGGCGCCGCCGGACTCCTTCGGCGCCGAGGCGGTGTCCGGCCTGACCGACCTGGCGGCCGAGGGCGGGGCGGGGTCGCGGGCCGAAGGCGGGGCGGGGCTGCGGGCCGACGTGCTGGTCTTCCGGCTGGCCGGCGGCCGGGTGGTACTCCGGCCGAGCGGGACCGAACCCAAGATCAAGTGCTACATCGAGATCATCGAACCGGTCACGGGTCGTTCGCTGGCGGCGGCCCGGGCGGCCGCGACCGGGCGGCTGGCTCCGCTGCGGGAAGCGCTCGAGGCGCTGCTGGCCGCCGTCTGAGGCGGCCAGCTAGAGGGTCCGGTGGCGCACCGGGTACCGCGCTGGGTGATGCGGATAGGGCGGGATTCGCTCAGAATGAGAAGTACGGGCCGACCTCGGCGTGATAGCCAGGGAGGGCCGCTGTGGCACGTGACGTGAACGACGAAGTCCACCTCCAGGAGGGGTCACGCACATGAACGCTTCCATCGACGGGTCGGCCATCGACAAGGTACTGCGGGACGCGGTGGACTCGGGCGGCGTACCGCATGTGGCCGCGATCGCGGCCGACCGCGACGGGGTCATCTACTCCGGCGCGGCGGGGCCGCGGGCGGCCGGCGAGAGCGACCCGGTCACGGTGGACACGCTGTTCCGGATTATGTCGATGACCAAGATGCCGTGCACGGTGGCGGCGCTCCAGCAGGTCGAGCAGGGAAACCTCGACCTGGACGCCCCGGTCGCCGAGTACTGCCCGGAGTTCGCCGCGATCCAGGTGCTCGAGGGCTTCGACGGCGACACGCCGCGACTGCGGCCGCCGGCCCGGCAGGCCACGGTCAAGAACCTGGTCACGCACACCAGCGGCCTGGGCTACTGGTTCTTTAGCGACAACCTGGTCAAGTGGGAGAGCGTCACCGGGATCCCGAACGTGGTGGCCGGTTCGGCGTCTTCTTTCCAGGCACCGCTGCTGGCCGACCCGGGCTCGGCCTTCATCTACGGCATCAACACCGACTGGCTCGGCAAGGTCGTCGAGGCGGTGACCGGCAAGGGCCTGGACGTGGCCATCAAGGAGGGCATCACCGGCCCGCTCGGCATGGACCAGACCACGTTCCTGATGAACGACGAGCAGAGGCCGAACTCCACCCCGGTGCACGTCAAGGGCGAGGACGGCACCTGGGTCGCGGTCGGGGAGATCCTGAACCAGGCGCCGGAATACTGGGCCGGCGGGCACGGGCTCTACGGGCCGCCGAGCGACTACATCAAGTTCGAGCGGGCGCTGTTGCGCGGCGGCGAACTCGACGGCAACCGGATCCTGCGCTCCGAGACGGTCGACGCGGCCTTCACCAACCAGATCGGCGACCTGGACTTCCCCGCCGCCCTCGCGACCAGCGACCCGGCCGCGACCTGCGAGTTCAATGCGGGCCCGGGCTTCAAGTGGGGCCTTGGGCTGCTGCTCAACACCGCGGACATCCCCGGCATGCGGCGGGCCTGGTCCGGAGCCTGGGCCGGGCTGTGCAACACCCACTTCTGGATCGACCGCACGACCGGGGTGTGCGCGTCTATTTACAGCAACTTCCTGCCGTTCGTCACGCCTGAGGCGATGACGATGTACAACGACTTCGAGCGGGCGCTCTACGCCTCGCTATGACCGCGTGAGGGCTGAACGGGGCGGGGAAACCTAGCCCCGTTCGGTATAAAAAGACCCCGGCCGGTTACGGAGGTCAGCCGGCGGTGAGGTCCCGGGCCTTGATCACGTCCTCGCGCATCTGGGTGATCAGGGCCTCGACGGAGTCGAAGCGCTCGGTGCCGCGGAGCCGGGCCGTGAAGTCGATGGCGGCGTGGGTGCCGTAGAGGTCCAGGTCGTCGCGGTCGAGCGCGTAGGCCTCGACCGTGCGCTCGCCGGCGCCGAAGGTCGGGTTGGTGCCGACCGAGATCGCGGCGGGCCACCGGCTCAGCTCCGCGCCGTCCAGGTCCAGGCGGGTCAGCCAGCCGGCGTAGACGCCGTCGGCGGGAGTCGCGGTGTGCGGCGGGGTCTCCAGGTTGGCGGTCGGGAAGCCGAGCCCGCGGCCGCGCATGTGGCCGCGGACGACGATGCCCTCGACCCGGTGCGGGCGGCCGAGCGCGCGGGCGGCGGCGGCCACGTCCCCGGCCGCCAGCCGCTCCCTGATGTAGGTCGAGGAGATCGTCACGCCGTCGTCCACCAGCAGCGGCACGCCCTCGGCGGTGAAGTCGTACTTCTCGCCGAGCTGGGCCAGCATGGGCACGTCGCCGGCCGCCTTGTGGCCGAACCGGAAGTTCTCCCCCACCACGACGGCGGCGGCGTGGAGCCGTTCGGACAGGACGACGCGGACGAACTCATCCGGGCTGAGCCGGGAGAAGTCCAGGTTGAACGGGAGCACGAAGACCGCGTCGGCGCCCAGGCCGGCCAGGAGCTCGGAGCGGCGGCGGGCCGTGGTCAGCAGCGGCGGATGCGAGCCGGGCCTGATCACCTCGTCCGGGTGCGGGTCGAAGGTGATCGCCACCACCGGCAGCTGCCGGGACCGGCCGATCTCGCGGGCCCGCTCCACGACGCGCTGGTGGCCGCGGTGCACGCCGTCGAACTCGCCGATCGTCGCGACGCACGCACCCCAGTCGGAAGGCACCTCGGCCAAGCCGTACCAGCGGTACACGATCTCCGTTCCTCCCTTGCCTCATGCCATCAGCGGAGAGCTACACGAGCAAGCCTAGAGCCTCAGGCGAAGACGACGAGCGGCCTGGCCTGTCCGGACTCCTCGGTGACCAGGGCGATCAGGGTGCCGTCGGGCGCGTAGGCGGCCGTCGGCTCGCCATCAGCTGCTCCCCCGGCTGGGTCCAGCCGGCCGCCGTGGGCCAGCCGGCGGGCCTCGTCCTCGGTCAGGTCGCGGCGCGGGAAGGCCGCCGCGGCCGCCTGGGCCAGCGGCAGCACCTCGAAGCGCTCGGCCAGCTGTTCCAGGGTGCGGGCGTGGTCGGCGCGGTAGCCGCCCACCCGGGTGCGGCGCAGCCGGGTCAGGTGACCGCCGGTGCCGAGCGCCGCGCCGAGGTCGCGCGCCAGGGCCCTGATATAGGTGCCGCTGGAGCAGCGGACGGTGGCGTCGATGTCGAGCAGCCCGGCCGTCTCCCCGGCCTCGTCCACGCGCTGGATGCCGGTGATCGTGAACTCGTAGACCGTCACCGGCCGGGCCTTGAGCTCGGGGGCGGCGCCGGCCCGGGTGAGCTTGTAGGCGCGCTGGCCGCCGACCTTGATCGCGCTGACCGCGGGCGGGACCTGGAGGATCTCGCCGGTCAGGGCGGCCACCGCCTGGTCGATGGCCGCAACGGTGACGCCCTCGGCCGCGGCGGTGCCGGTGATCTCGCCTTCGGCGTCGTCGGTGCTGGTCGTCTGGCCGAGCCTGATGGTGGCGGCGTATTCCTTCTCGGTCAGCGTCAGGTACCCGAGCAGCCGGGTGGCTTTTTCCACCCCGACCACCAGGACGCCGGTGGCCATCGGGTCCAGCGTCCCGGCGTGGCCCACCTTCCGGGTCCCGGCCAGCCGCCGGACCTTGGCCACCACGTCATGCGAGGTCATGCCGCCGGGCTTGTCCACGATGACGAGGCCGTCCCGGCTGGTCAGCTCGGTCACTCGTCCTCGTCGTCCTCGTCGTCGTCGTCCTCCGCGGGCTTGCGGTAGGGGTCGGGGTCGCCGGCGTAGCTGGCGCCCTCGCGGACGCGAGCGAGCTCGGTATCGGCGTGCAGGGCCTGCGAGACCAGTTCCTCGATCCGGTGGGCGTTCTCCGGGAGGACGTCGGCGATGAACTCGAGCGACGGGGTGTGCCGCAGGCCGAGTTGCCGGCCGACTTCGGAGCGGATGATGCCGGTGGCACTGTGCAGGGCCGCGGCGGTATCGGCTCGTTCGGCGTCGGTTCCGTAGACCGTGTAGTAGACGGTGGCTTCACGCAGGTCGTTCGTCAGCCGGGATTCGGTGACGGTTACGAAGCCGAGCCTGGGGTCCTTGATCCGGCGCTCCAGCATTTCCGCGACGATCTGGCTGATCCGGTCGGCCAGCTTGCGCGCCCTCGCGGCATCCATGCTCCGTCACTCCTCCTCGTTGAACAGTCGCTGCCGGGCCGACAGCAGCTCGATCTCGGGGTGCCGGGCTACCAGGCGCTCGCACTCGTCGAGCACGCTCATCGCGTTAGCGGCCGTCGCGGATACGGCGGCCACCCCTATCTCGGCCCGCCGGTGCAGGTCCAGGTGCCCGGTCTCGGCGACCGCGACACCTGGAAAGCACCGGCGCAGCTCGGCGACCAGCGGCCGGATCACGCCCCGCTTGGCCTTGAGCGAGTGCACGTCGCCGAGCAGGACATCTATCGTCAGCGCGGCGACGTACACTTCCCGCTCTCCCTTGGGGGGTTCGCTGTGGTCCGGCCGGTACCGGTCAGGTCCTCGGCTTCTCCCTCATCTCGAAGGTCTCGATGGTGTCACCGACCCTGACGTCGTTGAAGCCGATGCCGATACCGCACTCGAAGCCCTCGCGGACCTCGGTCGCGTCCTCCTTGAACCGCCGCAGCGAATCCACCGTGAGGTTGTCGGAGATCACCACGCTGTCCCGGATCAGCCGCGCCTTGCTGCCGCGGCGGATCACGCCACTGCGCACGATGGATCCGGCGACGTTGCCGATCCGCGGCACCCGGAAGACTTCCCGGATCTCCGCGGTGCCGAGCTGGGCTTCCTCGAACTCGGGCTTGAGCATGCCCTTGAGCGCGGCCTCGACCTCTTCGATCGCCTGGTAGATGATCGAGTAGTAGCGGATGTCGACGCCCTCGCGCCGGGCCAGCTCGCCGGCCCGCTCGGCCGGCCGGACGTTGAAGCCGATGATCACCGCGTCGGAGGCGATGGCCAGGTTGACGTCATCCTGGGTGATCGCGCCGACGCCGCGGCCGATCACGCGCAGGCTGACCTCTTCGCCGACATCGAGCTTGAGCAGCGCGTCCTCGAGGGCTTCGACCGAACCGGACACGTCACCCTTGATGATGAGGAGCAGTTCCTCGCGCTCGCCCGCCTTGAACGCCTGGTCCAGGTCCTCGAGCGTGACCCGCCGCCGACCCTGGGCGAACGTGGCGACCCGCTCGCGGGCCTCGCGGCGCTCGGCGATCTGCCGGGCCATCCGGTCGTCGGAGACAACCAGGAAGTTGTCACCGGCGCCAGGCACGGCGGTCAGGCCGAGCACCTGAACCGGACGGGACGGCGGGGCCTCGGAGATGGGATCGTAGTTCTCGTCCAGCATGGCCCGGACCCGGCCGTACGCCTCACCGCAGACGATGGAGTCGCCGACGTTGAGCGTGCCGCGCTGCACCAGCACCGTGGCCACCGGGCCACGGCCCTTGTCCAGGTGACCCTCGATGGCCACGCCCTGGGCGTCCTGGTGCGGGTTGGCCCGCAGGTCGAGCGAGGCGTCGGCGGTCAGCACGATCGCCTCGAGCAGGTTCTCCAGGCCGATCCGCTTGGTCGCGGACACGTCCACGAACTGGGTGTCGCCACCGAACTCCTCGGCCACGAGCCCGTACTCGGTGAGCTGGGCCCGGACGCGCTGCGGGTCGGCGCCCTCCTTGTCGACCTTGTTCACGGCCACGACGATGGGCACGCCCGCCGCCTGCGCGTGGTTCAGCGCCTCGGTGGTCTGCGGCTTCACGCCGTCGTCGGCCGCGACCACCAGGACCACCAGGTCGGTGGTCTCGGCGCCGCGGGCCCGCATGGCCGTGAAGGCCTCGTGACCCGGGGTGTCGATGAAGGTGATCTTGCGCTCTTCGCCGTCCACCTCGGTGGTCACCTGGTATGCGCCGATGTGCTGGGTGATGCCGCCGGCCTCGCGCGCCTGCAGGTTGGTGTGCCTGATCGCGTCGAGCAGCTTGGTCTTGCCGTGGTCGACGTGACCCATGACCGTGACCACCGGCGGGCGGGCCACCAGGTCGGCGTCCTCGCCTTCGTCCTCGCCGAACTCGATGTCGAACGACTCGAGCAGCTCGCGGTCCTCTTCCTCGGGCGAAACTACCTGGATGTTGTAGTTCAGCTCGGCTCCGAGGAGCTGGAGCGTCTCGTCGTTGACCGACTGGGTAGCGGTCACCATCTCGCCGAGTCCCAGCATGACCTGGACCAGCGACGCCGGGTTGGCGCCGATCTTGTCGGCGAAGTCGGCCAGGCTCGCGCCCCGGCTCAGCCGGATCACCTGGCCGTTGCCGTGCCGGATCTGCACGCCGCCGATCGTCGGCGCCTGCATGTTGTCGAACTCTTGACGACGCTGCTTCTTCGACTTCCGGCCGCGCGACGGGCGTCCGCCGGGACGTCCGAACGCACCCTGGGTGCCGCTGCGGCCACGGCCGCCGCCACCCGGGCGAGGCGGACCGCCGCCCGCGCCGGCCCGGGGCGGACCGCCACC
>JAJKHX010000047.1 GCA_021154785.1 Nocardiopsis sp.
CGCGGTCGCGTTTCATGATCGCGGGGTGCGCCGCGAGGCGCTGTTGATTCGAGTGGAGGTGAGGGACCTTCGCCGCTGGCCCGCCGCAGCGGGCTGGTGAAGCTGAGGGCAGTCTGATCCGGGTGATGCCGGGGAGGGCAGGAGCAGCCCTGACAAAGCCGGGACGTGCCTAGCACTGCCAGATGGGGCGGGTCCGGCGAGCGTGGCGGAAAGGAGTACGCGAGGAACCGGTGCAGTTACGTCCTTAAATCATGAGACCGGCTCAAATCTGGCGGATACGGGCCGGGCGCGGCGCGTCCTGCTGTCTTCCGTGAACGGCGGGAACTCCGGGGAGGCATGGCTGCCGATCCGGGAGGCCATGCTGAATGCCTGCGGCGCAGGCATGGCGGGGCCGCTGGGACAGAGCCGGGCTCCTCCTCCGCCGAGCGGATCACAGTGAACGCGGGAACCATCCGGGCTGGTTCCCGGCGGCGGGCATCCAGCCTGCTGTCCGGGATAGGCGCATCGGCCGCTGAACGGGCCGGGCGGGGCGGAGCCGCCGTAGTAGTCCGGGGCCGGGAGAGCCGGTCACATGGCGAAGGGCGGCAGCGGTTCCGGGGAGGGAAGGAGGCTGCAATGCCGCAAGACGCGCCGCCGAACGGCAGCGCACCCGGCCTGGTCCCGCGAGGGCCATGGTCGCGGGTAGCGGGGATGCAGGCCAAGCTTCACCGCTGGGCGGCGGCTGATCCTGGCCGCCGGTTTGATGACCTGTTCAATCTCGTGCATGACCCGGCGACGCTGGCCGTAGCGTTCGCCCGGGTCGCGGGCAACCAGGGCGCTGACACTCCCGGCGTGGACGGCCTGACGGCCGCTTATGCCGAGGAGGGTTCCTGGGCGACCTGCGGGCCGCCCTCAAGGACGGCTCGTTCCGGCCCCTTCCGGTGCGGGAACGCAAGATCCCCAAGCCGGGCGGGTCCGGGAAACTTCGCAAGCTGGGCATGCCCAGCATCGCGGACCGGGTTGTCCAGGCTGCGCTGAAGCTGGTGCCGGAACCCATCTTCGAGGCGGGCTTCGAGCCGTGCTCGTACGGGTTCCGGCCCGGGCGGCGGGCGCAGGACGCGATCGCCGAGATCCACTACCACGGCTCCCGGGGTTACCGCTGGGTGCTGGATGCGGACATCGAGGCGGCGTTCGACAGCCTCCCGCACCTGGCCCTGACGGACCGGGTGCGGGCCAGGGTGAAGGACAAGCGCGTCCTGGCGCTGGTGAAGGCGTTCCTCAAGGCCGGGGTGCTCACCGAGTCCGGCGAGCACCGCGAGACCTTCACCGGCACGCCGCAAGGCGGCATCTTGTCCCCGCTGATCTTCAACATCGCCCTCAGTGCGCTCGATGAGCACCTGACCGGGCCGTGGAAGACCGGCGGGGCAATGTCGACGTCCAGCAGGCGCGCGGGCCGCCGCCGCCACGGGCTGCCGAACTGGGAAATCATCCGCTATGCGGACGATTTCGCCGTCCTGATCGACGGCACCGGGCAGGACGCGCAGGCGCTGCGCGAGCAGATCGCCGGTGTGCTGGCCACGCCGGGGCTCCGGTTCTCCGAAGCCAAGACCCGCGTGGTGCACATGAGCGAGGGGTTCAGTTTCCCGGGGTTCCGCATCCAGTGGCGCCGCAAGCAGGGGACAGCGAAGTGGTACGTCTGCACGTTCATCGACGACCGGCCTACCCGGTCGGTGAAGGCGAAGATCCGTGCCCTGACCCGCAGGACATCACAGCAGGACCTGGGATACGTGCTGACCAGGCTGAATCAGGTCATGCACGGCTGGGCTAACTACTTCCGGCACGCGGTCGCCAAGAACGTCTTCGGCATGCTGGACAACTTCGCCTGGCGGCGAGTGATCCGCATGCTGCAGACCCGGCACCGCTGGAGGTGGAAAGACGTCCGCCGGCAGCTCACCACCCCCGCAGGGCAGTGGCTGCCGATCACGGCGGGCGAGATCACGCTACGGCGGATAGCGGCGATACCGGTCACCCGGTACCGCTACCGCGGCACCAAGATCCCCAGCCCGTGGGCTGCTGCACCAGCCTGACGGCAGGAACCGCGGAGAGCCCGTTGCGCGGAGACGCGCACGGCGGGTTCGGCGAGAGGCTCGGGGAAACGGACCGGGAGCAATCCCGGCACCGCGCCCCGGGCCCACTCATCCAGTTCCGGCGGCTATGCGGCCACAACTGCCCGAGATCATGAAGCCAGCCCGGCCGGCCGCCGGAAAGGTCCCATCCGCCGGGATGCGCGGGTCCTCATGGTCGCGGGCATCGTGGAAGGCGCGATCGAGTGGTCCGAGGATCCCGGCTACGACGTGGCGGGCGTGGACGACATCGAGATCCGCCAGCCCCGCCGGCTCTGCGACCGGCCGGGTCGGGCCGGTGAGCACGCGGCCATGGCGCCCGGCTCGAGCAGGAGCGGAAGGACTTCCTCGGTTCCTTCCCCGGCCTGGACGAATTCCTGGTCAAATCGCTGGGGTAGCAGGGGTGAGAATCGACAGGGTGAGGGCAGAAGGGACTTCGGTTATTAACCGGGGCGTTCCCCGCGTTGGGTACGTTGGCCGTGACTACCACGGTGATGAGGAAGGCCGCAGCATGGGAACTCGTGACCTGGTCTACCGGCTGTACGAGCGCAGGCTAGCAGCGTCCCTGTCGCCTGACGCGATCCCGCGCCACGTCGGGGTGATGTGCGACGGAAACCGCCGGTGGGCCCGGTCGGCGGGTTTCCGCGACGTCAGCAAGGGACACCGCAAGGGCGCGGACAAGATTTTCGAGCTGCTCGACTGGTGCCGGGAGAGCGGCGTGGAGGTGGTCACCCTGTGGCTGCTCTCCACCGACAACCTGACCCGCCCGTCCAGCGAGATCGTGCCGTTGCTGAAGATCATCGAGGACACGGTGCAGACGCTGGTGGCCGAACGCTGGCATGTGAACCCGGTCGGTGCCCTCGACCTGCTCCCCGGTGACACGGTCCGGGTGCTCAAGGACGCGGCCGAGGTGACCGCGCACTATCCCGGCCTGCTGGTCAACGTGGCGGTCGGGTACGGCGGGCGGCGGGAGATCGCCGACGCGGTCCGCTCCCTGCTGCAGGACCATGCCACCCGGGGCACCACGATCGAGGAACTGGCCGAGGCGCTCGACGTCGAGCACATCGCCGAGCACCTGTACACGGCGGGCCAGCCGGACCCGGACCTGGTCATCCGGACCTCGGGCGAGCAGCGGCTGGGCGGGTTCCTGCTGTGGCAGAGCACCCACTCGGAGTTCTACTTCTGCGATGCCTACTGGCCTGCGTTCCGCAAGGTGGACTTCCTGCGGGCGCTGCGTTCCTACGCGGCCCGGAGCCGGCGATTCGGCACGTAAGGCCTGATTACCGGGGGAAACACCTGCTAGTAACCTGACGGTGCTTTTGCCGTAACACGAACCCGGGTACTTTCGTTAGTGGTGGACGGCGCGGCGCCGTTCCCGGGAAGGCCCTCGGATCTTCGTGCTTCGCGCGTTGCGTGCAGGCGAGATGACAGAAGGGCCGGCGCGGCCCTTCTGGGGGCCAGGCCCGGTCCATCCGACACGTCTGTGTCCTGTCTTGGCGCCGGGCTCGTCCCGGCGCCCAGGGGAGTCTGCGTGGCCAAGTCCCAAGGTCGCCGTACTTACGTACTCGACACCAGCGTCCTGCTCGCCGACCCGGCAGCCATCACCCGCTTCGATGAGCACAAGGTGGTCCTGCCGGTAGTCGTCATTACCGAGCTGGAAGTCAAGCGGAATCATCCCGAGCTGGGGTATTTCGCTCGCCAGGCCCTGCGCCACCTCGACGCCCTGCGCATCGAGCATGGCCGGCTGGACGCTGAGCTGGCGGTCGGTACGGACGGCGGCACGGTCCGGGTCGAGCTCAACCACCAGGATCCGCAGGTGCTGCCTGCCGGGTTCCGGCTGGGGGACAACGACTCGCGCATCCTGTCAGTGGCGTGCAGCCTCGCGGCCGAGGGCGAAGATGTCGTCCTGGTCAGCAAGGACCTGCCGCTGCGGGTGAAGGCCGCCGCAGTCGGGCTGGCCGCGCAGGAGTACCGGGCCGAGCTCCCGGTGGACTCCGGCTGGACCGGGATGGCCGAACTGGACCTCAGCGCCGCGGAGGTCGAGCAGCTCTACGAGAACGGCGGCGTAGAGAGCGAGACCGCCCGCGAGCTGCCCTGCCACACCGGCCTGGTGCTCACCTCGGCCAACGGCAGCGCGCTGGGCCGGGTCAAGCCGGACAAGTCCGTTCAGCTGGTACGGGGCGACCGGGAGGCGTTCGGCCTGCGCGGCCGCAGCGCGGAGCAGCGAGTCGCCCTCGATCTCCTGCTGGACCCGGAGATCGGCATCGTGTCGCTCGGCGGCCGGGCCGGTACCGGCAAATCCGCGCTGGCCCTGTGCGCCGGCCTCGAGGCGGTGATGGAGCGGCGCCAGCACCGCAAGGTCATCGTGTTCCGGCCGCTGTACGCGGTCGGTGGTCAGGAGCTTGGCTACCTGCCGGGATCCGAAGCCGACAAGATGGGCCCGTGGGCGCAGGCCGTCTTCGACACCCTGTCCGCCGTCACCACCCAGGACGTCATCGATGAGGTGATCAACCGGGAGATGATGGAGGTGCTCCCGCTGACCCACATCCGGGGCCGGTCGCTGCACGACGCCTTCGTGATCGTGGACGAGGCGCAGTCGCTGGAGCGCGGCGTGCTGCTCACCGTGCTGTCCCGGATCGGCTCGGGCTCCCGGGTGGTGCTCACCCACGACATCGCCCAGCGGGACAACCTGCGGGTCGGCCGGCACGACGGCGTGATCGCGGTGATCGAGAAGCTCAAGGGCCACCCCCTGTTCGCTCACGTCACCCTGGTCAGGTCCGAGCGGTCCCAGATCGCCGCCCTGGTCACCGAGATGCTGGAGGACACCTCGCTGTAAACCAGACCGGCTCCGGGCTGTCAACCGGGCATCCCTGACGCTGGCCGCTGCGGTACGGTGGCCAGCGTCATGGAATACCCACCTGTTTCCGTCGTGATGCCGGTCAGGAACGAAGAACGGCACCTGGCGGAGTCTGTGCGGCACGTCCTGCGCCAGGACTACCCGGGCGAGTTCGAGATCGTGCTCGCGGTCGGCCCCTCGGCCGACCGGACCGAGCAGATCGCGCGCGACCTGGCCGGCGCCGAGCCGCGACTGACCGTCGTCGCCAACCCGACCGGCCAGATCCCGGCGGCACTCAACGCCGCCGTCCGCGCGGCCCGGCATGCCGTGATCGCCCGCGTGGACGGGCACGCGATGCTGCCGCCCGGCTACCTGCGGACCGCGGTCGCCACGCTGGCCAAGACCGGCGCGGCCGACGTGGGCGGGGTCATGGCGGCGGAGGGCGTGACCTCCTTCCAGCAGGCCGTCGCGTGGGCGATGACCTCCAAGGCGGGCGTCGGCTCGGCGGCCTTCCACACCGGCGGCGGAGCGGGACTGACCCTGTCCGTGTACCTCGGCGTCTACCGGCGGGCGGCTATCGAGCGGGCCGGCGGCTGGGACGAGGGCATGCTCCGGGCCGAGGACTGGGAACTGAACCACCGGATCAGGGCGCGCGGCGGCACCATCTGGTTCACTCCCGACCTGCGCGTCACCTACCGGCCCCGAGACAGCGTCCGCACCCTGGCCTCGCAGTACTTCCACTACGGGCGCTGGCGCCGGGTGATCGTCCGTGAGCACCCGGAGACGGCCAGCTTCCGCTACCTGGCTCCGCCCGGCGCGGCGGCCCTGGTCGCGGCCGGCCTGGTCGCCGGCATCGCGGGCCTGGCCGCGAAAGCGGCCGGCGCCCCCGCCGGACCGCAGTGGCTGACCGCGGGCTTCGCGATCCCGGTGATCTACGCCGCCGGCATCACCGCCGTGGGCACGCTGCTGTCGCGCGGCCTTCCGGCCGCAACCAGGCTCCGGATACCGCTCGCCCTCGGCGCCATGCACCTGGCCTGGGGGGGCGGATTCCTTACCAGCCCGCGGCACCTGCACCGCGAGTCCGACATGCGTGTCGGCCAACCGGCCGCGGCCACCGAAAGTCCCGCCGCGGCTGGGCGAGAATAGAGCATGGACTTCGACCTCCAGGCCCTGCTCGCCGCGCACCGCACCGACGGGTACGAGCTCTACGGCCGGTACCTGAACCCGCAGCAGCCCAAGGTGCTGCACACGATCGGCTTCGACAAGACCTACGAGCGGGCCGAGGGGGCGTACCTGTACGACTCCGACGGCCAGCAGTACGCGGACTTCCTGGCCGGCTTCGGCGTGTTCGCGGCCGGCCGCAACCACCCGGTGATCCGCCAGGCGCTGCACGACGCGCTGGACGCCAGCCTGGCCGACTGGACCCAGTTCGACTGCGGCCCGCTGCCGGGGCTCCTGGCAGAACGACTCCTGGCCCGGGCACCCGGCCTGGACCGGGTGTTCTTCTGCAACAGCGGTACCGAGGCGGTGGAGTCCGCGCTGAAGTTCGCCCGGTACGCCACCGGCCGCGGCCGCGTCCTGTACTGCGACCACGCGTTCCACGGGCTCACCACCGGCTCCCTGTCGGTGAACGGCTCGGCCGAGTTCCGCCGCGGGTTCGATCCGCTGCTCCCCGACGCCCCGATCCCGCTCGGCGACCTGGACGCGCTCGCGGCCGAGCTGCGCAAGGGCGACGTCGCGGCCCTCATCATCGAGCCCATCCAGGGCAAGGGCGTGCACATGCCGCCGGACGGCTTCCTGACCGCTGCCGCCCAGCTCCTGCACGCCAACGGCGCGCTCCTCATCGCCGACGAGGTGCAGAGCGGGTTCGGCCGGACCGGCAAGTTCTTCGCCTACCAGCACGAGGAGATCGTGCCCGACATCGTCACCGTGGCCAAGGCCCTGTCCGGCGGCTTCGTCCCGGTCGGGGCGATGCTGGCGAAGGACTGGATCTTCGAGAAGGTCTTCTCCAACATGGACCGGGTCATGGTGCACAGCACCACCTTCAAGGGCGGCGTGCTGGCCATGACGGCCGGTCTGGCCGCCCTGCAGGTGCACGACGACGAGCACCTCACCGAGAACGCCGCCCGGACCGGTGAGGCGCTCAAGACCGCGCTGACCGCGCTGGCCGGGAAGTACGACGTGCTCGCCGACGTCCGCGGCCGCGGGCTGATGATCGGCCTGGAGTTCGGCAAGCCATCCTCGCTGCGCGCCCGGACCAGCTGGAACATGCTGCAGAAGGCCCGGGTCGGCCTGTTCGCCCAGATGGTGGTGGTGGCGCTGTTCCAGCGGCACCGGATCCTCACCCAGGTCTCCGGCGATCACATGGAAGTGATCAAGCTGATCCCGCCCCTGATGATCGGCGACACCGAGGTCAAGCTGTTCACCGAGGCGTTCGGCGAGGTCCTCGAGGACGCCAGCAAGGGCACCGGCCTCATGTGGGACTTCGGCCGCACCCTGGTCAAGCAGGCCGTCCGCAACTAGCCATCCGGCGGGAAACGCGAGGGATCAGGGTTTCGTCTCCCGGGCCAGCACCGCTTCCGCCACGGCGAGGTCCTGCGGGTAGGTGACTTTCATGTTCCGCTCGCTGCCGGGCACGATGTGCACGGCGGTGCCGGGCAGGTAGCGGAGCACCACGCCGCAGTCGTCGGTCGCGGTGAACTCCGGGTCGGCCGCGGCCAGCTCGTGCGCGCGGGCGATCACGGACAGCCGGAAGCACTGCGGGGTCTGGCAGCGGAACAGCCGCTCCCGGGGCGGCACCGAGTGCATCACGCCGTTCTCGGTGAGCACCATGGTGTCCGAGGCGGGCACCGCGACCCCGGCCGCGTCATGCACCTCCAGCGCGGCCACGCAGTCCGCGATGATCCGCTGGTCCACCAGCGGCCGGGCCGCGTCATGCAGCAGCACCCCGCAGTCAGCCCCGTCAGCCAAGCCGGCGACGCCAGGCAAGCCGGCCACCGCCGCGAGCGCCGCCCGGACCGACTCCGGCCGGGTCGCGCCACCCTCGATGACCGCCGTCACCTTCCGGTACCCGGCCACCAGTTCCTGGACCTGCCCGGTGTACCCGCGGGCCATCACGACCAGGGTCTCGTCGACGCCCGGCGCGGCCTCGAAGGCGGCCACGCACCGCTCGATCAGCGTCTGCCCGCCCAGCGTGAGCAGCTGCTTCGGCATCCCCGCGCCGAGCCGCTGGCCCACGCCCCCGCCGAGCACCACCGCGACCGTCCGCATGAGCCGGACTCTACCGCCACGCCGTGGCCGGGATTAGGCTGGCTAGCTCCAGCTCGCCGCAAAATACCCCGGTGGCAGGCCCGGCAGCGACCGGAGGCGACGCCATGCTCCCCGAACCCGCCGCGGGCGCGCTGTACGACGCCCGCCGCCGCCTGTACTACGCCAAGCCGGTCCTGCGGGGCTGGCTGCACGCCGTCTGGTTCGGCATCTCCCTGGTGGCCGGGCCGCTCCTGGTGACCCGCGGCCACGGCGCCCGGCCGGTCGCCGCGCTGGCCGTCTACGCCCTCAGCGTGACCGGCCTGTTCGGGATCAGCGCGCTCTACCACCGCGGCACCTGGGGCCCGGCCTGGTCCGTCCGCCT
Source organism: Nocardiopsis sp. (assembly GCA_021154785.1). Taxonomy (GTDB): domain Bacteria; phylum Actinomycetota; class Actinomycetes; order Streptosporangiales; family Streptosporangiaceae; genus Palsa-504. The sequence goes on from JAJKHX010000047.1 coordinate 8,570, forward strand.
GCAGCGGGCGGACCACCTGATGATCTTCTTCCTTATCGCCGGCACGGCCACCCCGGTCTTCGTGCTCGCCGTCCCCGGCGCGTTCGGGCTGACCTGCCTGACCGTGATGTGGACGCTGGTCCTGGCCGCCGCCGCGATCCACGTATGCTGGCCGGGCGCGCCCGAGGCCCTGGTCGGGGGGACGTTCATCGGGCTGGGCTCGCTGGCCGGCCTGGCGCTGCCCGAGGTGTGGATCCAGGACGGCGTGGCGGCCGGCCTGCTGATGCTCGCGGGCGGCTTGAGCTACATCGCGGGGGCGCTGTTCTACCACCGGCGCTGGCCGGACCCGTCGCCGGCCGTGTTCGGCTACCACGAGGTCTTCCACGCCTGCGTGTGCGTGGCGGCCACCTGCCAGTACGTTTCGATAACGCTTATCACGGTACGAATCGGCAGTTAGCCAGACCGTAACAATCGCACACCCTTGCGCCGAACCATGCCGCCCGGTACGGTCGGTGACGACCCATGTGGTTTTCTGGCTTTTTTCCCCGGGTATTACCTTTTCCCAGACCACTCCGGACCTCGGTGGTCTCTTTTGGTGTCTGGTGGGAATGACGATGCGCAAGACCAGCGAAGCGATACGCCGGCTTAGCCGCGCCGCCGCGCGGCCGCTGACGGGCATGGGCTTCAGCGACTCTGTCGAGAACATGCTGACCTGGGACACCAAGGACCGCGACGGCCTGTTCATCGTCGCGGTCGAGGGCGAACTCGATATCCACTCCGCGCCCGGATTAGGCGAGGCGCTCACGCCCGCGGCCGACGCCGGCCACCATATCGTCGTGGACCTGGCCGGACTGCGGTTCTGCGACTGCGCCGGGCTGAGCCTGTTCCTGCGCACCCAGGAGCGTGCCCGGGCGGCCGGCGGTTCGCTGCACCTGGCCGCGCCCACCAAGTCGATGCGCCGCCTGATCAGGGTCGCCCGGATGGGCGATGTCTTCACCGTCACCGGCAGCGTGGCCGAGGTAATCGCGCGGCTGGACCGAGAGGGCCCGGCCGGGACACCGCCGCAGCCGCTGCCGCGCCCCCGTAACCACGAAGACCGTCATGACCGCGAAGTGAGCTGAGCCGCCGGCCAGGGCCTACCGATCAGGCCCCAGATCCTGTCCCGCCGGCCCGGTACTCACCCCGGTGGCCAGTCAACCGGACCGCGCCGGACCACCGCGACATGCGCCTCGCGCTCGCGGGTGATCAGGCCGCCGCGTCCCCGGGCAAACCGATCCGGCGGCTCCGCAACGGAAGGTCATACCCAAGAACCGAATACCGAACGGGGTTGGCCGCCCGCCCCGCCCCCATCTTCGCCGAGCCCCCCGCGCATGCCGTTTCGCCGCTGTACACGCGGGTATTGCGGTGGCAGCGTGGCGGGCCGGCGTGTTCCCGGGCGCGCGTGTAACCGTGGGCTACAGTAAGTAACGCTAGGCGCTAGTCACGGCGGTCTGCGGCCGCTGGGAGGACACGCATGACCGTAGCGCTGGTCCTGGCGGGGAGGCCGGACGAGGCCGACGCCGTCCGGCAGCGGTACCTGCGCGGTCAGCTGGCCGCGCTCGGCGTGCACCGGGTCGACGCGGCCGAGAGGACCGGGCCCGGCTTGCTCACCGTCGCCGCCGCGGCGCGGGCGGCCGGGGAGCGCATCCTCATCTGCGCCGGCGCCGATACCGTGCCCGAGCCGGTGCTGGCCCGGCTGCTCGGCGCGGGCGGCACCGCCGCCTTCACCGGCGTAACCGCCCGGAGCCTGCCCGAACCTCAGCCCGTCCCCGGCCTGGCGTCCGGGATGCCGGCCAGCTTCGGCCGGACCGACCCCGGGCCGGCCGGCCGGGCGCTGGCGGGCGGGGCGCTGGTGGTGGACATCGCGGACCTGGACGCGCTGGCGGTGGCGGCGGAGGCGCTGGCCGCCACCGATGCCGGGTCTGGCATCGGGTCCGCGGCCGGGGCCGCCGCCGTCGGCGCGCTGACCGGTGAGCTCACCCGGCGCGGCATCGCGGTCCGGATCCTGGACGCCGGACCGGACAGCGAGGGCGCCGTAGCCCAGCTGGCCGCCGATCCCGCCGCCCGGGACATGGCCGCCTGGGCGGCCATGCGCCAGCTCACCCCGGCGGCGCTCTACGGCATCTCGCTCGGCCTCGGCCTCATCGCCGCGGTGTGGTTCGCCGAGCTGGCGGTGCGCTCCAAGCTGCTGGCCGTCGCGGCCCTGGCGGGCTCGTTCCTGTTCGCCCGGGCCGGCTCGCTGGCCGCCGCGACCAGCCCGGAGGGCCGGATCAGGGCGGTGACCGGCTGGCTCGGGACCGCCTGCGGGCTGCTCACCGAGCTCGGGGTCTACGCGGCCCTCGCGGTCAGCGCCGGGCTCAGTCCCGGCGTCACGGCCCGGGCCGGGGTGGCGGGCCTAGACGGCACCTTCGGCGGCGCGCTGCGGGACACCTTCGTGGGCGGCTGGGGCGGGGCCGGGACGACCGGCGTGTGGCGGCTGGCCATCGCCGCGGCGCTGCTGCTCGGCGTCCGGAAGCTGGCCGGCCTGGCCTATCAGCACACCTGGCACTACGCTGGCCGCACCTCCGGTCGCCTGTTCCCCCGCTCGGTGCTGCGCATCGGCGAGGAGAGCGCCACCTTGCCGGCCGGCGAGCGGCTGGTGCTGATCGCCGTGACCTCCGTCTTCTTCGGTCCCCGGCTGACCTTCGTGCTCCTGCTGGCCTGGGGCATGCTCGCGGCCGGGTACCTGCTGGCCGGGCAGCTGGCCCGGTCGCTGGCCGCCGACCCGGCTGGCCCGGCGGCCCGGGAGTACCCGGAGGATGCAGAGTCCGGCTCCGCCTGGCCCGCGGGCGGCGAGCTGGCGGCCTACCGCGGCGACGGCCCGCTGGCGCGCTGGATCGGCGTCCTGGTCGACGGGCGCCTGCCGCCGCTGCCGCCGCTGCTGGCCGGGCTGCTGGTGACCGGTGTGCTGGCCGCCCTCGGGCTGGGGAACCTGCCCGGCATCTTGGTGCTGACGCCGGTCGAGGTGATGATGCTGGCCGCGCTCGGCGCCTGGCACCCGCACGACGGGCCGCTCGACTGGCTGGTGCCGGCGCTGCTGCTGACCGGCGAGGGGCTGTACCTGGCCGCCCTCGGCCTGGCCCGGCACGTGGCCCCCTGGCTGGTCTTCGCGCTGCTGGCCGCCGTGATAGCCCGCCACCTGGACCTGGCCTGCCGGGCCCGGGCCGGCCGGGGCCTCCTGGACGACAAGTTCGGCCTCGGCTGGGAGGGCCGGATGCTGGTGGCCGGCGCGGCCGCCGTGGCCGGTGTCGTCCCGCTCGCCTACGCCGTCCTCGCGGGATATCTTTGGCTGCTGTTCGGCTGGGATTTCCTCAGCGGCTGGCTGGCCCCGGCGAACCCAGTATCCAGGGACGGAGACGACGATGATCGGGATGGTCCTCGCCGCGGGCGCCGGGCGGCGGCTGCGACCAGAAACGGACGGGTTGCCTAAGGCCCTGCTGCCGGTCGACGGCCCCGTCACCATCCTCGACATCGCCCTGCGCAACCTGGCCGCGGTCGGGCTGCGCGACGTCACCGTCGTGGTCGGCTACGCGGCCGGCGCAGTCCGGGACCGGGCGGCCGCGCTGGAGGCCGAGCACGGCGTCCGGCTGACCCTGGTGGACAACGACCGGGCCGAGGAGTGGAACAACGCCTACTCGCTGTGGCTGGCCCGCGCGCACTTCGCCGCGGGCGCGCTGCTGGTCAACGGCGACACCGTGCACCCCGTGGCCGTCGAGCAGACGCTGCTCGGCGCGGCCGGCCAGGCCGGCATCGTGCTGGCGGTGGACGACGTAAAGAGCCTCGCCGACGAGGAGATGAAGGTCATCCTCGGCCCGGACGGCCGCCTGACCCGGATCACCAAGCTGATGGACCCGGCCCAGGCGCACGGCGAGTACATCGGCGCCACCCTCATCAACCCGGCCGCCGCCGCCCCGCTGGCCGCCGCCCTCGAGGCGACCTGGCGCCGGGATCCCTCGCTGTACTACGAGGACGGCTACCAGGAATTCGCCGACCGCGGCGGGGTCATCAAGACCGCGCCCATCGGCAAGGTCGACTGGGTCGAGGTGGACAACCACGACGACCTGCGCCGGGCCCGCGAGATCGCGGCCAGCTGCTGAGCTTCCGGACCCCGCCGCGTTCGTGACCCGGTAGTCTCCCGTTCATGCAGCTGTCCCGCATCCTCACCGCGCCGCTCGTCGTGGACGTGCGCCCGGGCGCGGTCGCGGACCTCGGCGCGCTGCTGGCCGACCGGCGGATCGCCACCGAGGGCCGGGTCGCCGTCGCGGTCGGCCCCAGCCAGGGTGACAGCGTGCTCGCCGACCTGGACCTGGGCGCGGCGCAGGTCTTCCGGGTCGAGAACAGCACGGTCGACACTGCGGTCAGCCTGGGCAAGCAGTTGCGGGCCGACGCCTACGAGGCGGTGGCGGGGATCGGCGGCGGCAAGACCATCGACGTGACCAAGTTCGCCGCCCACATGGCCGGCATCCCGATGGTCGCGGTGGCCACCAACCTCTCGCACGACGGTATCGCCTCCCCGGTCAGCTCGCTCGAGCACGAGTCCGGCAAGAGTTCCTACGGAGTAGTCCCGCCGGTGGCGGTGATGGTGGACCTGGACCGGGTGCGCAGCGGCCCGCCCCGTTTGGTCCGTTCTGGTGTCGGGGACGTGGTGAACAACCTGTCCGCTATCGCGGACTGGGAGCTGGCCGCGGCCGACCGGGGCGAGCCCGTCGACGGGCTGGCCGTCACGCTGGCCCGGACGGCCGCCCAGGCGGTGCTGCACCAGCCGGGCACGGTCGCCGACGACGACTTCCTCACCGTGCTGGCCGAGTCGCTGGTGCTGTCCGGGATGGCCATGACCGTGGCCGGGTCCAGCCGCCCGGCCAGCGGCGGGTGCCACGAGATCCTGTACGCGATCGACCAGCTCTACCCCGGCACGGCCAACCACGGCGAGCTGGCCGGCGTCGGCGCGCTGTTCTGCACCTACCTGCGCGGGGAGGACCGGCTGCTCGCGCTCACCTCGGCCTGCCTGGCCCGCCACGGCCTGCCGCGGACCCCGGCCGACCTGGGCCTGAGCCACGCCGAGTTCACCAAGGCGGTGCTGCACGCCCCGGCCACCCGGCCGGGCCGGTACACCATCCTGGAACGGCTGGACCTCGACGAGACCCAGATCGCCGAACGGGTGGAGAGCTTCGCCGCCGTCGTGGGGAATGCGACGTGATGCCGGGGCCCACGCTGGCTGAGGTGCGCGCCAAGGGGCAGCCGCCCGAGGTGCTGGCCCGGCTGAACGACGAGCACTGGTTCGGCCGGCTCTACATGCGCAAGCTGTCCCCGTACGCCACCATCGTGTTCGCCCGGCTCGGCTGGTCGCCGAACGCGGTCACCGTCTGCTTCATGCTGTCCGGCGTGGCCGCCGGGGTGCTGGCCGCGGTGCCCGGGCTCCCCGCCGCCGTCGGCGTGTTCCTGCTCATCCAGCTCTACCTGCTGTTCGACTGCGCCGACGGCGAGCTGGCCCGGTACACCGGGCGGTTCTCGGCCGCCGGGGTGTACCTGGACCGGATGGGCCACTACATCGCGGAGGCGCTGCTGCTGGCCTGCCTGGGCATCCGCGCCCAGGGGCACTTCTCGCTGTCCGGCGGCTACGTGACCATGGGGCTGGCCGCGGCCGTCTGCGCCACCTTGATCAAGGCCGAGACCGACACCGTGATCGTGGCCCGGGCCTCCTCCGGCCTGGACGGCAAGCACGCCGACGAGGCGCTCGCGCCCCGGTCGCCGGGCCTGGCGCTGGCCCGGCGGCTGGCCTCGATGCTGCGGGTGCACCGGATCATCCAGGCCGTCGAGCTGTCGGTGCTGATCCTGGCCGCGGCGATCGCCGACGCCGTCGGTGGCGACCTGACCGCCACCCGGGTGCTGACCGTGGCCGCGCTGGCGGTGGGCGTGGTGATGACGGCGGCCCATCTCGTCGCCATCGTGGCGTCCCGCAGGCTCCGATGACCATGACCGGCCAGCGCACCCTGACCCTGTCCTGCGTCATCCTCACGATGGGAAACCGCCCGGCCGAGGTCGTCCGGGCCGTCGACAGCGTCCTGGCCCAGCGTGGGGGCCCGGTCGAGCTGGTCGTGGTGGGCAACGGCGCCGAGGTGACCGGCCTGCCCGCCGGGGTGCGCGCCATCTCGCTGCCGGAGAACCTCGGGGTCTCGGGCGGCCGCAACGCCGGGGTGGCCGCCTGCACCGGCGACGTGGTGCTGTTCCTGGACGACGACGGCTGGTACCCCGACCCCGGGCTGGCCGCTCACATCGCGGCCAGGTTCGCCGCCGACCCGGCCCTGGCCGTGCTGTCCATGCAGGTGGTCGACCCCGACGGCGGCCCCGGCGCGCGCTGGCACGTGCCCCGGCTGCGGGCCGGTGACCCGGAGCGGTCCTCGGTCGTGACGACGTTCCTCGGCGGCGCGTGCGCGATCAGGCGCATCGCCTACACCGAGGCGGGCGGCCTGCCGGACCTGTTCTTCTACGGGCACGAGGAGACCGACCTGGCCTGGCGGCTGATGGACCGCGGCTACCGGCTCGAGTACGACGCCACCGCCCGGATGAACCACCACTCGCTGCCGAACGCCCGGCATGACACGTTCCGCCGCCAGGACGGGCGGAACCGGGTGTTCCTGGCGCGCCGTAACCTGCCCTGGCCGCTGGCCGCGGTCTACCTGGCCGACTGGACGGCGCTCACTGTGGCCCGCGAGCGCGGCCGCCGCCGGGCGCTGGCCCCCTGGTTCGCCGGTTTCGCCGAGGGCTGGCGGGCCGATCCGGGCCCGCGCCGGCCCATCGCGCTGCGCACCGCCTGGCGGATGACCAGGGCGGGCCGTCCGCCCGTGATCTGACCCGCTGCTCCCGGCCGGTTACCGGATGCGTCAGCCACGCGGATGATAGCCATATCATCCGCGCGAGTGACGCCCGCCCGCGAGGAGGGCGCGTACGATATGTCGTGTGGAGAGACGCGATACTCGCGTACTCACGCCTACGACGGGGGTCGTCGGCGGCACCGAGGCATCAGAGCCCAGGGCCTGGCAGTCCGTAACCACCATGCCGGGGCTCTGGCTGATCGCCGGGTTGACCGCCTCTGCCCTGTTCGCCGGCGGAGTGACGCTGTTCAGTACCGACCCGCGGCACCGCCTGTGGGGGCAAGCCGCCGTCTGCGGGTACGCGCTGGCCGCGTTCGCCGTCCTGGCCTGGCGTTCTCGTCCGGTCCGGGGCGTCAACGCGGCCCTCACCGTGATGGTGTGCGGTGCCATCCTGTTCCCGCTGCTCTGGCTGATCGCGCACGGTTACGGGGAGCCCGAGGTCGGCGTGGTGGCCCAGTCGGCGGACCAGCTCATCCACGACGGCACCCCCTACCGCAGCTCGCAGGCACTGGCCGCCACCACCGACCCCAATGCGTATAACCCGTACCTGCCGCTGATGGCGGTGTTCGGCGTGCCGCAGGCCCTGCTCGGCCACGGCGTGCTCACCGATCCCCGGGTCTGGTTCGGTGCCGTGTTCGCCGCGGTGTTCGCGGTCGCCCTGCGGATCGCCGGGGCCAAGGACACCGTCCGGTGGGCGCTGCTGCTGACCGCCTCGCCGATCATCGCGTTCGAGCTGTGCGTCGGCGGCACCGACGTGCCCATGGTCGCGTTCATGTGCCTGGGGTTCGCCCTGCTGTGGGGGGCGCGGGAGAACACCCCGATCGTCGCCGGGCTGGCCCTCGGCGTCGCCTCCTCGATGAAGGCCACCGCCTGGCCGGCCCTGGCGGTGGCGTTCGCGCTGCTGTGGGTGCGCGACGGGCACCGCGCGGCCTGGCGCTTCCTCGGGGTCGCGCTCAGCGTGGTCGTCGTCATCGTGGGACCGTTCGCCGTCCTCAAGCCGGGTTCCCTGATCAAGAACACGGTCTTGTTCCCGCTCGGCCTGGCCAGCGTGCGGTCGCAGGCATCCAGCCCGCTGCTGGGCCACGTGCTGGCCTCGACCGGCGTCATCGGCCACACGATCGTGGTCATCTTGCTGGTCGGCTCGGGCCTCGCCATCGCGGTGTCGCTGGTGATCCGCCCGCCCCGTGACGTCCCGGCCGCCACCATCCGCCTGGTCCTGGGCCTGTCGGCCATGTTCGTGCTGGCCCCCTCGACCCGGTTCGGCTACTTCATCTACCCGGCCGCCATGATCTTGTGGCTCCTGGTCTCCCAGGCCGGCCGCCGAGCCGTCAGCTCACCCAATCCCAAATCCCTCACCACCACCCCCGCCGACCCCGGCGCCTTCAGTGTTCCCGCAGACCCCGAAGACCTCACCATCCCCGCCGACCGCGAAGCGTTCAGCCTCCCCGCGGACCGCGACGCCTTCCGCCACCCAGCGGACCGCGAGGCCTTGGATTTCCCCGCCAACCCCGAGGCATTCAGCCACTCCACGGACCTTGAGGCCTTCATGCTCTCCGAGGATCCCGATGACCCCGAGGACCCCGAAGACCCCAAGATCCTCGCCACCCCCGCATCCGGCTAGCCTGCCTGCTGCCTGCTGCCTGCTGCCTGCTCTGGTCAGCCCAGTTCTTCCTTACACTTATTCCCTCCAACCCCACTGGCCCCAGCGGCACCTAAGGAATTCAGTGGTTGTGGCGTTCTACCTTCTCTATACGGTAGGGTGCCACAACCACTGAATTAATTTGGTGCAGGTGAGCCGAGAGAAAACGGTGGGATTGCATGCCCGGAGGCCAGCGAAACTGGGGCGTAGACCGGAACGTCCCGGGCGTGCGGCATCGCGGCCAGGCGCGGTGGGAGCAGGGCCTATTGTGGGTTGGTGCGTCTTGGGCCACGTGCCGATGGGGCAACTGAGGCAGACAGTGCCGCAGTGACGGATTCCCCGGCGAAGAAAGAAGACACGGAGGGCAGCGCGAAGGCCTCCAGCGTGGAAGGCCGCCCGAACGGAACTGCGAAGGCCGGCGCGGGAGAGACCGCGAAGACGCCCGGCGCGGAAGACACCGCGACACCCGGCGCTGAAGGAATCCCGGAGTCATCCGCCCCGGCAGTCGCTGGGAAAGGCTCCGCGAAGTCGCCCAGCACGACGCTCGGCGAGAACGAGAACGAGAACGAGTCCGCGAAGGCCGGCGAACCAGGGGCCGCCGAAGCCAGCGCACGAGAGACCCCGCTTGCCGACGGCCAAAAGACCGCGAAAACCGGTGCGCACGAGACCGCGAAAACCGGTGCGCACGAGACCGCGAAGGCCGGCGCGGGAGAAACCGCCGAGGCGCCCGTCAAGGACCGCGAGCCGGCCGTCAAGGATCATCACCAGGTCGGCGAGGACCGTAAGCTAGCAACCGCGAGCCGAGCGCGAGCGGCCGGGAACCAGGAACAGGCCGGCGGAAGCCCCAGCCGGGCCGGGTGGTGGTTCGGGGCGGTCACCGTGGTTCCCGCGATGCTGGCCGCGGCCTGGCTGCTGCCGTCTTTGCCGTTGCTGCTCACCGGCCGGCTCTCGGCCCGGCCGATGGTGTTCATGTTCGTCCCGCTGGCCGGCCTGCTCTGCTACTTCGCCATCCGCCGCCTGCCTCCCACCTGGCCCGCCTTCCGCCTGACCAGCCCCAAAACCAAGACCGAGCCGAAGCCGGGTACCCCGTGGTGGGCGGTCGCGGCCACCGTTGCGGTCGCGATCGCTTTCACCGCCTGGCAGATCGCCGAACGTAC
>JAJKHX010000048.1 GCA_021154785.1 Nocardiopsis sp.
ACGCGTCGCCGTGCCTGCGGGCGAAGCCGGCCGGCCCGGCGGCCCGCTGCAGGGCGACGGCCTGCTGCTCGATCAGCCGGGCAGCCGGGCGGACCGCCTCCGCCTCGGCGCCGCGCAGAGCCCGGGCGGGCAGTGACCGGCAGGTGGCGCAATAGTCAGCCGCGGCTCCCGCGGGACCGGCGAAGCGGTGCACGAGCTGGACCGGGCCACGGGTCCGGAGGGCGCGCAGCGCGGCCGAGGAGACGCAGGCGCGGCGGATCTGCGGCCAGGTGGACGTGCTGACGTGGCCGAGCCGCAGGTGCGCGGGGACCGGCCTGCTGTCGAGCACGTCCTGGTTGCAGCACGCGGCGATGGTCCCGTCGAAGGCCACCACCGGCCAGGACAGCAGCTCACAGGGAGCGGCGGGCGGCCCAGGGGCAGGCGGCCCAGGGTCAGGCAGCACCGAGGCCGGCGGCTCGGCCGTACGGAGCCAGGTGCGGGCGCGGCCAGCCGGGCGGACGGTGGTGACCAGCATCGGGATGCGGTCGCCGAACTCGCGGCGGACATGGCTGGTCAGCCCGGTCAGGTAGGGGTCGTCGGGACCGGTCCCGCAGGCCTGGAGGCTGGCGTCGCGGCCCATGGCCAGGAGCTGGTGCAGGAGCCAGAACACCCGGTCTCGCGGCACCTCGGCCTCGTGGAAGACATCGATGCTCACCGCGATGTGGTCGACCGACTCCAGCGCGGTGCGGATCGGGGCGGGAAGGCGTCCTCGTTCGGCGAAAAATGCGCCGGTGAGCACGTAGCTGCGGGTGCCGACGGCGCGCGCGGTCTTGGCGAGGGTGCGCACCAGGCCCGGGCGTAGCAGTGGCTCGCCTCCGGTGAGCAGCAGGTATTCCGGGTGGTCGGCGGGGGTGAAGGAGGCCGCGAAGCGGCGCAGCGGCGTGGCGGGCTGCTGTTCCGAGGTGATGCCGGACATCGTCGCGCAGTGGCGGCAGCGCAGCGGGCAGCGCCTGGTCAGGGCCATGAACAGCGCGGACGCCGGCACCGGGCGGCACGCGAGCAGCTCTGCTAGGTGCATATCCGGTCTCCCTCGCCAGGGGCCCGTACCAGGTCCCTTCGAGGAATCACGCTAGGCAGCGGCGCTTGGGCCGCACTCTAGCGCGCCTTGGCTCCCGGTATGGCCGCGGAAATACCGGGGATCAGGCGGCCGGCAAGCCGCAGCCAACCGGCCGTACCGAGCATCGCCTTGTCCGTTTCGTCACGGATACGCGGTAACGAGGGGAGGCGCCAGTGCGCTCCACCGCCATCACAGGGGCCGCTAACTATGTCAGCGAACAGCTCCAGTCGGCCCGTGACCTGCTCGGCCAGGGCCGGGCGGGCGAGGCCCAGCTGGTCATCGAGGCCGTGCTCGAGCACCGTTCCCGTTTCCCGCGGGACGACCTCGTCCGGTCCTGCGGCCTGCTGGCCCGGCTGCTGGCGCTGCGCGGGGAACGGATCCGGGCCCGGCTGCTGGCCGAGCTGGCCGTGCGGCTCGCCCGCGACGGCGCGCCTGGGCCCTGCCAGGCGGACGCCTACCTCGACCAGGCCTGCACCCTGCGCGCGCTGGGTGACCGTGACGAAGCGCTCGCCTGCCTGCGGCGGGCCCGCGAGCTGGCCCCGCTAGACGTTCCCGCCTGAAAGTGACTGGGACCGATGACCCTTGTGCTGCTGGTCAACCCGCCCAACACCACCCAGGTGCTCGACGAGAGGTCGTGCACGCTGACTCGCCCCGAAGACCTTACCGACTGGGCCAACGTGCCCAGCCTGGGCGTGCTGACGCTGGCCTCGGCGCTGCTCGAGGTGCCCGGGATCATCCCGGTCTACCTGGACGGCACAATCGTCCCCTGGGACGCGATCCTGGGGTTCGTCGAGGAGCACGCCGGGGACCTGCTGGCCGTCTGCGCCAGCATGCTCACCGCCAGCTACGAGGCCGGGCTGACGCTGCTGCGGCACGCCAAGGCGGTGCGCCCCGGTATCTGCACGATCGCGGGCAACGACCATATCTCCGCGCTGGGCCGGCAGTGCCTGAGCCGGCAGCGCGACTGCATCGACTTCGGCTTCGCCGGCAACGAGGTGGTCGGCTCGTTCCGTGACCTGATCGCCGACCTCAGCCGGGACGCCCTGGGTCCCCCGTCCCGCTATCCGGGCCTGCTCGCCTGGACTCCGGACGGCCTGGTCAGGACGCCGCAGCGCCCGGAGCCGCTGTACACCGCGCTGGACTACGGGCTGATCGACGCGGTGTACCCGCACACGCCCCAGTACCAGGCGAACTTCGCGACCGGGGTGGCGCCGCGGCTGCGCGAGCTGCTCAGCGTCGACCTGCGCAACGGCGTGCCGGCCGAGCTGGCGCGGGGCTGCATCAAGTTCAGCCGCGACGATGCCTGCACGTTCTGCTCGATCCAGTACGGCGGGATGTGGCGCAACAGCGTCCCGGACGCGGCGCGGGGCTGGGCCGTGGTGGAGCACGCGGTGCGCTCGGGATACGACTACTTGTCGCTGACCGCCGACGAGCTGCCGCTGACGTTCGGCAGCCTGCTGCGCGAGATGCGGCGCGAGGCCCCCCGCTGGTGGCTCGGCCTGCCGCAGGACCAGCGCCCGATCTTCGCCGGCTACGCCCGGGCCGACGGGCTGTCCAGCTCGCGGCACGCCGCCACGCTGCGCGAGCTCGGCATCCGGTACCTGATGGTCGGCCTGGACGCGGGCTCGCCGGTCTCGCTGGCCGCGCTGAACAAGCCGCTGGCCCCGGCCCGCGGCGGCGACCCGGCCTACCGGGCCGAGCGCATGTTCCAGCACAACCTCGACGCCCTCGACGCGGCCCGGGACGAGGGCATCTTCCTCAAGGCCGGGTTCGTTGTCGGCCACATCGGCATGACCAGGCAGCTCCTGGAGGAGAACATCCAGTCCATCTGCACCCTGGTCGACCGGGGCAAGGAAGCCATCGCCTCCTCCGACATCGAGGTGCTCTCCCCCGAGCCCGGCTCCTTCGACTACCGCTACCTCACCGAGCCGGCCTTCGCTTCCGCGGCCGCGCAACGGCTCGGGCTGACGATCGCCGACGCGGACGTGCGGGACCGGATCGCCGTCCGGTGGGCGGGCCGGGACCGCCTCGACCGGGAGCAGGCGATGGCCGATTACGTCCACGCGGTCATGCCCGAGCTGACCCTCGACGACCTGGCTCAGGCGCGTGAGCGCCTGCGCGAGCACTGCCGCAGCAACGGCGTCTTCGTCGGTGAATGACCGCACGCCAGCCGACCACGAAGGAGAGTTCTCCGTGTATTACACCAAGATCCTGGTAAGCGTGACCGAAATCTGCACGGTCGGCTGCCGTCACTGCGGGTTCATCGGATCGGTGCGCGAGCGCCAGCCGGCCGAAGAGGAAATCGCGGACTGGGTCACCCAGGCCTGTGATTTCGGCATCCCGAACATCATCTTCACCGGCGGTGAGCCGTTCCAGCGGTTCTCGCTGCTCAAGGCCGGAGTCAACGCGGCCGCCCGGCATCCGGCCAAGCCCGGCATCGGCTGCTTCACCAGCAGCTTCTGGGGCAAGAACCGGGCCACGGTGGACAAGTTCCTGGACCAGCTGCCCGGGATGACGCACTTCTACCTCAGCACCGATGTCTTCCACCAGGAGAAGGTGCCCGCCTCGTACGTGCGGAACGTAATCGACGGGGCGCTGGCCCGCGGCATCCCGCACCTCAGCCTGTGCATCACGATCGCCGAGGATGCCGAGGAACAGCAGATCCGCTCGCTGTACGAGGACTACGGGGACCGGCTGATGATCGCGGTGGAGCGGGTCATCTCGAGCCCGCACATCGCGCCGGTCGCGCAGACCAGCCACCCGCCGGAGCCGGAGCACTACGCCTCCCACTGCTTCCTGCACACGCCGATCGTCAACCCGAACGGCGACCTGGCCGCCTGCCACGCGGCCAAGGTCGGGGCGCACCACCCGGACGAGAAGGACGTGTACTTCCTCGGCAACCTCAAGCGCAAGAGCTTCGCCCAGATCATGGCCGAGGCGGACGAGAACCACAGCTATCAGTTCCTGCGGGCGTTCGGTCCGCAGGGTCTGGCCCGGATGATCACCGAGACGCCAGAGCTGAAGACGCGGTGGGGCGGCACCACGTTCTCCAACGGCTGCGACATGTGCGCCCGGGTGCTGCTCACCAAGAAGGGCCGGCAGGCGCTGGCCGACTACGCCGGCGACGACTTCCAGCAGCTGCTGACCGAGGCCGTGCGGGCCCGCCGGTTCGGCGAGGTCCGGTCGTGAGCGGGCCGGTTAGGAGCAGTCCGGTTAGGGGCGGGGAGTTCGTCGGGGTGCTGCCGGCCGCGGGCCGGGGCAGCCGGCTGGCGCCGCTGCGCTACCCCAAGGAACTGCTGCCGATCACCTACGAGCCCGCGCCGGGCGGGGACGGCACCGGGGTGCGCGCCCGGGCGGTGGCCGAGTACGCCCTGGCCGCGATCGCCAGCGCCGACGCCGACCGGGTGATCCTGGTGGTCGCGCCGTGGAAGCTCGACGTCCTGAACTACTTCGGCGACGGCCGCCACGTAGGTCTCGAGATCAGCTACCTCTACCAGGAGGAGGCCCGCGGGCTGCCCTACGCGCTGGACCTGGCCCGCTCCTGGACCCGGGGCGATCACGTGGTCTTCGCCATGCCCGACACCATCACCACGCCCTGGGACGCGCTGGCCCGGCTGCGGGCCGGGTACTGCGCGGCCGGCGCCGACCTGGCCCTGGCGGTCTTCCCGGCCGCCGAGCCGGAGCGGCTGGGGCCGGTGCTGCTGGACGGGGAGCGCGTCGTGCGGGTCTTCGACAAGCCCGCCGACCCGCCGGCCGCCAACACCTGGGGCGCGGCGATCTGGAGCGACGCGTTCGCGGACCTGCTGCACGAGGGGCTGGCCGAGTGGGACGCCTCCGGTGCTTCCGGCCTGGGCCCAGGCCCTGGCCCGGGTTCGGGCTCGGGTGAGCCGGTGATCGGCCATTTCTTCGACCTCGCCGTCCGGCGCGGTCTCAAGGTCATCGGCGTGCCCATCGCCGACGGCTCGTTCGAGGACGCCGGCACCCGGGTGGGCATCCTGCGCTGCCTCGATGCTCAGATACCGCCCGCTCTTTCCAGGGGACCTCAATGAACCTGATGTTCTTCGCCCTGTCCACGGCCGGCTACGGCGAGACGGTCATCGGCCTGTCGCTGGCCCGCCAGCTGGAGCCCTTGGGAGTGCGCAGCCACTTCGTCATCTCACCGGTCTCCGAGCAGGTCCTCAAGCGCAGCGGCATCCCGTACACCACGATCGAGCCGCGGATGGGCCGCCTGGTCCGGCTCCTCCTCGACGAGGAGGTCGCCCAGTTCAAGCCGGACGCCATCGTGCTGTCCGACTACTACACCTTCACCGGGGTGTTCCGGGAACGGTTCGGCCTGCACTCCTGGTTCATCGAGGAGTACGGGATCCCCATCCTGCCGATCGACATCTGGGAGTGGGACAAGACCTCCTGCGCGGTCGACATGTTCGAGGAGGACCGGCCGACCGACAAGCGGATCCTGGACATGGACGTGCACCTGCGCCCGGTTCCGCTGGCCCACCCCGAACGAGAGGGCCGGGCTTACCCGTTCCGGCTCTGGGAGGGCACCGAGCGGGTGACCCGGCGCACCAAGCGCCACCTCTACGAGACCTTCGGCCTTCGGCCGCGGGACCGCCTGGTCCTGCTCACCATCGCTCCCTGGCAGCACATGCCCGAGGACAAGTACCTGTCCTCGATCGGGACCCACGTGCTGAGCGGCGTGCCGCGGCTGCTCGCCCATTACCTGGCCCAGCTACCGGACAGCACCCACTTCCTGATCATCGGGGAGGTGCCGCCTGAGCTGGCGGCGCTCCCGGCCGACCGGGTCCATGCCCTGCCGCCGTGCTCCCCGGCCCGCTTCACGACCATGCTCGGCGCCGCGGACCTGGTGCTCAGCCTCAACATCGGGGCGACCACGCTGGGCCGGGCCGTGCTGTCCGGCATCCCCGCGGTCGTCCTGACCAACGGCTTCGCCGTGCCCGACGCTTCGGCCATCGGCGCGGTCGAGGCCCGGTTCGGCGGGCTCACCCCCGCGGTTCGTTCCTGGCTGGAAGGCATGCTCCCGCTGCACCAGATGCGGATGTGGCCGCTCGGCTTCCACGACTTCCTGGAGCCGATCCTCAAGGACAACCCCTATACCGGTGCCTTCACCGACCTCGAGCTCCTCGACGAGCCCGGCGTGGTACAGGGCATCGAACAGGCCCTGTACGACACCGCGACCCGGGACCGGCTGGCCGCCGGCCGCGCCGAGTACCTGGCCATCCTCGACGCCCAGGTTGACACCCGCGCGGTGTTCACCGAGGCGGCGAGCCGCGTAGGCCTCACCCTGTAAAGGACTCATCGACGATGAAGCAGCTCAGCATGCACGTGACCGACCTGTGCAACGAGAAGTGCGGGTTCTGCGTGGTCGGCTCCCCGCTCGCCAAGACCGACGCGGTCAAGTACGAGGACCTGATGAAGTTCCTGGTGACCAACGCCGGCGACGACTGGGAGTCGCTCAACCTGCACGGCGGCGAGCCCACCATCTTGCCCCAGCTGATGGACCTGCTCGAGACGGCCCAGATGTTCGGCTACCCGGAAGTGCAGATCCAGACCAACGGGCGGCGGCTGCGGGACATGGCGTTCGTTGCCAAGCTGGCCGAGCGCGGGGTCCGGCTGTTCGTGATCTCGCTGCACGGCGCCGACGCGCACACCCAGGACTGCCAGACGCAGACGCCCGGCGGCTTCAACGAGACGATCGAGGGAATCAGGAACGCGGTGGCGGCGGGTATCGCGGTCCGGGTCAACATGGTCGTCACGCGGATGAACATGGGGCAGATCGGCAACATCTGCCGGCTGTGCATCGAACTCGGCGTCAACCACATCAACATCTCGAACCTGCACCCGGTCGGCAGCGGCTACTTCGCCCTCGACATGCAGGCCCCCACCGTGCAGGAGACCAGGACGCACCTGCTGCCGGTGCTCGACGAACTGGCCGGCCCAGGCGCTCCTGGTGGTCACAAGATCACCCTGGAGGGCTTCCCGCTCTGCGTCGTCACGCCGTACGAGCGCCTGGCTATCGAGGACGGCTCGCGGTTCATCCGGATGATGTACCACGGCGAGGTCTACGACAACTACGACCAGTTCATGGACGACCAGACCCGGGAGCACGGCGCCCCGTGCTCGGGCTGCCCGCTGCGAGCCGACTGCGGCGGGGTCTACCTGGAGTACGCCGAGCGCCGCGGCTGGGCCGAGTTCGCCGCCGCCCGCCGCGACTTCGAGGCCTCCGCCGCCGTCTCGGACTCGATCACCTGAGGGTTACCGGGGAAC
>JAJKHX010000049.1 GCA_021154785.1 Nocardiopsis sp.
ATGCGCTGCCGCAGTTCCTCGGAGAGCACGGGAGAAGACGACTGGGTCCGCACGGGCGGCCCGGCCCGGGCCGCGCCCGGGGCGCGCTGCGGCAGTTCCCTGCCGGGGTCCTTGTCAGCCATAGGGTAAACCTCCCCCCTGTGCGGTACGCATATAGGGCGATACGACCGCACGGTATAGCGCAGCACAGGATGGGCGGCTATTCAAGCAGGACAATGAAATGTATTAGGAATCCGCCGCTTCTGCCGTATCACGGCACCTCCTGAAGCCACACTGCCGTGCGGAACGCAGGTACTTTCTCCCACTAAATTCGCGGAATACACCTCACGCCCGGGAACCGGAGGTTACGGTCTGGTTTGCGGTGTCCATATTCGTACGGAAGCGCTGCGTAAGGTGACACCTTAAGCACGGTAAGTCAGCTGCCGGGAGGCTCTCTCACGCGTCCCCGCATGCCTTGATTTCAGGCAGGTGCCACCATGGACCTAGGTCCGGCGATCCAGCAGTCGGCAGTGTCACCGACCTCGGCCCCGCCCGGCGCGGCGCAGACGGCTGCGGGCACGCACGCCGCTCCCCGCCCGCGGCGGACGGCCGGGCCGCGGCTCCGGGATAACTGGCCGCTGCTCGCGGCGCTCGCCCTCCAGGCCGCCCTCTCGCTCCGGCTGGCCGGTGCGGACACGGCGTTCCAGGACGAGGCGCTCTACCTGTGGGCTGGCCACCTGGAATGGGCCCGGCTGCTGCACGGTACTCCGGTTCCGCCGTTCCCCTCGTACTTCTCCGGGGCCCCCGTCATCTACCCGCCGCTGGCCGCGCTGGCCGACAGCGCCGGAGGCCTGGCCGCGGCCCGGATCCTGTCCCTCGCCTTCATGCTCGGCGCCACCGCGCTGCTGTGGGCCGTCACCCGCCTGCTGTCCGGCCGCCGGGCCGCGTTCTTCGCGGCGGCGCTGTTCGCCGTGCTCGGGCCGACGCTGCACCTGGGCTCGTTCGCTACCTACGACGCCATGTCTTTGTTCGGTGTCGCGCTGGCCTCCTGGCTCGTCGTCCGGGCCGGAGACCGGCCGGACGCGACCGGCTGGATGCTCGCCGCCGGGGCCGCGCTGGCGCTGGCCAACGCGACCTCCTACCCGTCGGCCCTGTTCGACCCGGTAGTGCTCGCGCTCGCCCTGCTCACCGCCTGGCCCAGGCCGGGAGGCAAGCTCGCCGCGGCGCGCGCGCTGACGCTGCTGGCCGTCCTGGCCGTCCTCATCACGCCGGCGCTGCTCATCGGCGGCAGCCGCTACCTGCACGGGATCGACATCACCACGCTGGAGCGGGCAGCGGGAACGGACGCCCCGGTGACGGTCCTCGTGCACTTCTGGTCGTGGACCGGCGTCATCGTGGCCGCCGCCGCAGCCGGCGCGGTCATCGCCTGGGCCAGCCGGGCCGGCCGCGTGCAGGCATTGCGGCTGTCCCTGCTGGCCGCGGCGGCGCTGCTCGTGCCGGCCGAGCAGGCCAGCCTCTACACCACCGCCTCCCTCAACAAGCATGGAGCTACCGGCGCCTGGTTCGCGGCCATAGCCGCGGGTTACGCGGTAGACCGGCTGATCGCGGCCGCCCCGGAGGGGAGCACGCGCACCGTGACCAGTGCCGCCTGCGTGGTGGCGCTTTCCTTCCCGGTCACCCTGGGCGCCGCCCAGTCGTGGATGTTCGCCACCAGCTGGCCGTCGTCCTCCGCCTTCGTCGCGATCCTGCGGCCGCTGGCCGACGACAGCGGCGGCCGCCTGCTGGTCGAGGATCCGTCGCTGGCCGAGTACTACCTGCCGGCCGGCAGCCAGTGGCAGCGCTGGTCGAGCACGCGGAACATCGTCCTGCCCTCCGGTGCCCCCACGGGCGGCCCGAGCGACACGGCGGGTGTCATCGGGGACGGAAACGCGGGCACCTACGCGATGTACATTGCCCGGGGCTACTTCTCGGTAGTGGCGCTGAACTTCACCGACACGAAGTCGCTCGACCAGAGCATCGCGGCGGACCTGCGACGCAACCCCCGGTATCACATCATCGACGTCGTGCCCTACGGCCCCGCTCCGGGTACCTACGTGATCTGGCGATACGAGCCGCCGCGGTGACCGGCCAGCGGGCCGTCAGCACCGGGACCATGGCCAGGCCGGCCGGAACTGGCCGGCCTGGCCTGGTGCCTCCTCGTCCGCCGGACGACGACGAGAAGTACCTCTACGTCCAGCGGAACCTGCCCTACCTGACCACCGTGATCCTGATCGGCTCGATGTGCCTGATCGTCAGCCAGCTCCGGTTCGAGACCGCCGACCTGGCGCTCTCGCCGTTCCTGCTGTTCACCGTGACGTACGTGGCATACCAGGTCATCAGCTTGCCGGTGAACTTCGCGGGTACCGGGTTCGACCTGGCCGCGCACCGGGCCCTGGTGGCGGCGTGGCGCCCGCCCGCCTATCCGGACGTGGACATCTACCTGCCCGTCTGCGGCGAGCCGATCGAGTTGCTGCGCAACACCTGGACCGCGGTGTCCGCGCTCATCGAGGCCTACCCGGGCCAGGCACGGGCCTACGTCCTCGATGACGGGCCGGATGAGCGGGCCCGCTCGATGGCCGGCTCGTTCGGCTACCGCTACCTCCACCGGCCCGACTGGCCGGCCGGCAAGAAGGCCGGAAACCTGCGCCACGCCTTCACCCAGACCTCGGCCGAGTACCTGGTCATCCTCGACGCCGACTTCGCGCCGCGGCCGGATTTCCTCGCCGAGACCCTGCCCTACCTCGACGATCCGGCGATCGCGATCGTGCAGACACCGCAGTATTTCCGGGCCAGTCCCGCGCAGACGTGGATCGAACGGGCGGCCGGCCCGATCCAGGAAGTGTTCTACCGGACCGTCCAGGTGGCCAGGCAGCGACTGGATGCCGCTGTATGCTGCGGGACCTCGGCGGTGTACCGGCGGGCCGCGCTCGAGCCGCAGGGCGGCCCGACCCTCATCCCGTACGCCGAGGATGTGCACACCGGTCTTGACGTTCGCCGGGCCGGCTGGTCCATGGTCTACCTGCCCGTGCTGCTGTCCACCGGGATCTGCCCGGACAACCTGGACGCGTTCGTGCGGCAGCAGTACCGCTGGTGCTCGGGCAACGTGGGCATCGTGTTCTCCCGCCGGCTGTGGTCGATACCGATGCGGCTCCCGGCCCGGCTGGCCTACGTCTCCGGGTTCTTCTATTACGCCTACACCGCGCTGATCACCTTCTTCGGGCCGCTCATCCCCGTGATCATGCTGGCCTGCCTGCCCGGTCAGGTGCGGCTGAGGAACTTCGTCATCCTGCTCCCGGCCATGCTGACCGGGTTCGTGCTCTACCCGCTGTGGCACCGGTCCCGCTTCGGGCCGGGGATCTGGCCGCTCGGCATCGCCCGCGGCTGGGCGCATGTGTTCGCCATCTGGGACGGCGCCCGGGGCAGGTCGATGAGCTGGCAGCCGACGAGGACGCCGGGCGGCTCGCTGCGGCGGTTCCGGATGGGAATCAGGTGGTGGAGCGGCAGCATGGCCGTGCTGTGGCTGGCGCTAGCCCTGTGGCGGACCGCGGCCCTCGGCTCCCCGCAGTTCGCGGTCCTGCTGTTCTTCGGCCTGCTCAACCTGGCCATGGTGGTCCGCGTGATCTTTCCTGGAGGCCGGCCCGCATGAAATCCAGGCTCGCGATGTTCGTGGCCGTCGCCCTGGCCGCCGCCGCCCTCGGCGGAGCGGTCGGCCGCCTGATCGCGCTGGCGCCCGGCAGGCCGCCGGCGGTGCACGCGACCCTGGCCCCCGAACTGGCCTCGTACCTGGGCGCCTTCGAGCCCGGGGCACCGCCTGACTACGCTCCGGCCGCGGCCTTCGCGAAGGTGGCAGGGCGGCAGCCGAACCTGCTCGGCTACTACAGCGGCTGGGCGCAGCCGTTCGACCTGGCGTTCGCGCGGACGATCCGGAAGCACGGCGTCATCCCTTTCGTGCAGATCGACCCGACCGACGCTTCGGTCCCGGCCATCGCAGCCGGCACCTACGACGAGTACCTGCGCGCCTACGCCGGCCGCGTCCGTGACTTCGGGCATGCCGTGGTCATCGGGTTCGGGCACGAGATGAACGCCCCGTGGTACTCGTGGGGTTACGGTCACACCGCGCCCGGCACCTTCGTGGCCGCGTGGCGGCACCTCGTGACGCTGTTCCGCGGCCAGGGCGCCCTGAACGTCACGTGGCTGTGGACGCTCCAGGCAGACGAGCCGGGCACCGGTCCCATCCAGGCCTGGTGGCCAGGTGCCCAGTACGTCACGTGGGTCGGCATCGACGGGTACTACTACCGGCCCGGTGACAGGTTCGGCACCGTATTCGGCAAGACCATCGGCCAGGTCCGGACCCTCACCGGTAAGCCCGTGCTGCTGTCCGAGACCGCGGTGGGCCCGCGGGCCGGCCAGTTCGCCGAGATCCAGGACCTGTTCCACGGCATGGCCAGGTACAAGACGCTGGGCCTGGTCTGGTTCGACAAGCCGCAGCAGGGCGGCGTCTACCACCAGGACTGGCGGATCGAGGACAACGTGCAGGCCGAGATCTCCTTCCGGCTGGGCGTGCGCGATGAACTGGCGCCCTACCGGCCCAGCAGGTAGGCGCGGCATGCCCAGGACATACCTTTCCGCAGGCAGCATCGCTGCCCGGAGGCGCCCGCCGCCCGCGCCACCCGGCCGGCGGGCCAGGCCCGCGCCGTGGTGGCCGCTGCTCGTCGTGCTGGCCGTCCAGGCCGTCCTGTCCCTGCGGCTCGTCTGGTCCGCCACGGCGTTCCAGGACGAGGCCCTCTACCTGCGGGCCGGGCACCTGGAGTGGGCGCACTGGCTGCACCAGGCGCCGGTGCCCGGGTTCGGTGCGTACTTCTCCGGGGCGCCGGTCTTGTATCCGCCGCTGGCCGCCGCGGCCGACGGCCTGGGCGGGCTGGCGGCCGCCCGCCTGCTGTCACTGTGCTTCATGCTCGGCGTGACCGGCCTGCTCTGGGCCAGCACGGCGCGGCTGTACGGGCGGCGGGCGGCGCTGCTGGCGTCGGGACTGTTCGCCACCGGAGCCGGCACCCAGTTCCTCGGCGCGTTCGCCACCTTCGACGCGATGGCGCTGTTCTTGCTGGGCCTGGCAACCTGGCTGGCGGTGCGGGCCGCGCTGCTGGCGGGCGGCGGGCGGTCCCGGAGCCGGGCGGCGCTGCTCGCCGCCGCGGGCCTCGCCCTGGCCGCGGCCGACGCCGTGGCGTACCCGACCGTGCTGTTCACGCCGGTGGTGCTGGCCGTGGCCGCGCTGGCCGCGCGGCGGGAGCAGCCCGGCCGCGCCTGGCTGACCGCGCTCGTCACCGCGGGCGGCTCCTGGCTCGCGCTGGCCGGAGCGGCTCTCGCGGCTGGCGGCCGCGCCTACTGGCGGGGCGTCACCGCCAGCACCCTGGCCCGCCCGCCCGCCGATGCCGCGGTATCGGCCGTGCTGCGCAGCGCGTACATCTGGACCAGCCTGATCCTGGTGCTCGCCGCGCTGGGCGCGGCGATGGCGCTGGCCGGGCGAGCGGAATCCGGCGGCAAGCCGCTTCCCGCTGCGCTAGCCGCGGCCGCGCTGCTGGCCCCGGCCGGGCAGGCCGTGCTGCACACCACCGTCAGCCTGCACAAGCACGTGGTGCCGGGGGCCTGGTTCGCCGCCATCGCCGCGGGCTACGCGATGGCCAGGCTGAGCCGGCTCGACCCCGGATACGGCTGGGCCGCCGTCATGGCGCTGCCCATCGCCGCAGCCACGCTGTTCGGCTCGCTGGGGCAGGCAGGCACCCTGTTCCGGGCCTGGCCGGACTCGGCCGCGGCGGTTGCCGTCCTGCGCTCGGCGGTCCGCGCCCACCCCGGCCAGTACCTGGCCGAGGACTACGATGTCGAGGCCTACTACCTCAGGAACCAGGTGCCCTGGCCGCGCTGGTCAGATACCTGGTACTTCCGCTACGGGCAGGCCGCGCCGGGAGCGCCCTCCTATGCCGCCGCGATCAGCCGGCACTATTTCTCGCTGGTGATCCTGGACTTCGGCGACACCGCAGCCGCCGACGTGCTGATTACCGCGGACATGCACCGCGCGGGCGGCTACTACGTGCTGTCCCGAACCGGGCCGTTCACGGTCTGGGCGGCACGGGCGCCCGCCCTCGCCGGAGGTGACCGTGGCCGTCACTGAGCCGTCGGTCGCCGCGCCGCCGCCGCTGGCCTACCTGCCCAGGCCGCCGGACGACCAGGAGAAGTACACGTACTTCGGCCCGTCGCGGCGCTGGGTCTTCTGCTGGCTGCTGGTGGCCGCGGCGGGCGTCCTGTACGGATACATCAAGGTAGCCGAACGGGCCTGGCTCATCGCCCCGGTCATGTGGCTGCTGCTCATGGTCATGGTGCCGCCGGTGGTGGTCAACTTCTGGCTGCGCATCGGGCGGCCCCGGCTGAGCCTGGCCGCGCACCAGGCCACCGTGGCCCGGTACCGGGCCGGAGCCGCCCGCGGACCCGCGGGCGAGACGGTGGACGTGTTCCTGCCCAGCTGCGGCGAGCCGCTGGCCGTGCTGGACAACACCTTCCGGCACGTGAGCGCGCTGACCTGGCACGGGACGATGACCGTGTACGCGCTCGACGACTCGGGCCGGGAGGACGTGCGCGACCTCGCGGACCGGTACGGCTTCCGGTACGTGCTGCGCCCCCGGCCGGGCGAGATGAAGAAGGCGGGCAACCTGGCCCACGCCCTCGGCATCAGCGCCGGGGACTTCATCGCGGTCATCGACGCCGATTTCGCGGTCCGGCCGGAGTTCCTCTACGAGACCATGCCCTACTTCGGCGACGCCGAGGTCGGCATCGTCCAGACCGCCCAGTACTACGACGTGAGCGACCGGTCATTCTCCTACATCCAGCGCTACGCCGGGACCCTGCAGGAGATCTTCTTCCGGTTCATCCAGCCCGCCCGGGACCGGCACAAGGCCGCCATCTGCGCGGGCACGAACCTGGTCTACCGGCGGGCGGCCGTGCGGGCCGCCGGGGGCTTCGCCCAGGTGCCGATCGGCGAGGACGTCCACTCCGGGGTGAAGCTGTGGTGGGCCGGCTTCGAGACCAGGTACCTGCCGCTGTGCCTGGCCAAGGGCGTGGCACCGACGGACTTCCCGTCGCTGGCGAACCAGCAGGCGCGCTGGTGCCGGTCATCGATGATGCTGATGACGGATCGGCATTTCATCGAGGCACCGTTCAGCTGGCGGCAGCGGACCGCCTTCTGGGCCGCGTTCCTGTACTACCTGTCCTCGGCGGCGCTGCTGCTCACCGGGCCGTTCCCGACGCTGACGATGATCTGGTGCTACCCCGGCCGCGTCTACCCGCACAACTACCTGCCGATCCTGCCCGCGCTGGCGGCGAGCCTGTTCGCGTTCCCGGTGCTGAGCCGCGGCTGGCGGCCGACCATCTACCGGGTCTGCGTCATCAACTCATGCTGTCACCTGTACTCGGTGTGGTGCACGATCCGGGGGCGGGTGGCCGAGTGGGTACCGACCGGGGCGTCCCCTGACCGGGGACAGGTCCCGGTAGTGGTCAACCGGATCCTGTGCACGTGGATCATCGCCGTACAGGCACTCCTCTGGGCGGGCCTGGCCCTGAGGGTGCACCAGTACGGGTGGCACCAGTACTGGGCGACGGAGATCCTGGGCGGCATCCAGCTCTACATGGTGGCGCCGCTCATGACACCGGCGAAGGGCGTCTGGAAACGCGCCCGGCCGGGGGAGGGAACAGCATGACGCATAAGGGGAGGAGACGGCAGGTGAAAGGGGTACCGCGTACCGGCCCGCGCCGGCGGTGGATCAGGGCCGGCGCAGCCGTGGCGGCCGCGGCCGCGATCGTGGCGGGCATCATCGTCTACAACCAGTCGTCCTCCGGCCCGACCGGTCCGCTGCCGGTCCACCTGCCGCCGGCGTCGGGCTCCTACCTCGGGGTATACACGCCGACCGCACCGCGCACGTACGCCGGGGTGACGGCGTTCAGGAACGCCACCGGTACCCACCCGGACGTGGTCATGTACTACAGCGGCTGGTACCAGTCGTTCCCGGCCGGCTTCGCCAGGACCGTGGCCAGTGAGGGTGCCGTGCCGCTGGTCCAGATGGATCCGGAGAACATCAGCGTCGCGGCCATCGCCGCCGGGCACTACGACGGCTACCTGAGCTCATACGCCGAGGCCGTGCGGCATTACCGCTACCCGGTCATCGTGAGCTTCGGCCACGAGATGAACGGCGACTGGTACTCGTGGGGCTACTCCAGGACGTCCCCCGCCACCTTCATCGCGGCCTGGCGGCACATCGTCAGCCTGTTCCGCGCGCTCGGGGCAGGCAACGTCACCTGGCTGTGGACCGTCAACGTGATGGACGATTCCCGGCACGGCAAGATCCCGAGCCCGGCCCGGTGGTGGCCGGGCCGGGACTACGTGACCTGGGTCGGCATCGACGGCTACTACCTCAAGTCATCGTGGCAGTTCGCCCCGCTGTTCGGGCCGACCATCGGCGTGGTGCGCGCGCTGACGAGCGCTCCGATCCTGATCGCCGAGACGGGCGCGGTGCCCGCCGCGGACCAGCCCGCGAAGATCAGCGACCTGTTCGGCGGCGTCCGCTCTTACGGGCTGCTCGGGTTCGTCTGGTTCAACTCCACGAACAACGTAGGCCAGGCCTTCGGTCTCAGCAGCCCGGCGGCGATCACCGCGTTCCGCAAGGGCGCCAGCACGTACGGCAGGCCCGGCTCGTGACCGCCTCCCGTGGCGGCCAGGAGGGCGGGACGGTCAGCAGGGGCCGAGGGGCCGGGACCTGGCTGGCCGCGGCGGTAGCGGCCGGGGCCGTCTTCGTGGC
>JAJKHX010000050.1 GCA_021154785.1 Nocardiopsis sp.
GACGAGGCCGGCTGATGCCGCTGGCCGCCATGGGTGAGATCATCGGCCCGGCCCGCGCCGCGGGCCGGGGCGCCGGCGCGTTCAACGTCATCGGCATCGAGCACGCCGAGGCCATCGTGACCGGGGCCGAGGCGGTGCGCGCCCCGGTCGTGCTCCAGATCAGCGAGAACTGCGCCGCCTGGCACGGCGCCCTGGACCCCATCGCGCGCGCCTGCCTGGCCGTCGCGGCCGCGGCCGCGGTGCCCGTCGCGGTGCACCTGGACCACGCCTCCCGCCGGGACCTGGTCCGGGCGGCGGTCCGGCTCGGGCTGGGTTCGGTCATGTTCGACGCGTCCGGCCTGCCGTCCCGCGAGAACGTCCGGGCCACCGCCGAGCTGACCCGGTGGTGCCGGGATCAGGGCGTCTGGGTCGAAGCCGAGCTGGGCGAGATCGGCGGCAAGAACGGCGTGCACTCGCCGCTTGCCCGTACCGACCCGGACGAGGCGGCCGGCTATGTCGCCGCCACCGGCGTGGACGCGCTGGCGGTGGCGGTCGGCAGCTCGCACGCCATGCTGACCCGGGACGCGGTCCTGGACTTCGACCTGGTGGGACGGCTGCGCCAGGCCGTCAGGGTCCCGCTCGTCCTGCACGGTTCGTCCGGGGTCCCGGACCAGGACCTGGCGGCCGCGGTCCGGGCCGGGATGACGAAGATCAACATCGCGACCCAGCTGAACAAGGTCTTCACCGCCGCCGTCCGGGATTACCTGTCCGCCGACTCTGCGGTGGTTGATCCCAGGAGGTACGGTTCGGCGGGACGCGACGCGATCGCGCCCGAGGTAGCCCGGCTGCTCGGCGTCATCGGCGCCGTGCCCGCGGGCGTGTGGGGAGGAGGCGCCGGTGAGTCGTTACCGCCGGTGGAACGAGCTGCTGGAACTGCTGGCCGCGGCGGGCCAGCTCCAGGTGGAGGACGCCGCCAAGGCGCTGAACGTGTCCGCGGCCACCATTCGCCGGGACTTCGACGAGCTGGCCGGCCAGCAGATGCTCACCCGGATCCGAGGCGGCGCGGTCGCCGAAGGGGTCAATTACGACCTGCCGCTGCGCTATAAGACCGAACGGCATCCGTCCGAGAAGCAGCGCATCGGGGCGCTGGCGGCCGGCATGGTCCGGACCGGCCAGGCCGTCGGCCTGAACGGCGGCACCACTACCACCGAGGTGGCCCGCGCCCTGGCTACCCGCCCGGATCTGGGCGAGGCCGGCCCGTCGCCCTCGCTCACCGTGGTCACCAACGCGCTCAACATCGCCACCGAGCTGGCCATCCGGCCGCACATCAAGATCGTGACTACCGGCGGGGTGGCCCGGCCGCAGTCCTATGAGCTCACCGGGCCGCTCGCCACCGGCGTGCTGGAGCAGGTCACGCTGGACATCGCCTTCCTGGGGGTGGACGCGATCGACGCGGTGGCCGGGGCGACCGCGCACCACGAGGGCGAGGCGAGCATCAACCGGCTGATGGGCCGGCAGGCCCGCAAGGTCGTCATCGTCGCGGACAGCTCCAAGGTAGGCCAGCGCGCGTTCGCCCGGATCTGCACTCCGGCCGAGATCGACGTCCTGGTGACCGACGGGGGCATCAACCCCGAGGACGCCGCCCTGCTCGAAGCCGCCGGGGTCGACGTTGTCACGGCCTAGCGCCGATCTGGTCGTCCTGGGCGACTGCAACCCGGACGTGCTGGTGACGGGCGACGATGTCACCCCGTCGTTCGGTCAGCAGGAAAAGCTCGTCGACGGGATCTCGCTGGTCATCGGCGGTTCGGCGGCGATCACCGCGGTGGCCGCCGCGCGGCTCGGGCTGAGCGTCGCGCTGGCCGCCGCGGTCGGCGCCGACCCGGCCGGGCGCTTCATGCTGGACCAGCTGTCCGCCGAGGGCGTGGACGTCGAGGCGGTCGTGGTCCGGGACGACATGCCGACCGGGATGACGGTGGCGCTGTCCCGGGGCGGCGACCGCGCCATCTTGACCGCGCTGGGCGCGGTGGCCTCGCTGACCGCGGCGGATGTACCCGCTTCCCTGCTGGCCGGGGCCCGGCATGTGCACGCCAGCTCCTTGTTCCTGCTCGAGGCCTCGCTCGGCCCCGGCCTGGCCGGCCTGTTCACCGCCGCCCGGGCCGCGGGCGCGACAACGTCACTGGATACCAACTGGGATCCGGCCGGGCAGTGGACCAGCGAGCACCTGGCCGCCGCGATCGGCGCGACTGACCTGCTGCTTCCCAACGAGGCCGAAGCGCTGCGGCTGAGCGGCGCGCTGTCCTTGGACGAGGCCGTCGCGAAGCTCACCGCTTCCGGCGCCCGGCTCGTCGTCAAGCTGGGCGAGCGCGGCGCGCTGTGCGTCGACGGCCCCGTCCGGCACCGGGTCAGCCTGCCGCCCGTCATCCCGGCGGACACCACCGGCGCGGGCGACTGCTTCAACGCCGGCCTGATCGCCGGGCTCCTCGACGGCATGGAGCTGCCCCGGGCCGCCGCCCTCGGCTGCGCCGCCGGCGCCCTGTCCACCGCCGCCCCCGGCGGCACCGCCAGCGCCCCGGACCGGACCGCCGCCGTCAAGCTGGCCGCCACCGCCAGCATCACCGCAGCTTGAGATGCGGATATCGTCCATGATCGCGAAAGGTTTTATATCAAAAAACGTAGTGAATCCTTCGCGATCATGGAACGGCCGGGCAGAGGCAAGCCCCGGCCGGGCTCAGGGGCGGGTGACGCGGTGGATGAGGTCGCGCCAGCCGCGGGTGATGCGGCGGGCGGTCCGGGCGGGGTCTTCGGCCAGGTCGGTGGCGGACAAGTAGAGCAGCAGCGGGCCGTCGAGAGCGGCGGTGAGCTGGACGGCCAGGATGTCGAGGTCGGCCGGGCCCAGGTCGAGCTGTCCGAGCAGGACGCGGATGTGGAGCTGGGAGAGCGGGGTGCTCGATCCGGCCGGGATGGGCTGGCCGCCGTCGAGGGTGGCGCGGGCGATGTCGGCGTGCTCGATCAGGAAGGCGACCCGGGCCTGGCCGTAGGCGACCAGCCGTTCCAGCGGCGGGGCGCCGGGACCGAGCGGCGGCGGCCCGGAGAGGACCTGTTCCTGGAAATCGCGCTCGGTGTCGTCGAGCAGGGCCCGGAAGATACCCGCCCGGGTGCCGAACCGGCGGAACACCGTGCCCTTGCCCAGGCCGGCCCGTTCAGCCAGGCCGTCCATGGTCAGCGTGTCCGCGCCCTGCCCGGCCAGCATCTCGCGCGCGGTGGCCAGCAGGTGCTGCCGGTTGCGGGCGGCGTCAGCCCGCTCGGCGGGCGGCGCTGCGCCGAGTACCTCCAGGCTGGGCGGCACGAACTGATTCACGCCCTCACTCTACGGCCGGAATATTGACCGTACTGGTGGCGCGGCCGGGGCCCATGTGCACCCCGGCCGTCCGTGACGTACTGGCTCGAACTTAGAGCAGTTCGAGGATGGTGGCGTTGGCCTGGCCGCCGCCCTCGCACATGGTCTGCAGCCCGTACCGGATGCCGTTGTCCCGCATGTGGTGGACCAGCGTGGTCATGATGCGCGCGCCGGAGCCGCCCAGCGGGTGACCGAGGGCGATCGCGCCGCCGTTCGGGTTGAGCGCCTTGCCGTCGGCGCCGATGTCGGCCCGCCAGGCCAGCGGCACCGGGGCGAAGGCCTCGTTGACCTCGAACGCCCCGATCTCGTCCACCGACAGGCCGGAACGCTGCAGGGCCTTGCGGGTGGCCGGGATCGGCGCGGTCAGCATGATGATCGGGTCGGCGCCGGCCAGCACCGCGGTGTGAACCCGGGCGATCGGGGTGAGGCCGAGCTCGGCGGCCTTCTCGCTGGTGGTCATCAGCAGCGCGGCCGAGCCGTCGGAGATCTGCGAGGAGTTGCCGGCGGTGATCACGCCGCCCTCGGGCTTGAAGACCGTCTTGAGGCCGCCGAGGCTTTCCAGCGTGCTGCCGCGCCTGATGCCCTCGTCCTTGGAGATCACCGTGCCGTCGTCCAGCGTGACCGGGGCGATCTGCGCGTCGAACCGGCCCTCGTCCTGAGCCGCCGCCGCCCGCTCGTGGCTGGACAGGGAGAACTCGTCGACCTGCTGCCGGGAGAAGCCCCACTGCTCGGCGATCATCTCGGCGCCGACGCCCTGGTTGGGGAAGACCCCGTGGTAGCGCTCGAGGAACGAGGTGCCGAGCGGGTTCTGGCCGTTGATCGAGCTGCCCATCGGCACCCGGCTCATCGACTCCACGCCGCCCGCCACCACCACGTCGTACTGCCCGGCGATGAGCCCGGCGGCGGCGAAGTGCACCGCCTGCTGGCTCGATCCGCACTGCCGGTCCACCGTGACCCCGGTGACCGTCTCCGGCCAGCCGGCGGCGAGCACCGCGGTGCGGGCGATGTCCAGCGTCTGCTCGCCGACCTGCGATACACAGCCCCAGACCACGTCGTCGACGGCCGTGGGGTCGATGCCGCTCCGCTGCGCCAGCGACTTGAGGATGTGCGCGGAAAGCTCCACCGGATGTACCCCGGACAGCCCGCCATTGCGCTTGCCGACCGGCGTCCGGACCGCTTCGACGATGACCGCGTCGCGCATGTTTCTCCCTCCGGCGGAGACCAGGGCTGTCACCGCACTCGTTCGGTATAAATCCTAACGGCCATAGGTAAATTCCGGCAGTGACCCGGCTCACAGGAATCCGCGGACCCATAATGGAGATCATGCCGCGACCGGCCAGCCCGCTGATCAGTCACGACGCCGTCGTCGAAGCGTCGCTGCTGATCATCGACCGTGAGGGCCTGGACGCGTTCAGCCTGCCCCGGCTGGCGCGGGAGCTGAACGTGGCGGCGCCGTCGCTGTACCACCACTTCGCCGACCGGGCCGACATCTTGCGCACGGTGGCCCGGGCCATCGTGCTGGCGACCCGGCTGCCCGACCCGGCCACGTGCGCGACCTGGGTGGACTGGTTCGTGGGGATCAGCCTGGCGTTCCGCCGGGCGGTGCTGAGCCACCGCAACGCCGCGCCGATCCTGCTCGAGTTCATGCCGCGGGACCTGCTGGTCCGCAACTACGAGATCGGCGTCCGGATCCTGGCCGAGATCGGCGTCCCGCCCGGGCAGCGGATCCTGGTCATCGACGGGCTCGACACCCTGACGCTGGGCGCCTCGCTGGCCGCGGCGGCTAAGAGCCCGGCCCAGGCCGGGCAGGTTTTCGCCAGCGTCGATCCGGACACCGAGCCGATGCTCGCGCAGGAACTGGCGTGTAACCGCCTGACGGCGGAGGAACTGTTCGCCGCGTCGGTCCGCAGCTTCCTGGCCGGCGCGGTGCCGGACGTGCCGTCCGATGCTCCCGCCCCGCTGGTCCTGCTGGCGCGGGACTAGGGGGTCTCAGACCAGGGCCAGGACCTCGGCGGGAGTGACGCTGCCCGGAGCCCGGCGCTCCCGGGCCGCCTGGTTGGCCAGCCGCTGCAGCACCTCGTTGACCGGCGCGGGCACGCCGAGCTCACGGCCGAGCAGCGCGATCTCCCCGTTGAGGTAGTCGGCCTCGATCGACCCGGTACCGCGAGTCAGGCTCTGCCAGGACGAGCCACCACCCCGTTCGGTTCCATTGATCTTGACGACCTGCACCTGGTCGGCCCGGAACCTGGTGTTCTCCTCGCTGCCGGCGTACGCGATGCCGGCCGCGCCGAGTACCGCCTTGCCCTCGGCCCGCACGCGGCGGCGCAGTTCGGAATGATCACCGAGACCGCACACTGCCTCGATCGCGTTGGCCAGGTTGGCCAGCAGCTTGCCGTGCTTCCAGCGCATGATGTCCGGGACCACCGGGGCGACGAAGCGACTGGCGGCCAGATCGGCGCCGATCCGCTCGATGGTCCCGTCGGTGCCGGAGGGGTACCGGCCGACGTGCAGCAGCCCGGACAGCGGGGCGCCCTGCGCCGCCACCAAGCCGGGCTCCAGGTGAGTGGCCGGCAGCCAGACGCACACCCCGTACACATGCCGGAAGCGGCGCAGCGCGAGCCGCTCGCTCGCCACCCCGTTCTGCGCGCAGAGCACGGGCAGGTCCTCGGCGGCGACGGTGCCGCCCTGCACCGGCTTCCACGCCCACCCGGCCAGCGCCGCCTCGGCGTCCTGGGTCTTGGTCGCCAGGAGAAGGACGTCGCCGGCGCACAGCTCAACCTCGTCCGGCCCGCTCACCGCGGGAACGCCGATGACGGACGTGCCTTCCGGGGTGGCCAGCCGCAGGCCGCCCTGGACGCGGAGCGCGTCGAGGTGCGGGCCGCGGGCCACCAGCACCACCTCGTGCCCCGCCTGGGCCAGCCGCCCGCCGATGGTCCCGCCGACGCCGCCGGCCCCGATGACGATGTAGCGCATCGCACCCATTGTGGCCGGCCGTGGCCGTCCCGGGCGTGGTTGTCGCCCGCACCCCGGGCGTGTCCGCGAGCACCATGGCTGGGCAGCCCTTGTGTATAGCAGAATACTGATAGTAGAGTTCTGATATGCCTCGTGACGCTCTCGCCAACCCGGTCGCGCTGCCCGTGCTGGGCGCCCTGCTGGAACAGCCCATGCACCCGTATCAGCTAGCCGTGACGCTCGCCGAGCGCGGCGTGCCGGTCAACCGCGGATCGGTCTACGACACGGTAGAAGCGATGGCCCGGGCCGGCTGGATCGAGCCGTTGCCCGCCGAGCAGGAGGGAGCGCGCCCGCAGCGAACCCCGTACGCCCTCACCGAGGACGGCCGGGACGAACTGGTCCGGCGGCTGGACGCCCGGATCCGCACGCCCCGCCGGGAGTTCACCGAGTTCCTCGGGGCGGTCAGCCACATCGGCGTGCTCGGCCCGGCCCGGGCCGCCGCGGCCCTGGCCGAACGAGCCGAGCGGCTCGCCGTCCTGGCGGACGAGGACCACCGCCGCCTGGACGAAGCCCTGGCCGACGGGAGGGTGCCCCGCCTGTTCGTCATCGAGGCGGAGTACGCGCTGGTGCTGATGCAGGCCGAACGGGAGTGGGTGCTGGCGCTGGCCGATGAGATCAGGGACGGAGGGCTGGCATGGCCGACGGCATCAGCGCAAGGCTGACGTTCGGGATCTACCCAGGCAGCGCGCTCGGGGGCATCGATCTGGGCGGCCCGCCGGACGAGCCGGACCGGATCAATCAGGCGCTCGACCAGCTCCAGGGCTGCACCGGACGGCCATTCACGGTCCGGGCCTACGACGCCTACGCCGACCCCGGCGATACCGTTCCCCCCGTCCCGCGGCAGACCCCGGCGGGCTATGACCGCTACCTCGGCCGCGGGCGGACGCTCGACCTAGTCGCCCAGTACCACTCCCGCTCGGGTGACGTGGCGGGCTTCTGCGCGTTCGTCGAGGACCTGATCGGCCGCCACGGCGAGCACCTGGCCACCCTCCAGGTCTGCGAGGAACCCAACGTCACCGGTGACCCCGCCCTGGACGGTGCCTACCCCGGGGTCACCGAAGCGCTCATCGCCGGGGTCAAGACCGCAAAACAAGCGGCCGAACGGAGTGGGCGCGACATCAAGGTCGGCTGCAACAGCACCCCTTTGCCGGGCCCGGCCGCTGGCTTCTTCACCGAGCTGACCCGGGCCGGCGGGAAGCAGTTCGTCGCCGGCCTCGACTTCATCGGCCTGGATTTCTTTCCCGACGTCTTCCGCCCGGTTGCGGCGGATCACCTGGCCGGTGTCGTCGAGGCCCTGCTGGCCGGGCACCGCCGGGACAACCTGGCGCCGGCCGGGCTGGGGCACCTGCCGCTGGTGGTGACCGAGCACGGCTGGCCCACCGGCCCGGGCCGGCCGCAGGCACGCCAGGCCGAGGTGCTCGGCACGGTCATCGACGTAATCTCCCGTCACGCCGCGGCGCTCAACATCACCGGATACATCCATCACACGCTGCGCGACGCCCGCTCGGACGGCTCCGGGCTGTTCTGCCGGTTCGGGCTGATGACCGACGACTACACGCCCAAGCCCGCCTTCGGCCTCTACCAGGACCTGATCAGCAGGTTCTCGCAGGGGCAGCGGTAATGTACGCACGGTGAGCCAACCAGTGGGAATTGTCGGAGCGGGGATCGTCGGGCTGGCCACGGCCCGGCAGCTGGCCCGGGCGGGCGTGCCGGTGACGGTGTGGGAGAAAGAGCCCGCGGTGGCGCGGCACCAGACTGGCCGTAACTCCGGCGTGGTGCACGCGGGGATCTACTACCAGCCCGGCTCGGCGAAGGCCAAGATGACCCGGCGCGGCGTGGAACTGCTCCGCGCCTACTGCGCCGAACGTGACCTGCCGTGGGACGAGCGCGGCAAGCTCGTGGTGGCCCGGGACGAGCTCGAGACCCAGCGGCTGCGCGAGATCGAGCGCCGGTCCGAGGCCAACGGCGTGCCCGGGGTGCGCTGGCTGGACGGCCCGGACATCCGCGCCCTCGAGCCGGACGTGGCGGGCGTGGCCGCGCTGCTGTCCCCCACCACCGCCATCACCGACTACCCCGGAATCGCCCGCGCCTTCGCCCGGGACCTGACCGACGCCGGCGGCGAGCTGCTGACCGGCACCCCGGTGATGGCGGTGCGCCGTCACGGCGACGGCGTCCAGGTCCGCGTCCCGGACGGGATCCGCACGGTGTCCCGGCTGGTGATCTGCGCCGGCCTGCAGACCGACCTGCTGGCCCGGTCGGCGGGCGACGAAACGGGGCCGGAGATCGTCCCGTTCCGCGGCGAGTACCTGCGGCTGCGGCCCGAGGTGAAAGACAAGGTGCAGCACCTGATCTACCCGGTGCCCGACCCGGCCTACCCGTTCCTCGGCGTCCACCTGACCCCGCGTATCGACGGCGAGTCCGACCTCGGGCCGAACGCCGTGCTGGCGCTCGCCCGGGAGGGCTACCGGTGGCGCGACGTGTCGGCCGAGCAGTTGTCCCGGCTGGCCCGTTCGGCGGCCTTCCGGCGGCTGGCCAGGCAGAACTGGCGGGCCGGCCTGCGGGAGATGCGCGGCTCGGTGTCCCGCCGCGTCTTCCTGGCCGAAGCCCGCAGCTACCTGCCCTGGCTCGAGCCCGGTCACGTGACCGCGGCGCCGGCCGGGGTGCGCGCCCAGGCGGTGGACCCGGACGGGTCGCTGGTCGACGACTTCCGCATCCACCAGCTCGGCTCGGTCACGGCCATCCGCAACGCGCCCTCCCCGGCCGCGACGGCCTCCCTGGCCATCGCCGAGCAGATCGTGGCCCAGCTGTCTGGCGGCTGAGCTCGCTGACGGCTGAGCTCCAGGTCCACGTAACGCCTGCATAACCACTACGCGTATTTACCGTCTTGTGCACTGCCGGTGTATCTGGAACTGTGATTCCCTCTCCGTACTGACAGGTGCCCGGGGCCTCCAGCCGGGCGGCATTGAACCCGCTTACACCTCGGCTGCGTAGGACGCAATATGAAGCGCAACACCCCGCTCATCACGTTGCTGACCGGTGCCGCCCTCGGCGTCGCGCTGCTGATCGCCAGCATGCTGCAAACGCCGGTCAAGGCGCCGGCGAGCTACGGTTCGACCGCCTCGCCATCCGCTTCTGCTTCCTCGCCGGCACCGGCTTCCTCGCCGGCCCCCGCGTCGGCGTCGGCCTCCCCCACCGCCACTCCGTACGCGGCCGGGCCAGCCCGGGCCAACTACGCGAGCAAGGTGAAAGGCGGCGGCGCGACGATCGCGATCAGCGTCTACAACGGCCAGGTGATCGTGTACATCTGTAACGGCTCGACGCTCGACGAGTGGTTCTCGGGCCCGGTCAGCAGCGACGGCAAGATCACGCTGACGGGCAAGAACAACGCCACGCTGGACGCGTCCTACGGCGTCGGGGAAATGACCGGCAGCGCCGTCGCGCACGGCACCGACTTCAACTTCTCGGCGGGCGCGGTGTCGAAGTCGTCCGGGGCCGGCCTGTACCGGGCCACCGCGGACGTGGACGGCACCACCGTCAAGGCCGGCTGGATCGTGCTGAACGACGGCACGAAGATCGGCTCGCTCGAGCCCGACTCCACCTCGGCCACGCCGTCGGCGGTCACCGCGCCGCCCCTCGACCTGGCCAGCCGTACCGCGACCTACAAGGGCACTGTCTTGCACGCCGTCCCGGTGAACGGTGTCACCGGCAGCGGATTCTGAGGAGAAACACCATGACCGCACCGACCGCACGACAGCCCCTGCCGCCGCAACGCGCCGCATCGAGCACGGCCATGCTCGTGATCCCCTGCGTGATCGGCGGCCTGGTCGCGCTGACCCTGGGCCTCTACGGGCGGCTGCACAGCCCGACCGGCATCGCCGTCAACATCGCCGGCTTCTCCAGCCCCGGCTACGTGAAGTCGTGGCTCGCCACCGTCGCCACGGTCCTGGCGATCGTCCAGGTCGTCTCGGCCCTGGTGATGTACGGGAAGGTTCCCCGGGTCACCGCGCCCTCGTGGACCGGCGCGCTGCACCGCTGGTCCGGCCGGATCGCGTTCCTGGCGGCGGTACCGGTCGCGATTCACTGCCTCTACGCGCTGGGCTTCCAGAACTACAGCACCCGGGTCCTGCTCCACTCGCTCTTCGGCTGCCTGTTCTTCGGCGCGTTCACGGTCAAGATGCTGATCCTGCCGAAGAAGGGCCTGCCCGGCTGGGTGCTGCCGTTCTGGGGTGCCGTCGTCTTCACCGCCCTGGTTCTTATCTGGCTAACCTCGGCGTACTGGTTCTTTTCCACGTTCGGCGTCCACCGCTGAGGAGCCCTTGATGGCTGAATCAAGCCGCCGCACCGTCCTGGCCTGTGCCGGCGCGGCGTGTGCCGCCGCGCTGACCGGGTGCACCACCTACAACTCCAACAGCGGCGGGGTCAACGGCCCCCAGGGGACCCAGCCCGCCGGGACCGATTCCGCGCCCGCCGCTTCGGCGTCCGGTGCTTCGGCGTCCGCCGCTTCGGCGTCCGGTGCGGCGGGCGGTAACGCGCCCGCCGCGCTCGCCTCCACCTCCCAGGTCCCGGTGGGCGGCGGCACCATCCTGACCGAGAAGAGGATC
Source organism: Nocardiopsis sp. (assembly GCA_021154785.1). GTDB lineage: Bacteria > Actinomycetota > Actinomycetes > Streptosporangiales > Streptosporangiaceae > Palsa-504. Next base: position 10,990 of record JAJKHX010000050.1, read on the forward strand.
GTCATCACCCAGCCGCAGTCGGGCACGTTCAAGGCCTTCACCGCGGTGTGCACGCACGCCGGGTGCACCGTCGGCAGCGTGTCCGGCGGCACCATCAACTGCCCGTGCCACGGCAGCAGGTTCAACATCGCCAACGGCGCGGTCGTCAGCGGCCCGGCCGCGTCCCCGCTGGCCGCGGTGCACATCCAGGTCCAGGGCACCTCGATCGTCCAGGGCTGAAGGCCGGGGCGACGGCTCAGAGGCAGTCCGGGCAGAGCTTCGTATCTATACGAAACCGGCTACGGACCGAGGCCGAGGGCGCGGAAGCGGTGGGCCAGGTCGTCGACCCAGTCCGGCGGGGTCCGGTGGTCGGCGAGGTGGATGCCGAGGTCGGTGCGCCACAGGACGTCGCCAAGGGCCTGGCGGACATGCCAGGCCATGATCCGCTCCACGGACAGCGGGTGGCCGGCGGCCTGCTCATAATGGCGCACGGTGGCGGTCAGCAACTCGACTCCGGGTCCCAGCCCGGGACCGGGGAAGCAACTCAGGTCGTACTCGGGCTCGGCGGCGGCGGCGGTCTCGAAGTCGACGACGAGGCGCAGCTCTCCATGCTCCCAGACCTGGTTGTCACCGTGAAAGTCGGCGTGAACCAGCACGGCCGGGCCCGGCTCCGCCAGGATCACGTCGGCCCAGTCGCACCAGCGCACTACGGCCCGGTGCTGGTCCGGGCTGACCCAGGCGGCGAACCGGTCACGCAGCACGCTAGTCGCGGCCAGCGGGCGAGCGGCGGGAATCGGGCCGGTCTCGGCCTCGACCCGGGCCAGGGCCGCCGGGTGGTGCAGGGCCGCCAGGAACCGCGCCAGCTGCCGTCCGCCCTGGTCCCGGTCGATCGAGTCCGCCACCGCGAACAGCGGCGTGCCCGGCACCCGCCGGGTCACCAGGACCACCGGGTCGGTGCTGCCCACCACGACCTCGGGCAGGTAGGGCACGGCGGGCGGCCGGGCCAGTGCGGCCAGCACGCCGATCTCGTGCCGCACCCGGAGCGCGGCCGGCTGCGACCACGCGAACTTCGCGACGAACTCCCCGCCGAGCAGCGCGGTCGCCGACCACCACCGCGGGTCCTCCTGGCCGGCTTCGCCGGGAATCACGATCGGGTACCTGGTCAGCTCCGGAGCGACCTCCCGCAGCGCCCCGGCGAGCGCCGCGGCGGAGCCCTCAGCTAGCCACCTCACGCCGATACGGTACGCAACAAAGGCTTCGCCGTACCGCCCTTCGTTAACGCGCGGCCGCCGGAGCGGTGCCAGTGGCGCAGGCCGGTCCAGATACGGCTGATATTGGCGGCACCGCGGAGCAAGACGCCGACCGACTCGCTGGAGCCGTCGGCGAGCACGCCCCAGAGCAGGTCCTCGCGTTCGATCATCGTCCGGTGGCCGCGGCGGCTGACCCACCGGGCGACCTCGATGACCTTGCGGCCGCCCTCGTCTAGGACGATCTCGGTGGCGGGTCCGCTCAGGGTGACCCGCAGCGGGCGGACCGGGGAGCGCCGCAGCCGCCACCGGGCCGGGTCATCAGAAAGGGTGGCCGCCACCGCCCGGCGCCGGACCTCGTCCAGGTCGATGCCGAGGGTGGCGAGCAGCTCGCGGTCGCGTCGCCGCGGGGCCCGCGCCTCGATCAGGGCGCGGATCCGGGACGCGGTCACGCCCAGCTCCACCGGGTGGGCCAGCGGCTGGCCCTCGGCCAGTGCCAGCAGCAGGAACCTGTCGTTCAGCCGGGGCTGCCCGAGGTCGGCGGCGGTCATCCCGGCGTGGATGACCGCCAGGCGGGCCGACGGGGCAAAGACATCCAGCATGGTCACACCCTCCCGGCGTGCTTCTTGTGCACCGACTGGCGGCGGACGCCGAGCGCGGCGGCGATCGCCTGCCATGTCCAGCCCTGCGCGCGGGCGCTGCTGACCTGCACGGCCTCCAGCTCGTCGAGCAGCCTGCGCAGCGCGGCCACCGCGGCCAGCCCGGTGGCCGGGTCCCGGCTGTCCACCGCCGCGGCCAGTTCCGTCATCGTGGTCATGGTGTCAGTTTAAACTGACAAGTTCCGCACTTGTCAACTCAGGCTGACAGGATCGTCACCCTCACACCGGATTCGCGAACTGAGGTGGCCGCTTGCCGAACTCCGCGGCCACCGCCTCGACCTGGTTCGGGCTGCCGATCAGGGCACGGATCTCCTTCTGCTCGGCCGCGAAGCCAGAGGTCAGGTCCGTCCGGCCGGCCTGATCGAGCAGCCGCTTGGCCGCCCGGATGGCGTGCGGGCTGCGCGCGGCGATGCCGCGGGCCAGCTCGAACGCGGCGCCGCGCGGGTCGGGGTCGGTCCGGGTGGCCAGGCCTAGCGCGACCGCTTCGGTGCCGCTGACCATGCGGCCGGTGAAGGTCAGCTCCTTGGCGACGTCCCGGCCGACCAGTTCGGGCAGCAGCTGGCTGCCGGTCATGTCCGGGATCAGCCCCCACTTGATCTCCAGCACGGACAGCCGCGCGTCCGGCGCCACGATGCGGATGTCGGCCCCGAGCGCGATCTGCAGGCCGCCGCCCAGGGCGTTACCGGTCACCGCGGCGATGACCGGGACCGGCAGCTCGGCCCAGACGTAGGCGGCGCGCTGCCCGGTCGCCTGGGCCGGGCTGTCCCCGGCCGGAGGCACATCGGCCAGCAGGCTGAGCCGCTCGCCGTCCCGCATCGCGGCGAACGAGCCGAAGTCCAGGCCCGCGCAGAAGTCCGGCCCCTCGCCGGACAGGACCACGACCCGGACGCCCGGCTCGGACGCCAGCTGCTCGCCGGCCCTGATCAGCCCGGCGAACATCGCGGTGTCCAGGGCGTTGCGCTTCTCCGGCCGGTTCAGCCTGACGTCCGCGATCCCGTCCGTGACCGTTACCGTGACCCGCTGCTCAGTCGTCGCCTCTGGCATGCTGCTCCTCTTATCCGGTCCTGACCGAAAGGTTAGCCTTGGGCTTGTGGATACAACCAGAGAGGTCGCCGGGACGGGGGTCGCCAGCACGGAGGTCGCCGGCGCCATGGCTGTCGCCGCGGCGGCGTGGCTGGACGCGCTCGATCCCGCGCAGCGGGCCATGGCGGCCGGCGTCGCGCCCAGCGCCGACGCGGAGTCCGACGCCGAGCGCAGGCGCTGGTTCTACACCCCGACCGACCACGGCGGGCTGACTCTCGGCGCCCAGCGCCCGGCCCAGCAGCGGCTGGCCCTGCGGCTCGTCTCGACCGGCCTGTCCGAGGCCGGGTACGTCACCGCCGCCGCCATCCTCGGCCTGGACAACGTGCTCGACCGCGCCGAGGGCTGGTCCGTCGACTGGGGGCGCGAGCGGGGACGCGACCCGGGGATGTACTACCTGCGGGTGTTCGGCCAGCCGGGCGCCACCGGGGCGTGGGGCTGGCGGTTCGGCGGGCACCACGTGTCGCTGTCCAACCTCGTCGTCGACGGCGAGCTGGTGTCCACCACCCCGTCGTTCATCGGCGCCGACCCGGCGACGGCACCGCTGCTGGGCGCCCGGCTGCGGCCGCTCGGGCCGACCGAGGACCTGGCCAGGGAGCTGGTGCGGTCGCTCCCGCGCGATCTCGCCGGAGCCGGCCCGGATCGACGGTATGGTCCGGGGAACGGCGGCTGCAGGC
>JAJKHX010000051.1 GCA_021154785.1 Nocardiopsis sp.
CCCCCCGTACCCCCCGGGGGGCACCGCCCCGTCCGGCGGTAGTAACGCGTGACCGGCCCGCGGACCCCCGCTGGACCCGGCCCTCCCGGCCCCGTCCGGCCCGCCGCCAGCCGAACCGCGGCGACCCCAAGCGGCGGCTGGGCATCATCTTGCTCGCGATCGTCTTCGTGCTGTCCCTGTTCGCCGGGCGCCTGATCCAGCTGCAGGGAATGGAGTCGGGTACTTACCGCAAGCTGGCGCTGCAGGAACGGGACAAGACAACGGTGCTGCCCGCGATGCGCGGCAGCATCACCGGCGCCAACAAGCAGGTGCTGGCCATGACCGTGGCCACCTACGAGGTGACCGCCGACCCGCCGCTGATCCCGGCCGGCCAGCTCCAGCACGTCGCCGACTCGCTGGCCGGCCCGCTCGGCCTGACCTCGGCCGCGGTCCTGGACAAGCTCCAGCACCCGTCCTCCACTGACTACGTGCTGCTGGCGACCAACGTGCCGGCCCAGGCCAGCGGCCAGATCACCGCGCTCGACCTGCCCGGCATCTACCAGAGCGCCAGCTACGCCCGGTCCTACCCCCAGGGCAGCGTCGCGGCCAACATCGTCGGCTTCACCGGTATCCGCAAGGGCGCCATCGTCGGCGGGGGCGGGCTTGAGCTCCAGTACAACTCGCTGCTGGCCGGCAAGGCGGGCAGCGAGCAGATGCAGGTCGGCGACGGCCAGCAGATCCCGCTGTCGGGCGGCAAGAACACCCCGGCCGTCAACGGCAGCGGCCTGCGCCTCACCATCGTCCCGGCGCTGCAGTACGCGGCCGAGCAGGCCTGCGCCGCCCAGGTCAAGAGGACCAAGGCGGACAACTGCACGGTGGTGATCATCAATCCGCACACCGGGGCCGTGATGGCCCTGGCGCAGTACCCGACGTTCGACCCGACCAAGTCCTTCACCGTCAGCCAGACCACCAACCTGGCCGTGCAGGCCCAGTTCCAGCCGGGCTCCACCGCCAAGGTGATCACCGCCGCGGCCGCGCTCGAGCACGGCGGCCAGACGCCGCTGAGCGCGTACAACATCCCGTACCAGATCCGCCGCGGCGGCCAGTACATCCACGACGCCGAGTGGGCGCCGGGGGAGCGGTACACGATCGCGGGCATCATCGCCCACTCCTCCAACATCGGCATGTCCCAGGTCGCGTCGCACATCAGCGAGCAGACGCAGTACAACTACCTGCGGGCCTTCGGCCTCGGCCAGCCGACCGGCATCGGCCTGCCCGGCGAGAGCGACGGCGACCTGCCGCCGGTCTCGCAGTGGTACGGTGACACCCGCTACACCCTGTCGTTCGGGCAGGGCGTGGCCGCCACCGCACTGCAGATGGCCGAGGTGTACGCGACGATCGCGAACGGCGGGGTCAGGGTCAGGCCCACCTTGATCGAGGGCACCACCAACTCGGCCGGGAAGTACACCGCGGCCGCGCCGCAGCCGTCGGACCGGGTCATCCAGCCCAGGACGGCCCGCGAGCTGCTGGACATCCTGGAGCAGGTGCCGGGCGTCGACGCGGCGGGCGACCAGCCGTGGGGCGTCATCCCCGGCTACGCGATCGCGGCCAAGACCGGGACCTCCCAGGAATCCAACGGGAAATGCGCGCTGTGCGTCTACGGATCGAGCTGGATCGGCATCGCCCCGGGGGACAAGCCGCAGCTCGTCGTGGCGGTGAACGTGCAGAACCCGCGCAAGGGCGGTCACTTCGGCGCCGTCGTGGCCGGCCCGGTCTTCTACCAGGTCATGAAGAACGCGCTCGCCACTCTGAAGATCCCGCCGGACGGGGCCAGCCCTGCCAAGGTGCGTCTGAACGCGCCCTGATGGAGGTACCCTCACCCCGTGGCGATCCGACCCGCGACCCGGCCGCGCCGGCCGCTGTCCGCGCTCAGCACGCTGCTCGGCGTCCGGCTGGCCTCCGACCGAACCCCGGGGCCGAACGAGCTGGGTTTCTTGTCCGGGATCACCCTTGACTCCCGGTCGGTGGAACCCGGCGACCTGTACGTCGCGCTCTCCGGAGCGCGCGTGCACGGCGCGGCGTTCTGCGCGGACGCGGTGGCCTCCGGCGCGGTGGCGGTACTGACCGACCCGGATGGCCGGGCACGGGCGCAGGCCAGCGGCGTGCCCGTCTTCGTGCTAGCCGACCCGCGCGCCCGGCTGGGTGAGATCGCCTGCTGGCTGTACGGCGACCCGTCGTCGCGACTGTGCCTCATCGGCGTCACCGGGACCAGCGGCAAGACCACGAGCACCTACCTGATCGAGGCCGGCCTGCGCGCCGCCGGGCACCTGACCGGCCTGGTCGGCGGGGTCGAGCTGCGGGTCGGGCCGGAGCGGCTGGCCAGCGCGCTGACCACGCCGGAAGCGCCGGACCTGCAGGGGCTGTTCGCGGTGATGGCCGAGCGCGGGGTGACCGCGGCCGCGATGGAGGTGTCGAGCCACTCGCTGGCCCTGGGCCGGGTCGCGGGCACCGCCTTCGACGTGGCCGTCTTCACCAACCTGTCGCAGGACCACCTGGACTTCCACACCGACATGGAGGACTACTTCCGGGCCAAGGCCTCTCTCTTTATGCCGCCCGTCATCGGCGTGGTGAACATCGATGACAAGTACGGGCGCCGGCTGGCCAGATCCGCGCTGGTGCCGGTGACCACGTTCTCGGCGGCCGGCGCGGACGACGCGGACTGGCGCGCGGTCGACGTCCGGTCCGGCGCCGACGGCAGCACGTTCCGGCTGGTGGGGCCGGGCGGGATCGAGGCCGATGTCTCGGTCGGGCTGGCCGGGGTGTTCAACGTCGCCAACGCGGTCGGCGCGCTGGTCGCGCTGGTCGAGGCCGGCATCAGGCTGGAGGACGCGGTGGCCGGGGTGGCCGCCTGCCCGGGCGTGCCGGGACGGCTCGAGCGGGTGCCCGCGGCCGGGCTCGGGGTGACGGCGTTCGTCGACTACTCCCACAAGCCGGGGGCGGTCGAGGCGGTGCTCCGCTCGCTGCGCCCGGTCACCCAGGGGAACCTGATCATCGTGCTCGGCTGCGGCGGCGACCGGGACAAGGCCAAACGCCCGATGATGGGCGCGGCCGCCGCGTCGCTCGCCGACGTGGCCATCCTCACCAGTGACAACCCGCGCTCGGAGGATCCCCTGGCCATCCTCGCGGCGATGCTCGGCGGCGTGCTCAGCGTGCCGCGGGCGCAGCGCGGCCGGGTGATCATCGAGCCGGACCGGGCCGCGGCCATCGGGCAAGCGGCCGCACTGGCCGCACCCGGCGACGTGGTGGTGGTGGCGGGCAAGGGCCACGAGACCGGCCAGTACGTGGGCGGTGCGGTGCTGCCGTTCGACGACCGCCGGGTGACCGCCGAAGCGCTGGAGCGGCAGGCCAAGAACCGGGACTCATGGACGGTGACCCGGTGATACCGTTCTCGCTCGCGCGGGTCGCGCAGGTCACCGGCGGGCGGCTGGAGCACGGCGACCCGGAGGCCGTCGTCGGCGGCGAGGTCGTCATCGACTCCCGCCGGGTCTCGCCCGGCGGCTTGTTCGCCGCGGTCGCCGGGGAGCACTCCGACGGGCACGACTTCGCCGCCGCCGCGATGGCCGCGGGCGCCGTCGCGGTGCTCGCCACCCGGCCCGTCCCGGTGCCCTCGGTGCTGGTCGCCGACGTGCCCGCCGCGCTGGCGGCGCTGGCCCGGGCCGTGGTCGACGCGCTGCCGGCCGCCCGGATCGCCGGGATCACCGGTTCTTCGGGCAAGACCTCGACCAAGGACCTGGCCGCCCAGCTGGTGGAGCGGCTGGGCCCGACCATCGCCCCGGCCGGCTCGTTCAACAACGAGTTCGGCCACCCGCTGACCGTGCTCCGCGCGGACGCCGGGACCAGGTACCTGGTGCTCGAGCTGTCCGCCCGGGGCCCCGGGCACATCGCGTACCTGTGCCGCGTCGCGCCGCCCCGCTACGGCGTGGTGCTGAACGTGGGACACGCGCACGCCGGCGAGTTCGGCGGCCTGGACCAGGTAGCGCGGGCCAAGGGCGAGCTGCCCGAGGCGCTGCCCGCGGACGGCGTCGCCATCCTGAACGCCGACGACCCCCGCGTCCTGGCCATGGCGGCCCGGACCCGGGCCCGGGTCGTCACGTTCTCCTGCGTACCCGGCTCCAGTGCCCCGGTACGGGCCGAGGGCATCCGGCTCGACGACCGCGGGCGCCCCAGCTTCACGCTGCTGACGCCCGCCGGTTCCGCGCCGGTAACCCTGCGTTTGCACGGGGCCCATAACGTGCCGAACGCGCTGGCCGCCGCCGCCCTGGCCGGCGAACTCGGGCTGGACCTGGACGGCATCGCGGACGGGCTCCGCACCGCGACCGCCCGCAGCCGGTGGCGGATGGAGGTCAGTCAGCGGGGGGATGGGGTAACGGTCATCAACGACGCTTACAACGCGAACCCCGAATCCGTCCGGGCCGCGCTCGACGCCCTGGCGCACCTGTCCCCGGGCGGGCGCGGCTTCGCCGTCCTCGGCCACATGGCCGAGCTCGGCGATACCTCGCGGGCCCGCCACGAGGACATCGGGGAGTACGCGGCCCTGGTCGGCGAGTCCGGGCTGGCCGGGCTGATCGCGGTGGGCGAGGAGGCCGCGCCGCTGCTGGACGGCGCGCGGCGGGTGCGATCATGGACCGGCGAGGCGCACGCGGTACCGGATGGCGCGGCTGCCCTGGAATTGCTTGCGAACCGGCTCAAGCCCTCGGACGTCGTACTGGTGAAGGCATCCCGTGCGGCGCATCTGGAAGGCGTCGCCGCTGCTCTGCTGGGGGAGGCCGGCCAGTGAAGACGGTCCTGCTGTCTGCCGCCGTGTCGATGTTCATCGCGCTGTTCGGCACTCCGCTCGCGATCAAGACGTTCAGCCGTCGCGGCTACGGCCAGGAGATCAGGTCGGACGGCCCGGCCGGGCACCTGTCTAAGCGGGGCACGCCCACCATGGGCGGCACGGTGATCATCATCGCGTCGCTGACCGGCTACCTGATCGGCCACCTGGTCACCGGCAACGCCATGTCGGCGTCCGGGCTGCTGGTGCTGTTCCTGATGACCGGGCTCGGCCTGGTCGGGTTCGCGGACGACTTCATCAAGCTGTACATGCAGCGCAGCCTGGGCCTGCGCAGCGGGGCCAAGCTGGCCGGGCAGGCCGTGGTGGGCGGGGTGTTCGCCCTGCTGGCGATCAGGTTCCCGGACGGGTACGACCTCACCCCGGCCTCCACCCACCTGTCCTTCTACGCCGACTTCGGCATCTCCATCGGGCCGGTGCTCTTCGTGGTCTGGGTCATCCTCATGGTGGCCGGGACCTCCAACGGCGTGAACCTCACCGACGGGCTCGACGGCCTGGCCACCGGCGCGGCCATCCTGTGCCTCGCCGCCTACATGATCATCGGGATCTGGCAGCTGCGGAACGACTGCACGGTCTACCTCGCGCAGGCGTGCTACCAGGTCCGCGATCCGCAGGACCTGGCCATCGTGGCCGCCACCGTGATGGGCGCCTGCGCCGGTTTCCTGTGGTGGAACGCGCCGCCCGCCAAGATCTTCATGGGCGACACCGGGTCGCTGTCCCTCGGCGGCGCCATCGCCGGGCTGGCCATCACCACCAAGACCGAGCTGCTGCTTTTCCTGCTCGGCGGCCTGTTCGTCCTCATCACGGCGTCGGTGGTCATCCAGGTGGGCTCGTTCAAGCTGACCGGCAAGCGGGTGTTCCGGATGGCCCCGCTGCAGCACCACTTCGAGCTGGCCGGCTGGGCCGAGACCACCATCGTCGTCCGCTTCTGGATCATCGCCGGCATCTGCGTAGCCCTGGGCCTCGGCATCTTCTACGTCGGCTGACCCTGCCGGCCGCGCGGGGCCTGGCGCGCTGGAGCTAGCGGGCCGGCTGGGTGGGGTGCGGCGGAACCGGCGGGAAGTCCGTCATCTCCCGGGTGATCGCCCACCGCTCGTGATCCCGCCAGGCGCCGTCGATGAACAGCATGGCGGGGGCCAGGCCCTCCCGGCGGAACCCCATCCGCTGGACCAGCCGCAGCGAGGCCTGGTTGCCCGGCTGGATGTTGGCCTCCAGCCGGTGCAGCCGCAGTTCGGTGAACGCGTACGCGAGCACCAGGGCCAGCCCTTCGGACATGTAGCCGCGCCCCGCCGCCGGCGCGAACGCCGCGTAGCTCAGGCTGGCCGACTGGAACCGCCCCCGGATGATCGAGTCGACGGTGACCATGCCCGCCATCGTGCCGCCGTCGCGCAGGCAGACCAGGAATCCCTCGGTGGCGGGCTGGGCGTACCGGGTCAGGTACGCCCGGAACTCCTCCGGTGTGGCCGGCATCGTGTACCACGGGTAGTGCAGCTCGGCGCTGGCCCGGGCCAGCGCGAGGAACTCGTCCTGATCGTCCGCCGTGAGCGCCCGAACGACCACCCGGCCGGCCCCGTCGTTAACCGCCATGCTGCACGATATCGCCGCGGGCCAGGAAGTCCCGGCCGGCATGGCTCCTAGTCTCGCACCTTCCGCGATACCGTGGCCCGGTGACCGGCCCGGCCTCCGACGCTGCCTTCGACGCCGAAGCGGCGGCCGCCGAGGTCATGGCGGCGATGCTGCCGCTCGCCGACGCGGAACGGGCCGGGCAGGCCCGGCGCTACCTCCAGAGCGACCTGGACTTCCTCGGCGTCAGCGTGCCGGGCATTCGCTCGGCCGTGACCGGGACCGCCCGCTCCCGCCCGGATCCCGGCCGGGACGGCGCGCTGGCGTGGGCCCGGGCACTGTGGCGCGAGCCCGTGCACGAGCGCCGGACCGCGGCCATCGAGGTCCTGCGCCTGTTCACCCCGAAGCTGGAGAGTGCCGACCTCGCGCTGGTGGAGGAGTGGATCCGCGCGGCGCACGGCTGGGCCTACGTCGACCCGCTGGCGGGGGATATCGCGGGCCTGATCGCGCTGCGCCACGCGCGGGCCTGGCCGCTGATCGACGCCTGGGCCGCCGACGAGGACTTCTGGGTCCGCCGGTCCGCCCTGCTGACGCTGCTGCCCGGGATCAGGCGGGGCCGGCCGGATCGCGAGCGGTTCGAGCGGTACGCCATCCCGATGCTGGCCGAGAAGGAATTTTTCATCAGGAAAGCCATCGGCTGGGTACTGCGCGAGCTGTCGAAGAAGGACCCGGCCTACGTCGCGGCCTGGACGCGTCGGCACCTGGGCCTGCTGTCCGGCGTGACGTTCACCGAAGCCGTCCGCCGCCTGCCGCCGGAGCAGGCCGACCCGCTCAAGGCCCTATACCGCACGCGAGCCAGGCGGTAAAGGGCAGAGCGCCTCCGCCGCGGACGCGATTCAGCGAAGTTTGCGTCTAGTTTCAGCCACCTTGAAGCGTCACATACCGTCCGGCCGCGCCTACCGGTAAGTTACCTTCAGACCATAAGAGGGGGCTTGGGGAGCGAAGGGCTTAATGGTGCGTCTGAGAAAAATGTCCGGGCTGGTGCTCGCCGCAGGCCTAGCCGTCGGCGGAGCCACCGCGAGCACGGCGGCCACTGCTTCCGCGGCGTCGGCCTGCGGCGGCTCCGGCAGCGTGAGCACGGTCAACGGGAAGCTGGCGGACGGCGCGACGTACCTGCTCCAGTGCCCGGCGGGTGCCTGGAACGGCACCCTGTACCTGTACAGCCACGGTTACGTCACGCCCGGTGCGGCCAACCCGGCCGCGGATGCGGGCGACCCGGTTACCGCCGCCTGGATGCTGTCCCACGGCTACGCGCTGGCGGGTTCGTCCTACGCCTCCACTGGCTGGGCCATCGCGCAGGCGCTGCCGGACCAGATCAACACGCTGAACGCCTTCGGCAGCCTGTACGGCCAGCCCCAGACCACGGTGGCCTGGGGGCACTCGCTGGGCGGCATCATCACCGCCGGGCTGATCCAGGACTTCCCGAACCGGTTCGACGCCGCGCTGCCCATGTGCGGCGTGCTGTCCGGCGGCGTGGCCACCTGGAACACCGCCCTGGACGGGGCGTTCGCGTTCCAGCAGCTGGTCGACCCCTCGGCTCAGATCGTCAACATCAGCAACCCCACGGCTAACCTGCAGGCGACCGAGGCCGCGGTGGCCCAGGCGCAGCAGACCCCGCAGGGCCGGGCCCGGCTCGCCCTGACCGCGGCGCTGGCCGACACTCCCGGCTGGTTCACCCCGCTGTCACCCGAGCCCGCGGCCACGGATTACGCGGCTCAGGAGGCCAGCCAGTTCCTCTGGGACACCCAGGTGACCTTCCCCTTCATCTTCGCCTTCCGCGCCGAGCTCGAGGCCCGGGCGGGCGGCAACCCGTCCTGGAACACCGGCGTCAACTACGTCGCCGACCTGGCCAGGTCCGCCGACCTCAAGGAGGTCATCGCGCTCTATAAAGCGGCCGGACTCAGCCTGGGCAAGGACCTGCAGACGCTGAACAGCGCGAAGCGGATCAAGGCCAACCCGAACGCCGAGGCCTACCTGATCAAGAACATCTCCTTCAACGGCGGGATCACGGTCCCGGTGCTCACCATGCACACGACCGGCGACGGCCTGGTGGTCCCGGAGAACGAGCAGGCCTACGCCAGCGCCGTCAGGCGGGCCCACAAGAGCGCCCTGCTCCGCCAGGTCTACGTGAGCCGGGCCGGCCACTGCGCGTTCACCCCGGCCGAGACGGTCACCGCCGTCCAGACCCTGGAGAACCGCATGTCCACCGGGCAGTGGAATGTGCCCAGCCCGGCGGGCATGAACGAGGCGGCCGCGGCGCTCGGCCCCGGCCTCAACATCTTCTCCAGCGGCGGCAAGGTCGTCCCGACCGCGCCTGCCTTCACCAGCTACAGCCCGACTAAGTACCCGCGCCCCTTCAACCTGTTCCCGCAGTTCAGCAAGCCGCCGCTGCCGTTCGCCAGGCAGTAGCCCGGCTTAACGGCCCGGGTGGCCCGCCCCGATGCCGGCGGCGCGCCACCCGGCCTCGGCCTCCCCCATGGGGGTGGTCGCGGGACCCTGGACGAACGGCCAGATCTCCTCGGCGATGCCCCGCCAGTCCGCGGTCGCGGACAGGTCGCCGAGGAGCGCGAACAGGCCCAGGTTGATGCGCTGCAGGATGACGTAAGACCGGGGAATCTGCACGTAGGCGGCCAGCGGGCTCCGGAAATCGAAGAAACGCCTGGTCACGGCCGTGGCATACGCTCCCGTCATCGTCCGCGGTCCGCGCTCCCGGACTGTGTCGTAGAAGACCGCCATGTGCTCGACGATCATGTCGGTGGGCAGCGGGGCACCGGGCATCAGGAACCCCGCTTCCTCCATCGCCCGGCGGAAGGTCTCCGGGTCGTTGTCGACGCACAGGTGCCTGACCATCGCCACCAGCGGCTGGAGTTCCTCCTCGGTGAAGTACTTGACCAGGCCGAAGTCCAGGAACGTGACCCGGCCGCCGCCGTGGAACAGGTAGTTGCCCGGGTGCGGGTCGCCGTTGAAGGCGTGGGTCTCGTACAGGCTGCGGAACACGAAGCGGTAGATGGTCTCGGCGGCCAGGTCCCGCTCGGCCTGCGACCAGCCGGCCAGCTCGGCGAACCGCGCACCATCGGCCAGTTCGCTGGTCACCACCCGCCGGGTGGACAGCTCGGGCACGATGTCGGGCACGTGAATGGTCGGGTGGCCCGCGTAATAACGGGCGAACACCTGCTGGTTCCGGGCTTCCCGCCGGTAGTCGAGCTCCTCGGTCACGCGTTCCCGCAGCTCGGCCAGGAGGGCATCGACATCCTGCATGGGCGCGGTGATCTTCAGCATCCGGCGCAGCAGGGCCACGTTGCCCAGGTCGGCCTCGATGGTCTCGGCGATGCCGGGGTACTGCACCTTGACCGCGACGGCGCGGCCGTCGCGGGTGATCGCGCGGTGCACCTGGCCGATCGAGGCGGCCGCGATGGGATCGGGGTCCCAGGTGGCGAAGACCTGTTCCGGCGGGCCGCCCAGCTCCTCGGCGATGACCTGCGCGGCCAGCTCCGGGCTCATCGGCGGCACGCTGTCCTGGAGCCGGCTCAGCGTCCGCCGGGCGGCGGGAGACAGGCCGTCGTCGATGTAGCTGGCCATCTGGCCCAGCTTCATCAGCACGCCCTTCATCGTCCCCAGCGTGACCGCGACGTCCTCGGCGGTCTGCAGGGCCAGGTCGTTCCGCAGCGCCTGGCGGTGCTCGCCCGCGCTGGCGAACAGCCGGGGCGCGCTGGTCGCGTAGCGTGCCCCGCCGCGCGCGGCCAGCCACACCGCCGCCATCCCGCGCTCGAGCCGCAGGCTCCGCGCCCGCGCCCGTACCCCCCGCGCCCGTA
>JAJKHX010000052.1 GCA_021154785.1 Nocardiopsis sp.
CTGATCGGGCGCCAGGCCGACATCAGCGGGGACCCGCCGGCCGATATCGCGTTCGCACTCGCCGACGTGCTAGCCGGCCTGCACGGCACGATCGCGATCCTGGCCGCGCTGCGCCTGCGTGACCGCACCGGGACCGGCCAGCACATCGACCTCAGCATGCTCGAGGCGATGCTCGCCACCGACGACTACACCCACTACAGCATCGACGATCACCCGGTCAGGCCCGCGCGGGGCGAGGTGTGGCCCGCGCCCGGCGGCCCGATCCTCGTCTCGGCCGACCGCCGGTACCTGTGGCGCCAGCTGCGGGATTGCTTCGGCGTGGCCGACCCGGTTCCGGGCCTGCCGCTCGAGGAGAAGCTGCGTGCCCGGGCGCAGGTCATCGCCGCGTGGACGGCCGGGCACGCCGACCGCGACGAGCTCAAGCGCGACCTGGAGACGGCCCGGGTGGCCTGGGCGGACATCCGGCACGCCGGGGACGTCCTCACCGCCCCGTCGGTGGCCAGCCGCGACACCATCGTCGAGGTCACCGACAGCGACGGCGAGCGGCGGTCGGTGGCCCGGATGCCGTACCGGTTCAGCGCCGCCACCTCCGGGCCGGCCCGCGGCGTCCCGGCGGCCGGCGAAGATACCGCCGCCGTGCTTCGCGAATGGACCGGCCGCGGGGAGCCGCCCTGACGCGAGTCACCCCGCGTTGACACCGCCTCGTCACCCTCATAGGGTTGGAGCGCTCCAAATCATCGAGGAGAAGTCCCATGGCCACTCCGGGGCAGACCGCCCGCAAGCCGACCCTGGAGACCGTCGCGGCCCGGGCCGGGGTATCCAAGTCGCTGGTGTCGCTCGTGCTCCGCAACTCGACCAAGGTCAGCGCGACCAGCCGCGAGGCCGTCCTGCAGGCGGTGGCCGAGCTCGGGTACCGGCCCAACGCGGCCGCCCGGCTGCTCGCCGAGCGGCGGTCCCATACGGTCGGCGTGCTGCTGAACGACCTGCGCCAGCCCTGGTTCGCCGACATGCTCGACGGCCTGACCCCGGCCCTGCACGCGGGCGGCAAGCACATCCTGCTGGGCGACGGCCGGATCGACCGGATGCTGGACGAGACGCTGACCTGGTCGTTCATCGACCTCGGAGTCGACGGCCTGGTGCTGGCCGGATCGATCCCGATGTCGCAGGCCATCATCGACGCGGCCAGCCAGATCCCGACCGTCGCCGTGGGCGGCCGCGGCCTCGACGTCGGGCTGCCGCGCGCCGACGTCCTCGCCAACGACAACCACCTCGGCGGGACGCTCGCGGTCCGGCACCTGATCGAGCTCGGCCACCGCAAGATCGCGCACATCCACGGCCTGCCCAGCGTGGCCGGGCGGCTGCGGATGGAAGGCTACGAGGACACCATGCGCGCAGCCGGCCTCGGCCCCGGCATCCGGATCGAGGCCGGCGACATGAGCGAGGAGGGCGGCTACCGGGCTACCGTCCGGCTGATGAGCGGTCACGACCGGCCGACCGCCATTTTCGCGGCCAACGACCTGACCTGCGTCGGGGCCCTGTCTGCGGCCGCCGCGCTCGGCATCAGGGTCCCGCAGGAGCTCTCCCTGGCCGGCTTCGACAACTCCGTCTTCGCCCGCCTGCGCGCGCTGTGGCTCACCAGCGTCGACGCCACCGCGTTGGAGATGGGCCAGCAGGCCGCGCGCAAGCTGCTGGCCCGCATCGACGACCCGGACGCCCCGGGGGAGACCATCCTGCTGCCCCCCCGCCTTGAGGTCCGCGGCTCGACCGGCCCCGCACCGTCCTAGACGGCCTGGAGCGGCGCGCCGTTCCAGCGCCGTTTCAGCCTCGCTTCAGCGCCGGGTCGCAGGATGACGGGACATCCCGTCTGCGGCCTGGCCAGAGGTGGCCGGCAAGGAGTGCATGCGATGACCATGAACGCGGTCCTGGACAAGCCAGTGGACAGCTGGCACTGGCTGGGCTTTCCTCCGGGCTACG
This sequence comes from Nocardiopsis sp., assembly GCA_021154785.1. Classification (GTDB taxonomy): domain Bacteria; phylum Actinomycetota; class Actinomycetes; order Streptosporangiales; family Streptosporangiaceae; genus Palsa-504. Next base: position 1,975 of record JAJKHX010000052.1, read on the forward strand.
AGGACAGCATGCGGTTTCCCGGCACCAGGGAGCAGATCGCCCAGGCCTGCCTGGAGGCCGTGCGGAACAGCCGCTTCGGGGTCCGCCGGTCGGATCTGGCCGGGGGCTGGGTGGAGGCCCGCACGCGCGTCACCTTCCGGTCCTACGGCGAGAACGTCCGCGTCTGGGTCGACGACGAGAACCAGGTGCACGTCACCAGTGAGTGCGCCTTTCCGCTGACCATCATCGACTGGGGCAAGAACCGCTGGAACGTCAGGCGGGTCCTCGCCAACCTGACGATGATCCTCGGCGGCCCGTACTAGCCGGCGACCCGCACCACCTGCCCGGTTTTCATGCTCTCGTTCGCCGCGTCCGCGAGCAGCAGCGCCGCCCGGCCGTCGGCGAAGCCGGGGCTTGGCGCCTGGCCCTGCTCCACGCAGGTGACCAGGTGGTCGAGCTCGGCCCGGTAGGCCGGGGTGTAGCGGTCGAGGAAGAAGTTCAGGTACGGCGAGGCGGTCTCGGTGCCCGCGGCGCCGTACCGGCGCACGCTGGTGGCGACCTGGTTCCCCGCGGTCAGCATCCCCCCGGCGCCGAACGCCTCCAGCCGCTGGTCGTAGCCGAACGAGCAGCGGCGGCTGTTGACGATCTGGCACAGCTCGCCGCCCGCGCCGCGCAGCATCAGCACGGCCGAGTCGATGTCGCCGGCCTCGGCGATGTACGGCTCGATCAGGTTCGCCCCCGCGGCCTGGACCTCGACCACGTCGCCGAGGAAGAACCGCGCCATGTCGAAGTCGTGGATGGTCATGTCGCGGAACAGCCCGCCGGAGCTGGCGATGTAGGCGGCCGGGGCCGGCCCGGGATCGCGGCTGATGATGATGAGCTGCTCCAGCTTCCCGATCTCGCCGGCCCCGATGCGGTCGCGCATCTCGTTGAACGTGGGGTCGAACCGGCGGTTGAACCCCACCATCACCGTCGTGTCCAGGTCCTTGATGTCCTCCCAGCACGCGTCGACCCGGGCCAGGTCCAGGTCGATCGGCTTCTCGCAGAGCACCGCCTTGCCCGCCCGCACCGAGGCGGTGAGCAGGTCGACGTGGGTGCCCGTGGGCGAGGCGATGATGACGGCGTCGATGCCCGGGTCGCCGAGGATCACCGCGGCGTCCTGGGTCGGCCTGCCCCCGTACTGGGCGGCCACCTCGAGTGCCGCCGCCTCGACCGGATCGTGCACCACGGCGAGCTCCGTCTGCGGGTGCGCCGCCAGCGAGGCGGCGTGCACGCGGCCGATCCTCCCCGCCCCGAACAGACCGAATCGCAGCATGACATCTCCTCAGCTAGGCCTACCGGGATGCTAGTCGTCGCTAGCCCGCCACCGGCGAGCGCAGGACCGATTTCAGCGTGACGGCCGGATCGGCCAGCGTCACCGGATCAGGGGCCGCGCGGCGCGCGATGAGCAGCTCGGCGAGCTTGATGTCCTTGGCCACGGAGTTCCCCGGACCCGCCGCCGCGGCGGCTACCAGCCGGCCGTCCCGCGACAGGCCGAACCAGATCTCCACGCCGTCCGGCCGCACCCGGACGACCTCGCGGTCCGCCGCGCTGGCCAGCCCGGCGACCTGGAGGGTGTAGTCGTGCTGGTCACTCCAGAACCAGGGCACGCCCGCGTACGGCTCCGTCTCACCGAGCATCGCCCGGGCCGCCGCGGCGCCGTGCTCCTGCGCGGCCCGCCAGGATTCCAGCCGCAGGGGCTGGCCGCCGTAGAGCGGATGCGGGTAGCGGCAGCAGTCGCCGGCCGCGAAAACGTCCGGCGCGGAGGTGGCGAACCGCTCGTCGACCACGATGCCGTCGCCGGTCTCGATGCCCGCGGCGCAGGCGAGCATGGTCTCCGGCACCGCGCCGACCCCGGCCACCACCACGTCGGCCTCGATGGCCGTCCCCTCGGCCAGCGTGATCTCGGTACCCGAGCCGGTCCCGGCCAGCCCGGTGACGCCGGTGCCGCACCGCAGGTCCACCCCGGCTGCGACGTGCCGTCCGGCCATGGTGGCGGCGACGCGGGCCGGGACGGCCCGGCCCATCAGCCGCGGTCCGAGCTCGATGACGGTCACCCGGCAGCCCAGCGCCGCGGCCGAGGCGGCCAGCTCGAGCCCGATGAACCCGCCGCCGATGACCGCGACCCGGCGGCCCGGGGCCAGCCGTGCCCGCAGCGCGGCCGAGTCGGCGTAGCTGCGCAGGACGTGGACGGGGGCGCCGCCGAAGGGCAGCCGCCGGGCCCGGGCCCCGGTGGTGAGCAGCAGCGAGCGGTACGGCAGCCGCCGCCCGTCGGCCAGCTCGAGCACGTGCGCCGCGGTGTCGACGCCGGCCGCCTCGGCGCCGGCCAGGAAGGTGATGCCCGCCTCGCTCAGCGCCGCGCCGCCGCAGATCAGCCTGTACTCGCCGGTCTTCGACAGCGGTGGCCGCTCGTAGGGCGGCTCGGTGCCCACCAGGACGACCCGGCCGTCCCAGCCCTGCTCGCGCAGCGTGAACGCCGCCCGGACCCCGCCTGCGCCGGCCCCGGCGATGACAATGGCCTCGGCGGTGCTGGCCCGGGCGGGCATCAGGGGAGCTCGATGTAGACGGTGTCGTCCATGACCTTGACCGGGTAGGTGCGCACGTCGACCAGCACCGGCGCGCCCAGTGCCTTGCCGCTGGTGTAGTCGAACCGGCCGTTGTGCTTGGGGCACTCGATGACGCCGCCCATGACCAGGCCGTCGCACAGCAGCGTCTTCTCGTGCGTGCAGTGGCCGTCGGTGGCGAAGTAGGCGTCGTCGGGGGAGCGGTAGATCGCGTAGTCGTTCCCGTCGTGCTCGAACGGGATGACGTCTTCGGGGTCGATGTCGTCCGCCTCGCAGGCGGCGATCCACTGGGACATCGGTCTCTCCTCCGGCAGCGGTATCAGGCGGCCGTGGCGGCCGGCAGCGGCCGCGCGCGGCCGTCGTTGAGCGGCGTGGGCTCATTGAACGGGGCGGCACCGGGCAGCAGCTCACGGCGCACGTAGTACTCCTGGTCCCGCAGCTGGCGCAGCACGGCCGGGACGATCTCCTTGTAGGCCGCCCACAGCGACGGGTACACCGGCGCGCAGTCGTGCTTGATCTCCTCGTGCAGCTCGGGCAGCCGGTAGTACGGCACCATCGGGAACATGTGGTGCTCGACGTGGTAGTTCATGTTCCAGTACAGGAACCGGTTGAGGCGGCACATCTTCACCGTGCGGGTGTTGAGCCGGTGGTCGAGCACGTTCTCGCCCATGCCGGCGTGCTGGGTGAACCCGTAGACCTGGAGCATGAACCCGCCGTAGATCCGCGGCCCGCCGATCAGCACCACCGGCAGCCAGCTCCCCAACCCGATGGCCAGGCCGATCGCGACCGCGTAGACGGCCAGGTGGACGCGGGCCGTCCGGTAGACCCGGGGCCGCTCGGACTCGGGTACGTAGTCGGCCTCGTCGGCGGTGAGCCGCCCGGCCGCGTGCCGGAACATCAGCGAGAACGCGACCGGCACGTCCACCAGGCCGAAGTAGTTGGCCAGCAGCTTGGCCAGCCGGGCCGGGCGCATGACCGCGATCTCGGGGTCCCGGCCCACCACCAGCGTGTCGGTGTGGTGCCGGGTGTGACTCCACCGCCAGGTGGTCGGGTCGCGCATGATCATGAACGAGGAGAGCTCGTACAGGCTCTCGGCGATCCAGCGGGACTTGAACGCCGTGCCGTGCCCGGACTCGTGCCAGCGGGAATCCGCCGTCGAGCCGTACAGGACGCCGTAGGCCAGGAAGAACGGCACCGCCCACCAGCTGTGCCAGACGATCCACAGGGCACTGCCGAGACCGCCGAAGGCCAGGATCAGGCCGAGCCAGATGATGGTGTCCCTGACGGCCGGGTAGTCGGAGCGCCTCATCAGCTCCTTCATCCGCTTGCGCGGGACCGCGCTGCGGAACCACGCCCCGCCGGCCAGCCCGGCGTCCACCGCCGCCTGGTTCTCCGGACCCGTCAGGCTGTACCGCTCCAGCCGCTCCCGGGCTACCGGTGAGCTCATACCCGTCACCTCCGTGCTCTCAGCTACGCTCCCCGCCCTGTCCGCTCAATTGGAGCGCTCCAACACTCTGCCATCGTCACTTATCCCAAGATGCCTGTCAAGACCAAGCCCGGCCGCCAATTAGAACGGTCCAAACCGCCCGCCGTTACCCGCGCATCCCCGCAACCGGTCCCGGTCTCTGCCCCGGCCGCCCGTCCGCCTCACCTCGCCCCGTCTCACCCAAATCTCACCGGCCCCAATCTCACCGCCGCCCCCGCCTCACCTCCGCCTCCGCCCCCCGACCTGGCTCGCCCCGGCGGCCCAGCAACCGGCTCGATGGAACATCGAGCCGGTTAGAGGATCACAGAGAATGGCCCTGGCGCGGGGCCGCGGAGAAGCCTGTGACACCTGGGGCCTAAGATGCCAGCCTCGAACGCGACACTCCACGCCAACCGTCACCGCGCCGGCGCTCTAGGCCTGGGCGTCACCCAGCAGGCGGTGCAGGAACTCGGCGAACGCGCTCTCGCCGTCGCCGAGCGCCCCGGCCGGGTCGTCCGCGCGCGCGACCATCATGGCCACCTCGTTGGCCGCGGCCAGCACGATGTGCGCGAACGCGTCAATGTGACGGTGCTCGATGCGGCCCGTCCCGGCCGCGTACGCTAGGCAGTCCCTGATCAGCCCCAGCGGCCCCTGCTCGTCGAGCGCCCGCCAGCGCTCCCAGCCCAGCACCGCGGGCCCGTCGATCAGCATGATCTGCCGGACGACCGGGTCGCTGGCGTTCCTGATCCACAGCAGGCCGCCTATCCGCAGCAGGGCCACCGGGTCGGCCACGTCCCGGGCCGCATCCTCGCCCTGCCGGGTGATGCCGGCCCCGACCTCCGCCAGGACCGCGAGGAACAGCGCCTCCTTGCCCGGGAAGTGGTGGTAGAGCGAGCCGCGGCTGACGCCCGATTCGGCTTGCACCGCCTCGATCGAGGTGCCGTCGTAGCCGTGCGCGGTGAACAGGCGCGTCGCCACCTCGATCAGGTGCGCCCGGGTGGCCCGCCCCCGCTCGACGTTCTTGTTCACCAGCATCCCGATGACTATTCGTTGACAGACCGACCGTCGGTCTGTAACAGTTAGACCGCCGGTCGGTCTTTAAGTCACTGTACCCCGGTGACCGTCATCCGAGGGAGAACCATGACCAGCACGATGGAACGTCTCGACAAGCACCGCAGCCAGCTGCCGACCCCCTCCGGTCCGGTCAGCTACATCGACACCGGCGGCCCGGGCCGCCCGGTCCTGCTCGTCCACGGCGTGGGCAGCAGCAGCTACCTGTGGCGGAACGTGATCGAGCTGCTCGACGGCGAGCGCCGGTGCGTGTCCTTCGACCTGCCGCTGCACGGGTACACGCCCGCCGCCCCCGATCAGGACTTCACCCTGAACGGGCTGGCCCGGTTCATCGCCGAGTGCTGCGACGCGCTCGACCTGGCCGGTATCGACCTCGTCGCCAACGACACCGGCGGCGCGATCTCCCAGGTGTTCGCCGCGGGCCACGCCGGGCGGCTGCACACGCTGACCCTGACCAACTGCGAGGCGCACGGCAACGTGCCGCCCAAGGTGCTGCTGCCCGCGGTGATGCTCGCCCGGCTCGGCCTGCTCGCGCCCATCGCCACGAGGCTGACGCGCAACATCCCGCGCGCCAAGAAGATGGTCTACGGAATGGGCTACCAGGACATCTCCCAGCTGCCCGATGACATCGCCCGGGTCTGGCTGGAAGCCCAGGGCAAGACCACGCAAGCGGCCCGCCAGGCCCAGCGCCTGCTGGTCTCGCTGCACGCCCGCGACCTGCTGGCGGCCGAACCCGCCATGCGCGCGCTCCAGGTTCCGACCCTCATCGTCTGGGGCACCGGCGACCGGGCCTTCCGCACCAAGTGGGCCTACTGGCTGCGCGACGCCATCCCCGGGGTCAGCGAGGTGGTCGAGATCGACGGCGGCCGCCTGTTCTTCCCCGACGAGCGGGCCGCCGAGCTGACCGCTGCCCTGCGCCGCCACTGGGAAGCTCATGCATGACCTTAATCGGGGGTGCGGGGGCCGTCTCCCGCAAGCTAGCAGAGCTTAGTGAGAGCCAGTTCACTAACCGGGGCCGGCATGGTGCCCAGGCAGCCGTGCGCCATCTCCTCGAGCAGCTCGCTGAGCCGCTCGCCGGCCAGCCCGCTGCGGAAGAACAGCGTCGACTGGATCGCGCCGATCGCGGCGTGCACCGCCAGCCGGACCTCGCCGTCGGCCAGGTCCGGCCGCAGCGGGGCCAGCAGGTGCACCCACTCCTCGATGTAGTGCCGCTGCAGCCGGCTCAGCCGGCGCCGCTCGTCCTCGGGCAGGGTCCGCACCTCGCGGTGGTAGACGGCCAGCGCGTCACGGTGGGTCTGCGCCACCGCGATGTGGTCCCGCGCCAGCATGGTCAGGGCCTGTCCCTCGTCGAGACCGGCCGCGATGATCTGCGCGGATCGGCCCATCAGCCGGTCCATCACCCGGTCGGCCATGGCCACCAGGATCGCCGTCTTGCTGTCGAAGTGCCGGTACACGCCGGACCCCACGATGCCGGCCTCGGCGCCGATGTCCGCCATCGAGATCGCGTCGAAGCCGCGCTGGGCGCCGAGCGCGGCGGCCGCCACCAGGATCCGCTCCTTGCGGTCCGGATCGCGCCGCCGCTGCTGGGGACCCGGTGCCGTACCTCGCCCCGAAACCCTCTGCGAAGATGTCGCGCGCGCCGCCATCTTTCAAGTCTCGCATCCAGGCGCTAAGGTCGCTAGTGAATGGCGAGTCACATTAGGAGACGGCGTGGACTTTGCCGAATCGCAGGAACATCAGGCGCTGCGAGCCGCGGTAAGGGATATCGCGGCGAAGTTCGGCCCCCGTTATTACGCCGAACGCGCCGCCGCCCGCCGTCCTTGCGCGGAACTGTGGCGGGCACTCGGCGAAGCCGGCTTCATCGGCGTCAACATCGGTGAGCAGTACGGCGGCGGTGGCGGCGGGCTCACCGAGCTCGCCCTGGTCTGCGAGGAGATCGCGGCCGCCGGGACGCCGCTGCTCCTGCTGCTGGTGTCCGCCGCGATCTCGGCCGAGATGATCAGCGAATTCGGCACCGAGGAGCAGCGCCAGGCCTGGCTGCCCGGCCTGGCCAGCGGCGCTGCCAAGGTCGTGTTCGCGATCACCGAGCCGGACGCCGGCTCCAACACCTTGCGCATCTCGACCACCGCGACTCCGGACGGCGATGACTGGGTGCTGAACGGCACCAAGTACTACATCTCCGGGGTCGACGAGGCCCAGGCCGTCCTGGTGGTCGCGCGGACCGGCCAGGACGAGCGCGGCGGCCGCCTGTCGCTGTTCCTGGTGCCCGCCGACGCCGCGGGCCTGGCCAGGCACCTGCTCCCGGTCGACCTGCTGCTCCCGGAACGGCAGTTCACGCTGCACTTCGACGGGGTCCGGGCCGGCCCGGGCGCGCTGGTCGGCGCGGAAGGCGAGGGGTTCCGCCAGGTATTCCACGGCCTTAATCCCGAACGGATTACCGGAGCCGCCCTCGCCGTTGGCGTCGCGCGTTACGCTCTGGGCGCCGCGGCCAGGTACGCCACCGAGCGCACGGTCTGGTCCGCGCCGATCGGCGCCCACCAGGGCGTCTCGCACCCGCTGGCCAAGGCCGCGATCGAGACCGAGCTCGCGGCGCTGATGACCAGGCAGGCCGCCTGGCAGCACGACCACGGCGTGCCCGCGGGGGAGTCCTCCAACATGGCCAAGTACGCCGCCGCCGAGGCCGCCCTCGCGGCCCTCGACGCGGCCATCCAGGCCCACGGGGGGAACGGCCTGGCCAGCGAGTACGGGCTCATGCCGTACTGGGGCCTGGCGCGGCTGCTGCGCATCGCGCCGGTCAACCGGGAGATGATCCTGAACTACGTGGCCCAGCACAGCCTGGGCCTGCCTCGCTCTTACTAGGAACCATGATGAACCTCGCCCGCAACCTCATCGGCCGGATCAACGTCGGCGACAGCCTGACCCGCACCGCCGCGAGCCGGCCGGACCAGCTTGCCGTCGTGGACGGCGACCGCCGCTTCACCTACGCCGAGTTCAACGCCTACGTCAACCGCCTCGCGCACGGCCTGACGGCCACGGGGTACGCGCGCGGCGAGGCGCTCGCCCTGGCCTCAGGCAACAGCGCGGACTTCCTCGCCGTCTACTACGCCTGCGCCAAGCTCGGCGTGGTGTGCGTGCCCGTCAACCTGGGCTGGCGGCCGGACGAGGTGGCCTACGTGCTGGGTCACTCCAGGGCCCGCGGCATCGTGGTGGAGACCCAGCTGGTAACCGCGATGCAGGACGCCATCGCCACGGTGCCCGGGGTCCGCGACGTCATCGTCGTCCCGGACGACCTCGCGGACCTCTGCGCCCCCGGGGACCGTACCGCTGATAACAGCAAGGAGCCGGAGGCGTTCGTCGATGACCGGGACGCGCTCAGCTACCTGTACACCTCGGGCACGACGTCCTTCCCCAAGGGCGTGGTCGGCTCGCACGTGGCGATCTACCTGGAGTCCATGTCGGCTGCCCTGGATTCCGGCTGGCGCTCCGGCGACCGGTTCGCGGCCATGATGCCGATGTTCCATACCGCGCAGCTCAACGCGTTCTGCACGCCCGCCATCATGGTCGGCGCGACCATCTACGTGCTGCGCGGGTTCGACCCCGCGGCCCTGCTCGGGCTGATCGAGCGCGAGCGGATCACCCAGATCTTCGGCCTGCCGATGATGTTCCGGGCCGCGCTGGACCACGAGGACTTCGCCGGGCGTGACCTGTCCAGCCTGCGCCGGGCGGTCTACGCGATGGCCCCGATGCCCGATGACCTCATCCGCCGCTGCCTGGACGGCTTCGGCTGCGACTTCGCGCTGCTGTTCGGGCAGACCGAGATGAGCCCGATCACCACGCTGTTCCGGCCCGAGCACCAGCTGTCCCACATCGGCGCGGTCGGCACCCCGCTGCTCGGCGTGCAGGTAGCGATCATGGGCCCGGACGGCGCCCTGCTGCCGCCCGGCGAGACCGGCGAGATCGTCTACCGGGGGCCGAGCACCATGTCCGGCTACCTGGACAACGAGGAGGCCACCGCCAAGGCGTTCGCGCACGGCTGGTTCCACTCCGGCGACGTCGGGCGGTTCGGTGACGACGGCGTGCTGTGGTTCACCGACCGCTACAAGGACGTCATCAAGACCGGCGGCGAGAACGTTGCCTCGATCGAGGTGGAGAAGGCGATCTACGCCGCCGATCCGCGGGTCGCCGAGACGGTCGTGGTCGGCCTGCCGCACCGGCACTGGAGCGAGGCGATCACCGCCGTCGTGGTACCCAGGCCAGGAGAGACGATCGACCCGGCCGAGCTGATCACCGCGCTCAAGGGCACGCTGGACGGGTACAAGGTGCCCAAGACGGTCATCGTCGCCGACCAGCTGCCCAAGACCTCGACCGGCAAGATCCAGAAGAACGTCCTGCGGTCCGAGCACGCCGATCACTACTAGGAGGCCTGACCGGGTGCCGGTTCTCACTTCCCACGTCGACCTGGACAGCGAGACCTTCCGCGCCAACCGGGAGGCCCAGCTCGCCGTGCTGAAACAGCTGGACGAGCAGCTCGAGCTGGCCATCGCCGGCGGCGGGGAACGCTACCAGCAGCGGCACCGCGACCGGGGCAAGCTGCTGGCCCGCGAGCGGATCGAGCTGCTGGTCGACCCGGACAGCCCGTTCCTCGAGCTGTCTGCGCTGGCCGCCTGGGGGACCGGGTTCACCGTCGGCGCCAGCGTGGCGACCGGCATCGGGGTCATCTCCGGCGTCGAGTGCGTGATCATCGCGCACGACCCGACCGTCCGGGGCGGCGCGATGAACCCGTACTCGCTGCGCAAGACCTTGCGCGCGCTGGAGATCGCCCGGGTGAACCGGCTGCCGGTGATGAACCTGGTGGAGTCAGGCGGCGCCGACCTGCCCACCCAGGCCGACCTGTTCGTCCCGGCCGGGCGGATCTTCCACGAGCTGACCGAGCTGTCAGGCCTGGCCATCCCCACGGTGGCCCTGGTGTTCGGCAACTCCACCGCCGGCGGCGCCTACGTGCCCGGCATGAGCGACCACGTGGTGATGGTGGAGGGCGGCGCGAAGGTCTTCCTGGGCGGTCCGCCC
>JAJKHX010000053.1 GCA_021154785.1 Nocardiopsis sp.
CGGTCGCGCACGGCCACGGGCTGTGGCTGGTCCACGAGCTCGCCGACCAGGCCAGCCTGGCCTCCGGGCCGTCCGGCACAGTCGCCGTCGTCAGCTTCCGCCTCGGATTCGGCGTCGGCCTCTAGTCGTATCGTGAGCGTCTGGTCCGCGCCTGTCAGGTGGCGGATGGGGTGAGCGCGCGCAGCGGGCCGGCCAGCTCCCTGGCGAAGAAGTCCATGAAGCCGTCCGGATCTGGTCCTGTGTTCATGGCGACCAGGTGGTCGAAGCCAGCGTCGACGTACTGCTGGGCGACTTGCACGTGCCGCTTGACATCCGGGCCGCAGGCGAACTGTTCCCTGACCTCGTCCGGGCCGATGCTCGCGACCGCGGCCTGGAAGTTCACCGGGTTGGGCAACTCGGCCATGACCTTCCATCCGGTCAGCGAGAACGTGCTCGTCTCCAGCACGGCCCGCACGGCGGCGTCCTCGTCCTCGGCCCACGCCAGGGGCATCTCGCCGTAGACCGGGCCGTGGCCGCCCAGTTGCTGCCATGTGCTCACCAGGTCGCCATCGGGCTCGGTGGCGAACAAGCCGTCGCCAAGGTCGGCGGCGATCTTGGCGGACTCCGGTCCGCTGGCCGCCACCGCGATCGGCGGGAGCTCGTCCGGCAGGTCGAAGACGCGGGCGTCCTCGAGCTGCAGGTACTTGCCCTCGTAGGAGCGATATCCGCCCTCCCACAGCAAGCGGATGATCTCTAGTGCCTCACGGAACCGCTGGTGCCGGATGCGACGGCCGGGGAAGCCCAGGCCGACGACGTGCTCGTTCAGCCGTTCCCCGGCGCCGGCGCCGAGGGTAAAGCGCCCGTCGGAAATGATAGCCAGCGTCGCCGCCGCCTGCGCGATGATGGCGGGGTGATAGCGCACCGAAGGGCACGTCACCCCGGTGGCCAGGCCGATGTGCTCGGTCTTCATCGCGATCGCTGACAGCAGGTTCCAGGTGAACGCGCTGTGCCCCTGAGCTTCCAGCCACGGATGATAGTGGTCGCTCATCTCCACGAAGTCGAACCCGGCCTGTTCGGCCAGCACGGCCTGACGGATGATCTCCTTCGGCCCGAAGGCCTCGGTGGCCAGCTTGTACCCGATCCGCATGTCGTCTCCCTCGCGCGTACCGGCGCATCACGACGCCGGACACTTCCTCGTATCCGCCGCCGGCTGCCCTCCGCTTCCGGCCATAAACCGGTCAGCGGTACCTGGCGGGCCCAGGCGTTGTTGGCATGGCCCTTGGGATTCCACCGGTGCGCCTCACCGGCGAGCGCGTACCCGGACACCGTGACCCAGGCCGGCCGGGACGCGCTCATCTTCGTCGGGGGCAAGGATGTCGGCGTTAACGGCGACCGGTCCCAGCGCGATGCCGTCAGCGGGCCCCGCGGCCGCCGCCAGCATCAGGTGCGGCGACGGCGTGACGGCCAGCGGCGTCCCGTGGTGCTCGGTCAGGTAGTAGGCGTAAAAGCCCAGCCGGTCGTATAGTGCCGAACGGGCCAGGCCATCGCCGGAACCTTCGCGTCAGCCGGCGCCTACGATGGGTGGTCATGTCGGCGAACCGGATGAACCGTGACCAGTTCTACGCTGCGATCGCGCCGAATGACGATGCGCGCCTCCGCAAGATCTTGTGGACTCTCTACTGGCGGGGGAACGCCTCGCTTCGCGAGCGCATCGAGGACGAGCTGCGCTTGCCGGAACAGCCGAAGGTGAAGCCGAAGCAGGAACTGCCGGACCCGGGTACCGTGCTGGACGAGGTAACCACGTTCGTCAATCTGGCGAAGGACGGTGCCTACATGGCCGGGGACCGCCGGGTGCACCACACCGAGCGGTCCAGGTGGCGGCTCACGTTCCGCCGGCTGGTGGGCGATGCGCTGGCGGCGCTTCAGGCCGACGATGCCGGGCCAGCGCAGCAGGCCGTCGCGCAGATGGTTGATCTTGCCTGCGACATGAAGAGTTATGACTACTTCCACTCCGATGACCCGGTGGAGGCGGCGAAGTTCGTGGTTTCTGATGCCGTCGCCGTGCTGTGGGAGTCGGTGCTCCGTCATGACGGCTTCGCGGTATTCGCCCGGCGCGTGCCGGAACAGCTGATCCGCTGGGAGGCGAACTACGGCTGGACTCGGCGGGGTTACGGTCAGGTGGCGGAAAAGGAGACAGCTCTGGCCGTTCCGCTCGCCCGGCTGCTCACCACGCCGGACATGTGGCGGACGTTCGCCGGATCCTACCTGGACGCGCTGGACGCGGCCGGACGGGCGGACCCGGGGCGCCCGCGCACCGTGTACGGAAGTTTCGACGAGACCAGCTACCGGCGCGGCGAGCGCGCCAAGGACTTGGCCACCTGGCACGAGATGCTTCTCGACCGGTTCGCGGGAACCCCGGAGGATGAGCTGCTGGACCGGCTGGCCGTGAGCCCGGCGCTTGCCGGGCCGGAGCTCACCTTCCTGCGCGCGAGGATCGCGGAGCGCCGCAGTGACGTGGCCCAGGCCGCCACGCTGATCACCGAGTGCCTGAAGGAACGGCCTGGTGATCAGGAATACCTGGACTTCGCGGTAGAAGTCGGTGCGGTCCTGCCGCCCAGAGCCAGGGAAATCTATGCCGAACGGGCGGCGGCGGAGGCGCTGATCGCGCAGGCGTACCGGGACGGGCGGGTTCCCTCAGACTGAGACAGCCGCGGCGTTGGCGGCGGTGGGCCCGGCCGCCGATCTCCGGGCCTTGACCGGCGCTCTAAGCGCTGACGATCCGGGTGTCAGGTTGTCTGGGCGGAGGCGGTGACTAGTGCGACGTGGCTGCTGCGCCGCGAGCCGGGCGCCTGTTCTGCGCCGTCCGTGCCGGTGAGCGGGCGCAGCGGCAGGTCGAACGATTCGTTGTGCGTGGTTTGCAGGTGGTGCAGGATGATCCCCTCGCGCAGTGCCCACGGGCAGATGTCAACGGAGCGGACGTTGACGGCTTTCATGGCGGCCCTGGCGGTCAGCGCTCCGGCGATAATCTGCCGGCCGTGCGGTTGTGAGACTCCTCGCAGCTTGGATCGCTGGCCGGCCTGCAGCCGGGCGAGCCGGGGGATCCAGGCTTTGAGGTCGGTGGCACTCACCGAGCGGCGCACGAAGGGGCCCTGGCGCCGGCCAGGCGCACCGGTAAGGCGGGCGAGCTGCTTGAAGGTCTTGGAGGTGCCGATGGCCCGGTCGGGAGTTCCTTCCCAGCGCAGTCGGTCGGTGACCTCGCGCAGGGTGGCGTTCACGTGCCGGCGCAGCGCGGCGAGCTGATCATGGCTGGGCGGGTCGTCGGGCAGGAAGGCCCGGGTCAGCCGTCCCGCCCCCAGGGGAAGCGATACCGCGAGGTCCGGCTCAGCGTCCCGGCCCAGTACGATCTCCATGGAGCCGCCGCCGATGTCGATGATCAGTAGGCGGCCCGCCGACCAGCCGTACCACTGGTGCACGGCGAGGTAGATCAGCCGGGCCTCGTCACGGCCGGTCAGGAACTGGGGCCTGATCCCGGCTTTGGCCTCCACCCGGTCCAGGATCTGGTCCCGGTTCACGGCGTCGCGCATTGCCGACGTAGTGAACGCGTAGAGTTGCTGGACACCGAGCCGCCGGGCAGCGTGCATCATGCGGTCCACGGCCATCACGAGCCGGTCGGCCCCCGCATCATCGATGGACCCGTCCGGGGCGAATGCCTCGCCCAGCATGGTGAGCTCTTTAACCGCGTGAGTGGGCAGCGGCGGCGCGCCAGGGCGTGCCTCGACGACCTGTAGCTGGGCTGAGTTCGACCCGATGTCCAAGACTCCAAGCAACATCAGCGCCCGTTACCCACAGCCGGGCAGTTCATGCCGGCCGTACCGTCCAAGCCGCCCGAACTGCCGCAGGACGTTTAATGTTAGAACCGCGTCCGGATGGGCAGCGAACCGCGATGTTTTACACCGACCGGAATCCTCGGGCAGCTGGGCAGGCTGACCGTGTCGACAGCGCCCGGCCCGTCAAAGATCCAGCCCGCGTCCGGCTCCCGCAGCCGGATGCGGCGCTTCCCGGCCGCCGCCATAACTGCACCGTGTGCTCGGCAGTTCACGCTCACGATGACTGGAACGCTGAAGCGCGTGGTGAAACGCCCCTCCAGCGGGCCGACCGGGCCTATGGCGAGGTCCTCCAGGAGATCCGGGTAGCCCAGACGGGCGTGCAGATCCTGTTCGCGTTCCTGCTCGCACTGGCATTTCAGGCCCGCTTCGTGTCCGTCACGCATCCGCAGCGGGTTATCTACGCGGTGACCCTGATGCTGTGCGCCGCCGCCACCGCGCTGCTGATAGCGCCGGCAGCGTTCCACCGGCTGGTCTACCGCAGGCGGCTCAAGCAGCACCTCGTTGAGGCAGCCAGCCGACTTGCCCTGGCCGGCCTGGTACTGCTGATGTTCTCGCTGGTATCGGCGGTCCTGCTGATTATGGATGTGATCTTCGGCACGGGGCTGGCGGCCATCCTGGCATCAGGCACGCTCGCCTGGTTTATCACATGGTGGTTCGCGCTGCCCATGTGGAGCCGCATCCGGCACGCGGCCCCCGATGCCAGCAGCCGACGTCAGTAACGCGAGGCCAGCGGCAATGTTGAGCGTCGTCGTAAGCCCCCGGACAAGACCAGCCAGGTCAGACTATGGAACCGAGCCCGGCAGCCGGCCAGCTGCCAAGAGCGGAACTGACATCAGCAGCGCAGGTATCTGCTGTCGATAAAGCAGTGACCTGTCCCGTCGTTCAATTAATGATCCTGAGCAGGGCGTCCGCGACACCGGGACGTGCCGCCCCGACCCGCTGCCGGGCACCTAGTGTCATCGGTCACCCGAAACTGCTACCCGCCGGGCGCGTCCCTTCATAACAAGGGGCTTGCGTCTCAGGGGTGGTGGTGCTAAGGCGGGATTGTGGCTGTCTGTCCCGGCGGACGGATCCTACCTAAGGGAGGGGTGAGGTGAGCTTTTCTGTTGAGGGGGACTATTTCGAGGTATGCAACTGCGAGGTCAGCTGCAACTGCGTGTGGCTTGGCACCGCGACCAACGACAATTGCGACGTGCTGCTCGCGTGGCATGTCACCAGCGGCAGCAAGGACGGCGTCGACCTGTCGGGTCTGAACGCCGTTATGGCGGTGCACTCGCCTAAGCGGATGACTGATGGCGGCTGGAAGGTGGCGCTGTACCTGGATGACCGTGCCTCCGCCGAGCAGTCCGAAGCTCTGGGCGCGGTTTTCTCCGGTGGTGCTGGCGGCTACCTGGCCGGATTGGGCCCGCTGATCGGCGAAGTCGCCGGGGTACAGCCGGCGGCAATCACGTTCGAGAAGTCGGACGGCTCGCTGCACGCTGAGGTCGCCGGTGCTCTGTCGATGAGCAGTGACCAGCTGGTGGGGATGGATGGCCAGGAGCCTGCCGTGATCACCAACGCGCCGTTCGGCGCGGTCACCCAGCCGGTCCGGCAGGCCCGGGCGAAAGACGTGAGCTATCATGGCCACTGGAGCGCCGATTTCTCGGGTACCAACAGCTTCGTCACCGATTTCCGCTACGAAGGCTGACCGGGGGCCTGCGCGATGGCTGACCCTGTTAGTCCGGCTTCGGCCATGCGTCCGGTGCGGGCCCTGCCGCCGCGTCTGCTCGCTGGGCCGTGGGCCGCGGTCGCCGCGCCGGCGGCCGTGGCGTGGGCAGTCACCGTCATGCTGGCCCGGGACATGGGCAACGGACCCGGGACCATGGGCCTGGCGCTGCTGCCCTTCCTCGGGTTGTGGATGATCATGATGGCCGCGATGATGCTGCCATCGGTGGCGCCGGTCGCAGTGCTGTGGACCCGTTTGATCACCGGTGCCCCGGCCGGCTCCGGGCGCCTCGCGCGTATGGGCGGGTTCCTGGCCGGTTACCTGCTGGCGTGGGCCGCGGTCGGGGCCGTCGCCTTCGCGGCCCTGGCCGGAACCGGGCGGCTGCTCACGGCGTCACCGACGGCGGCGAAGTGGCT
The DNA here is from genome assembly GCA_021154785.1 of Nocardiopsis sp. Classification (GTDB taxonomy): domain Bacteria; phylum Actinomycetota; class Actinomycetes; order Streptosporangiales; family Streptosporangiaceae; genus Palsa-504. The sequence goes on from JAJKHX010000053.1 coordinate 5,988, forward strand.
GGGGGTGGCGATCTTCGCCGCGGCGGGTATCTATCAGCTCACTCCCTGGAAGGACTGGTGCCTGCGCCGGTGCCGCTCGCCGATCGGCGCGCTGATGTACTACCTCGGCTTCAAGGGCCGCAGCCGTGACCTCCGCGTCGGCCTCCATCACGGGGCGACGTGCGCCGGGTGCTGCTGGGGCCTGATGATCGTGCTGATCGCGGTTGGGGTGATGAACGTGGCGGTCATGGCAGCGCTGGCCGTGGTTATCTTCGCCGAGAAGCTCTGGCGCCGCGGTAGGCCGTTCGGCCGGGCCGTCGGCGTGCTCTTGATAGCGACCGGGGTGCTGGCCATCTGGTTCCCGTGGCTGCTTCCGGGCCTGCATGCCGCCCCCATGCCGGCCATGTAGGTCCCGGGCCGGGATCAGCCGGGTCTGCGCTGTTATCGTATCGCCTTCACAGGAGGAAGCCATGAGCTACGCCCGGCAGATGCTGGACACCTACCCCCGCAGCTTCGACGTCGACGCCGACGTGCTGACCACCGTCATCGACGCGCTCAGCGACTGCGCCCAGGCCTGCAACGCCGATAACGCCGCTGACCTGGGCGAGCAGAACGTGACCGAGATGGCCAAGTGCATCCGGTTGTGCCTGGACTGCGCCGATATCTGCACCGCCACCGCCGCAGTCGCCGGCCGCCAGACCGAGTACGCCGCCGATGTCACCCGGCCGCTGCTGGAGTCCTGCGTGGCCATCTGCAAGAACTGCGGCGATGAGTGCGAGCGGCATGCCCGGATGCACGAGCACTGCCGGGTCTGCGGCGAGGCCTGCCGCCGCTGCGAGCAGGCCTGCCGGGCGCTCCTGGACGCCCTGAAATAACAGGCCGGCCCTACCCGGCGGCGCTGGCGCCTCACCACCCGCCGCGCGCGAGATAGGCGGGTCGAGGGCCGGACTGGACCGTCAGACCGGAGCCTCCTCGGCGGCCGACGGCTCGGCCACGGGCGCTGCCTTCGGCACCCGCCGCCCGGCCAGCAGCGCCACCGCGAAGATGGCCAGCGCGTTGAGGCCGTGCAGCACACCCACGATGGCCGCGGAGTAGGCGGCGTACGCGAGGAAGAACTGCACCACGACAAGGCCGAGCGGGATCGCCGCCCAGCGCACGCCGTGCTGGACCTTGGCGCCAAACGAGACCGCGAGCAGCGCCACGGCGAACAGCACGACGACGTACGCGAAGGAATGGTGCAGGGTCACCCCGGTGGTGTCGCCGTTGGCGACGGGGCCGTTGTCGATGTTGTTCTCCAGGGCGAAGGCGCCGAATGCGATCAGCGACGCCTGGACGGCGACGGACAGCGCCAGCAGGTAGGCGGTCATCCGGTATGCGGTTCTCATGATCATGCTTCCCTTCGATAGGCGGCGGTTTCTGGGGTTCGGGAGGACGATCCCGATGGCAAGGGCCCGGTCCATGACCAGGACCCAGAGGGGAATCGAAAGCAGGCCAGGCAGCCCGCGATGAGCTGAGCCCAGCATCGTGATCACGCCCTCCCGGCCAGGAGGGCGCATGTGGACTACCTGACCGTTCAGGCCGGCATTGGCAGCTCCGCTCGCCTTTGGTGCGTACGCGCATGATCAGTTCAGCCCGGGCTGGCCACGGGGAACCCGGCTGCGGCCGTCCGCTCCGATGTAGGCAACCGGCCGGTGATGGTAGTGCCCTGGCCGGGCCGGGAGCGGACGGTCAGGGTGCCGCCGTGCGCGGCCAGCCGGTCGGACATGCCCTGCAGGCCGGAGCCGCGGCTGGTTCCGGCGACCGGGAAGCCCGCGCCATCGTCGCTGACCGAGAACTCCAGGGTGTCGCCGGAGCCGGCCAGGCGGACCGTGACGCGGGAGGCCCGGGCGTGCTTGACGACGTTCTGCAGCGCCTCCAGCGCGCAGAAGTAGACGGTGCTCTCGGTGTCCTGCGGGTAGCGCCCGACCTGGTCCGCCTCGAGGAGGACCGGCACTGGGCTGCGGGCGGACTGCGCGCGCAGCGCCATGACCAGGCCCTGTTCGGCCAGCAGCGGCGGGTAGATGCCGCGGGCCAGCGCGCGCAGGTCGTCAAGCGCCGCGCTGAGCTGCGCCTTCAGGTCGGGGATGACCTGCCTTATCAGGTCCGGGTTATCGGCCGATTCGGCTAGCAGGCCGAGCTGGATGGCCAGCGCGATCAGCTGCTGCTGGGCGCCGTCGTGCAGGTTCCGCTCGATCTTGCGGCGTTCGGCGTCTTGGGCCTCGACCAGCCGGCGCCGGGACGCGAGCAGCTGGTCGATGGTGGCCCGCAGCTCGGCGGTGAGCTGGGCGTTGCGCATGACCAGGCTCGCCTGCGAGGCCAGGTGCCGCAGCAGGCTGTCCTCGGTGCCGGTCAGCGGCTCGCTGGGCGGCTTGCTCAGGGAGATCGCGCCGAGCAGGTCCTCACCGTGCCGGACCGGCACCACCCGCGCCCCGGGGTCAAGGACCGGGAGCTCGGCGGCACCACCGGAGGCACCGTTCAGCTCCACCGCAGCCGACGGGGCCGAACCGCCGGGCCAGACCGCGCTGGGCCGCAGCTCGGCGCCGACCCGGATCCAGGCCTCGACCCGGCTAGCCCCGGACGCGCCGGCCAGCAGGGTAACCATCCGGTTCAGCGCGTCACCCAGGTCGAGCTGGCCGGCCATGCCGGCCGCGAAGTCGGACAGCACCTGGTACGGCGTGGCCCGGTGACCGTAGACCAGCCGGTTAGCCAGCCGGCTGGCGCGCTGCCGCAGCGGCTGGAACACCAGCGCGATGGCGACCGCCGCGGCGATGGTCAGCGCCGGATCGTTACCGCTGCCCACGAGCGCGCCGATGCCGAGCACGATAGCTGCGTAGACCGCGGTGACCCCGGCCGACAGCAAGGTGAACAGCAGTGCACGGCTGATGATCACGTCGATGTCGAACAGCCGGCGCCGCAGGATCGCGATCGCCGTGGCTACCGGGATAGCGAGCAGCACGAGGAACGGGGTGATGGCGTACGGCACTTCCTGCAGCGGCCTGCTGGCCTGGCCGAACACAATGGCCAGGCCGCCGACGGCCTGGCTGGCCATCACCCCGGCGATGGCCAGCCCCAGCCACTTCATCTGCTGGCGCAGCCGCTGGTCGCCGCGGCGGTACCGCAGCGCCAGCGACGCCAGCGCGGCCGCCAGCAGCAGCGGGAACAACAGGCCCAGCCCGTTCAGGGTGCCGAGCCAGGTGACCGGGCGGAGGGACCGGACCGCCAGCGGGTTCGAATAGACCAGCGAGATACCGCCCGGCGCGGGCAGCGCCACCTGCCGCGTGCTGATCACGAACGAGGCCACGCTCAGGCCGGTCAGCACCAGGGCGGCCAGGGCGACCGGACGCCAGCGGGGCGAGGGCAGCCGCCCGGTCGGGAAGACCAGGAAGACCGCGCCTAGGTCCATGGCCACGATCACGAAGACGGCCTCGGCCAGCGTCCCGACCGCGGGCGCCGCCGGGAGCGTGCCGGGGTACGTTTTCACGCCGTAGATCGCGTAGGCCGAACCGGTCGTCATGGCGGCGGTTGCGGCCCCCTCGGCCAGCATGAACCAGCCCACCAGGTTGCCCGCTCGGCGCACGATGAGCGCGCCGAGCGCGGCGTAGGCGATCGCCCCGGCTACGGCGCCGACGTCGCCAGCCGCGTCGGACGTAGCCAGGGAGCTCCACTCCAGCCCGGTCAGCACGAGTCCGGCCAGCGCGACCAGGACGGTCGCGGCCAGCGCGGCGGTGATGGCCCGGGCCGGCGGCCGGCGGCCCGGGCTCGCGGCCTGCAGCTCGGGTGGCTCGGGCCGGGCGGCCGGAGCGCTGGTGGCCGCGGGCTTCACGGGGTGGCCTCACCGGGGGGCCGGACCGGGGCGGTCACCAAGATCACCTGCCGGAGGGCCGGGACCTGGGTACTCAGCTGGCACAGCACGGCGAGCAGATCCGCGAAGCACCAGTGGGCATTGGGAGAGATGATCATGTTGTGTGCCCTTCTCCTCTCATGGCCATGTGTCCGCTGGCGGCGGAGGAAGCCCGGCTCCCGGGTCCTGTTGGGGACGACCTCCTCGCGGAGCCGACGCGGTCAGCCAGCTGGCCGGGCAGCCGGTAAGACAGGACGATGAGCCAAACCGGGTAGAGCGCCACTGGGATGCCTGCCAGTAGTACTAGGCCGCAGTTGGCGACCTGGCGGGGCCGCGGGCCGGCCGTCCGGCCCGCCCGGCTGGCGGCGAAGACCCTGCCGAAAATGCAAACCAGGCCGGCATGTGAGGTGTCAGTCTGCACGGCGAACGGCATCAGTCCGAGGACGAGCAGCAGCAACGTCTTGTCGCCCGGGCGGCTGTCCATGTCCTAACTGTCGCGTCCCCGGTCCGGAAAAGTTTCACCTCCGCGGCGGGTATTTCCCCGGGCCAGGTGGGCGGTCACCGCGCCCGGTGCGATGCCGAGCACCTCCGCCGTGCCCGCGGTGTCCAGGTCGAGGAACAGCCGCAGCGCGATGACCTGTCGCTGCTGTTCGGGCAGCCGCCGCAGCGCGGCCATGATGTCGCGGTCGACCAGGCCCCCGGCGGTCGCGTCCGCCGGGCAGGCGGCCGCGCCGAGCGGGACTTCACGGCGGCGGCGGCGCCAGGCCGATACTCCGGCGTTCAGCGCGGTGCGGACGATCCACGCCCGCGGCGCCGGATGGCGGCCGACCTTCCGCCAGGAGGCCCATGCGCGGGCGAAGGCCTCATCTACCAGCTCCGGGCCCGGTCCAAATCGTCGACGCTGGCCAGCACTGTGCGCAGGCAGTCGTCTCGTGACTCGGCGTAGAACCGCGCGAAGTCGGCTGTTTCGGCGTCCATGTTCCTGCTACGCGTGGCGGTCCGGGTTCGCTTACCCCGCGGCGAGCTCATTGTCGCGGACTGGGCGGCATGCTGGCCAGGGCCGGGACCGGCGTGACCCTGCCCGGCCCGTGCGTACCCGGGCGATGCGCTGGCCAGCCGCCAGGCGAGCCACCCACCTGGCCAGGCCTGACCCCGTTGCCCAGGCGATCCCGATCCCGGTGGTGCTGGCGCGCGCCGCGGTTCACAGCGCACCGCCGGTCAGGGCGTGCGCGGCGACCGTGGTAACCGTCGCCTGGCGGTTATGACCGGGCCGGGACGGCGGTCGGCAGGGCGGCGATCGGGGTGTTGGTAGCCGCGGCCGCGAGCCATCCGCCGTCGGCGCGGACGAGGGTGAAGACCAGGACGGTGCGGCCGGGCGGCAGGCCGCCCGCCGGGGCGTCGGCCCGGGGGGTGCGCACGCTGGTGGCGTGCAGGATGGCCAGGTCGTCCCGCACGGGGATGACCGCGAGGTCCTCCACGGTGACCGTGCTGCCCTTGAGCGGGCCGGCGAGCGCCCGCCGGTGCCCGTCGATGATGCCGTCCCGGCCCGGCATGCGCATCCCGGCGATGTTAACGAACAGGGCATCCTTGGTGAACAGGGCGCCGAGCGCGCCGGCGTCACCGTCGTTGAGTGCGCCGCTGAACGCGGCGGCCAGTGCCTCGGGAGTCGTGACGGCCATCTCAGGCCTCCGATCGCGTCAGGGCGCAGTGCAGCGGGAAGACCTGCGGCCGGCCGGGCGTGACGCCCGCCCGCCACATGGCGGGCGCGAGCACCGTCCGGCCGGATCCGGCGACCTGCTCCGCGCTGTCCCAGGCAGCGACGACCCGCCACGCCTCGCCGGCCGGGCCGGCGAAGTGAGCGGTGCAGCCGGCGGGCAGCTCATCGATGCGGTGGCCGTGCTCGGTGACGATCCGCTCGTACCCCTCGGCGTCCAGGCCGGGTGTCTCGGCGATCACGATGACGGACATGTCCTGCTCCTGTCACTTATTTGATTTACTAGGCGTCTAACGAATATGCCTACGGTAAGATCTGTCCGTGACCGATGTCAAGCCCCGCCCGTACCGCTCACCGCGCAGGCAGGAGCAGGCCCGGCAGACACGAGCCGCCATCCTGGCCGCCGCCCGCGAGCGGTTCCTGGAACGCGGCTACAGTGCCGCCACCCTCGACGAGATCGCCGCGGCCGCCGGGGTCAGCAAGCCAACGGTGTTCACCGCGGTCGGCAACAAGGCACAGCTCCTCAAGGCCATACGCGACGTCGCCATGGCCGGCGACGACGACCCGGTACCGGTCGCCCAGCGCCCCACGGTGCAGCACGCCCGCGACGCCCGGACGGCCGAGGAGGCGCTGCGCCTGATCGCCGCGCACATCAGCGGCCTGTCCGGCCGCTACGCCCGCATCGACGAGGTGCTGCGCGGTGCCGCCGCCACCGGCGAACCCGAACTGGCCGAGCTCTGGGAAACCAGCGAGCGCCAGCGCCGCGCCGGCGCCGGGATCCTGCTGGGCATCATCCGCGGCAAGGGACCGCTGCGGCCCGGACTCGACCCGCACCGGGGCGAGGACATCCTGAGCAACTACATGGCCTCCGACGTCTACCTGCGCCTGGTCCACCGCCTCGGCTGGACGGCCGGGGACTTCCAGCGGTGGCTAGAAGCCACCCTGGCCTGGCAGTTGCTCGGCATCGGCTGACACATCCCGAGTCAGGCTCAACGGCACAAGGGGATAATCAAGCCCACCGAGCATCCTGTGAACTTGCCCCGATACGCCGAACCGGAAATCTGTACACGCAAATTATCGCCGCGGATAACTGGTCCCCATGCGCGCGGATTCGGCGATCTGTCAGCATTGCTGTCCCGATCGCGGGTCACGTTGCGTGATCGGTGCCCTTTTCTCGGCGAGTACGTCAGTACCTTCATATTCCGGTCTTCCGGCTGCTGCGGGCTATTCCGGCGGGCCGTCAGGTTGCTGAAGAGCCTGGGCCGCCAGGCGCAACCGCCGACAGTGCACGCGAACCGGTCGGTCGCTTTGCCGCCTGCCACGGCAACCTCTTGTACTGCAGCGGCTGATCGTGCTGACGTGGAGCTTATGGGCGTGCCGCAGGGCCCGAAAACCTGTCAGCCAAGGACTAGCCGGTGAGAGCCCTCAAACCTGTTCCTGACAGCATCTTCATCAGCTATCGCAGCACGGAGTACGAGAACGCGCTACGGCTCAAGGCGCTGTTCGAGACGGGGTGCGGCCACGTCCGCATGCTGGAGCCAGGTGTCCTGGCGTTGCCCAACGAGGTCCGTACGGCGTTCGGTTACTTCGAGCTGATCGCGCAACTCGAATCCGTCGTGCTGAGCGCCGACGCCTTCGTCGCGCTGGACACGCCCGGCTATCTCGAGAGCTGGTGGACCGGATCGGAAGTGAACATCTGGGCAACCAAGTACAGGTACCTCGCGCTGTTCGGTGTCGGCACCGACGGCGAGCTCTACTACAAGCGAATGCAGAAGGTGGGCTCGGTCTTCTTCGAGCGATGGTTCCTCAAGTACCGGCTCTGGGTGGTTCGGAATCCGGATGCGCACCGCATCGTCGGCCCGCTCGCCAACTCGTGCCTCATGGTGCCCTGCCCCGGGTGTCACCAGCTTCTGCTGGTGAGCAAGGCCTGGGTCGCCGAGTTCTCGCCCGAGGTCAGGTGCCCGGACTGCTTGACGGTGGTTCACCTGCAGCGGGTAGGGAACCGGTTCGTCCTCGAAGCTCCGCTTGGGCGCTTTACCGCCGACTACGCGCAGGATGTGATCGCCCTGCTGCGCGGCGGCTCAGCTCATCACCTCGAGCGTCGGCCGAGCGGCCAAGAGTACGTCATCATCCACTATCACGGTCAAGCGCTTCCGCTCTTCCGGCTGCCGCACGAGGAGACAGGCAGTTGATACCGATCGATAGTGTGGCGGCAAGTAAAGGAACGATCCGATATAACGCGCGCTGAGCCGCCTGTGTAGTTGCCGTCCTCCGGTGAGGACGCAGCCGTGTCGCGCCGAACGGGGCATTCTGTACTCCAGTGCCAGTATCTGGCTCGGCGTGATTACCTGGCCATGTGGATGTTTCCGGGCTCGTGGTGCATGAAGGCGACCGGGTAGCTGCGACCGGCCGGCTGGTGCGGAACGACCTAGGTGACTGGTTCGAGCCTGCGCTGTGGATCGCGGAGCCGGGAGGCCTGGAGCGCCGAGTCAGGCCCGTGTGGCAGGGCGCAGTACGGGCGGCAGGCGCGGACTTCGATGCCGTGACCGGCCGTTTCGAGAAAGACGGCCTGGTGGAGGATTGGGCCGCTGTTACCGGCACCTGGTCCGCTGAGCAGCTCCGGGTCGAACGGCAGGACGCGCCCGTCCCGGCGCCCGCAGCGCATGCCCGGTGGGCGACCCCCCCGTGCCCGCCGCCCCCTGGCGGCTGGCCGCAACCGAGCGCCGCGGCGACATTGAGCTCTCCTATTACCTCGGCGACCTGGCTGATACCGGCGCGGCCACCGCGAGAACCTTGTTCCATCCCGGTCTGGACCAGGCAGGCGGTCCTGGTCATCGCTGCCGCTGACCCTGCCGCCGTGGAGGCTCGGCTGCGGCCGCAGCTTGGCGCGTCGCTGTGCGTCGTGCCCAGCCGCTGGACCAAGGACCAGCTCGACGCCGTCCGCGACCACCTGGGCCAGCGCTGGCAGCAGTGGAACCTCCTGCAGCTCGGACTCCGGCACGGCGAAGACGGCCAGCCCCATATCGCTGCCCGCCTCGTCCGGGTCCTCCCGGAGATCGCGGCCTGGGCAGCCTCACTCCCCCCGGGCATCGTGGCGCTCGAACCACGGCTGACCCGGCAGGAGATGACCGAGGGCTAAACTCCTGAGCCGCCGGCGGCAAGATCCCAGACTCCTCACAACAGGTGACGTGCCCTCGGCTCGCCGAGCCGCCTTATGCACGGTCGCTCTGAGAATCGGCGACCTGGGAAAGGACGCGCAGATGGATTGTTTCTGTGTGCTAGCAGTGTGCAAGCGGGGGGTTGCCGCTGGCGATCACGTCGGCTCATGCAGCGACTGGAACTGCTCGATCAGCGGCCACATATCCTGCCCCAGTTCTACTTGGGTGAGGAGGATGCCGACCGTGCCGTCCGGGTCGATGAAGAAGTCTGTACCCTGCCCGCCGGACCAGCCGATGCGGCCGCGTTGGGGTCCCGATGTCTTTACGGCCACGCCGAAGCCCCATCCCGTTCCGTCCCAGAAACCCGGGAAGAAGCTGTCCGCGGTCTTGCACGCCGCGGGCACCTGGTCGCTGGTCATCTGCTGCAGGTGATCAGGTGAGATCATCTGCTTGCCGTTGACCCGCCCGCCGTCGGCGAGCATCCGGGTGAAGCGGTGATAGTCCGCTGCAGTGGAGACCAGTTCGCCGTGGCTGACGTCGAACGGCGGCGGCCCGGCGTAGAAACCGCCGCCGGCAGGCTCGGTCTCCACCAGTCCCTCGTCACCGTGCCGGTAAGCGGCCGGCAGCCGGCCCAGGCTGCCCTGCGCCACCCAAAGTGCGGTGTCGGTCATCCCGAGTGGCCCGAAAACGTCCTCGGCCAGATGCTTACCGAGCGGGCGGTCCGTCACCCGCGAGATGAGGATGCCGAGCACGCCGAACGAATGGTGATAGCGCCATCCTTCTCCCGGCTGGAACGCCAGCGGAAGTTCGGTCAGGCGGCGCAGCCACTCGTCAGCTCCCATGGCCGACGGCTCCGGGCCAGCCTCAGTGCCGTTCGCGGCCATCGCCTGCTGCAGTGGCGAGGCCTGGATCACCATGCCGTACCCGCAGGTATTGGTCAGGAGATGGCGAAGCGTAATAGCCCGGCGAGCCGGCACGGTGTCGCCGAGGTCAGCCGCTGGATCGCGCAGCACCTGACGGTCAGCCAGCTCCGGCAGCCAGTCCACCAGGCTCCGGTCGAGTCCCAGACGTCCTGCCTCCACCAGACGCAGCGCGGCGACCGACGTAATCGCCTTGGTCATGGACTGGATCCGCATGATCGCGTCCTCGCCCATAGGACCGCCGCCAATCGACGCCGCGCCCGCGGCGACCACCTCGACGTTCCCGGCACCCAGCAGCGCGACCCCGCCCGGAATCGTGCCGGCGCCAACGTGACGGATCAACAGCTCCCGCAGCGCTGTACTCACCCCGGCGATCGTGCCACCCTCGACCGCAAGGATCAAGCCACCGCGCACGCCGCCGTCACGATCGATCCTGGCCGGTGCACGTCCCCCCAGTCCGGCAAGGCCGATCGGGCCGCGCGGCTCGCGTGGTGGCGATCCCAGCGATCGCCACCGGCTCGGCAGTCGCCGTGTAGCCGAGCGAGGCACCATCGCCAGCGCCCCGGTCGCAGGCCACCCCCAGCCAGGCGCATAACGGGCTGTTCTGTGCGCCTGTCCCTGGCTGGGCGTTCACAGCTGCCGGCTGTGGCCCGGGTGTCAGTCACGCTCGGGCCGCTGCCTGTCGCGAGCATCGGCAAGGGCAGCGCTGCGGAAGGAGTCCACGGGCGTCTTTGCGTGCCCGTATAGGGCACGCATGGGGAATCTTCGCCGGGCGGGTCGTGGGGGGACGGCCTTTGATGGCTGCCGAGTCCGGTCTGCCGTTTTTCCGTATGGGTCGGCTTATCAGGACATGTTCTGTCGCGAAATCGTGATTGTGCGATGTGGCTGGACTGCGGTGCGGTTTGAGCGGGCGGGGACCGGCGTCGACCAGGTCAGGGCGGGCGGTCGGGGGTGCTCGTCGCGGGCCGGGAGAGGTGCAGTTGCCGGCGGCCATCGATGGCTAGTTTGGCGTAGATGCGTTTGAGGTGAGTCTCCACTGTGGAGCGGGACAGGTACAGCTGCGCGGCGATCTCGGGGTTGCTCAGGCCGGCGGCGGCGAGGTCGGCGACTCGCTGCTCGGCGTCGGTCAGTGATCCCCAGCCGGCTAGCGGTCGGCTGGTCCGGGGCGTTCCGGTGGTGCGGGGGCGGGCCCCAGGGAAGAGCCGGGCCAGGAAGGCCGCGATGCGTTCGGAGAGGGCGTCGGCGTCACCGGCCCACGGCTGATGGTCGATGCCGGGCAGGATGCATAGCTCGGCGCCGGGGATGTGCTCGGCGAGGAAGCGAGCCTCGGTGACGGGCACGAACTCTTCGGCCCGGTGCAGCACGAGAGTAGGGGTGTGGACCTGCTCCAGCATTCCGTGCGCGTGGGTGGTGACCACTGCGGCCACGACGTGGCGGACCATGGCGGGGCTGGCTGCGGCCCGTTCGAGGGCGGCGGCGATCCGCCGTGCCTGCGGGTCTGTGGCCTGGCTGGGGGCGAAGGTGTCCAGCGAGCGCCCGGTGCCCCAGTGTCGCAGCACCGTGTCGAGCTCGGCTTGATGCTCGGGTGGCGGCGGGCGCACCGAGGTGCCGTAAAGCACCAGCCCGGAGACCTGGTGTTGCAGGGTGTAACGGATCGCGAGCGGGCCGCCCTCGCTGAACCCGAGGACGACCGGGGCGTCCGCCCCGGCACCGGCGGCGACCGCGGCCAGGTCGGCTATCCGCTCGGGCACGGTCGGCGGCGCTGGTGTGGGGTCTGACAGCCCGGTCCCGAGTTTGTCGTAACGGATCAGCCGGCAGTGCCGGGCCAGCCCGCGCACGAACCGGCGGTAGCCGGGCAGCTGCCACTGCAGTTCCAGGTGGGAGTGCATGCCGGGGACCATCAGCAGGTCGGGTGGTCCGGTGCCCAGCACCTGATAGGCCAGCGCCCCGGAGGGCCCGGACGCGTAGCAGGTGGTCGGCATCACCCGTTCATTGTCCCGCAGATACCCGAACTCGGGGACGCAACCTTGCCGCCGCCCCGGCAGGCTCGAGGGCATGAACGGCAGCGAGGAGTGCTTCGATGTGGTGGTCGTCGGCGGGCGCTGCGCGGGGGCGGCGACTGGGCTGCTGCTGGCCCGTGCCGGGCTGCGGGTCCTGGTCGCCGAACGCTCCGCGCAGGGATCGGACACCCTCAGCGGGCACATGATCAAACCGGATGGTGTCGGGCGGCTGGCCGCGTGGGGTGTGCTGCCCGACCTGCTCGCCAGCGGCTGCCCACCGGTCACCGGCGCCGAATTCACCCTCGATGGCCGCCGCGAGCCCCGGCCGGAACCGGTGCCCGGAGCGCTGCCGCCGATGGCGCCGCGACGCACCATCCTGGACCGGCTGCTGCAGCAGCACGCCTGCGACGCCGGCGCCCACGTCCGCCACCGCAGCACCTTCCGCGGGTGGCGCGCCGGCGCGGTCAGCCTCGACGGCGGTCGGCAGGTCCGGACGCGGCTGCTGATCGGGGCCGACGGCCGGCGTTCGGCGGTCGCCAGCGCGGTCGGCGCGCCTTACACCGACCGCCGGCCCGGCCGCTCCTGCGCGTGGTACGGCTACTGGGACGGGGCCGCGCTGACCGGGCTGCGCGCCGAGCTCCGGCCTGGGGTCTTCGCCGGAGCCTTCCCGACCCATGGCGAGCAGGTGCTGGCCTTCGTCCAGCTCCCAGTCACGGGCTGGCGCCACGACCACGGCGAGCAGGACTATCACGCCGGGCTGCGCCGCTGCCCCACCATCGCCAGCGCGCTGGCCGGCGCCCGGTTGCCTGGCCGGCTGCTCGGGGCGAAGGACCTGCCCACCTACTTCCGTCAAGCCGCCGGAACCGGGTGGGCGCTGGTCGGCGACGCCGCGCACCACAAGGACCCGCTCGCCGCCCGCGGCATCGCTGATGCCTTTCTCGGGGCGCAACTGCTCGCCGAGCACGTGCTTCGGGGCTGGGATCACGACTTCGACCAGGCGCTACGCTGCTACGCCGCCGACCTCATCCGCCTGCTCGCGCCGACTGCGGAGCTCAACGACCAACTCGCCGGGCTCGACCAGCCCACCACCCGCACCAGGGCAGCCCTGCACGCCCTGTGGGCCGCCGAACACCAGATCGCCACCGGGCCGCCCGCGGCACGCGGCCGACGAACCAGACAGCACCGTCCGTCCGGCAGCACGGTGAATCGCCCGGGCGAGCCCCGGTGACACCCACCGACCCATCCAGAGTTCTGCACAACGGAGGCAGAAATGATCATCGTTCACGCTGAGCACGAGATCCGGGACTTCGATGCATGGAAGACCGCTTTCGACCGCGACCCGATCCGCCGGGAACAGTCCGGCGTCCGCCGCCACTGCGTCGTCCGCCCGGTCGATGACCCCAACTTCGTCATGGACTTCGAGTCTGAGACAGAGATCGCGGCCCGGGAGTTCCAGGCGGCGCTGCACCAGCTGCGGGCATCACCCGCCGCCGCACCCGCCCCGCGGGCCAACCCGCAGACCCGGCTCATCGAGCCGGTGGAGACCAGGACCTTCTAGCTCCGGTCCCCCGTCCCCCGCGGGGGACGGCGGCCTGTTCCCGCAGCCCCCGGCGGGCGGGCCGCAGCGTACATCATCGTCGCGTTCCTGCTCCGGTCCTGGTATCCCGCGGCGGCACGCACGACACGCCAGCTCTCCCGATGAACGACCGTCAATCGGCACGGCCCAGCGCCCACGACCGTGACCACGCCGGGCGCCCCGGCGGCTGCCGGAGCGTTCGTGATCGCGACCGAGCCCACGCCAGGCCCCGCGCGGCAGCGCTGAGGGCCGCCCGGAGCCGGCTGATATGTACTCCGTGCGACGATGGCGCCTTGCCGCGAAGAGACGCAAATATTCGGCGATCGGGACCTGGTGATCCAAGATACCGATCACGGTCAGTGAGCGTGGCTGGGTTTCGGCCAGCATGCGAGTGTCCGCCTGAATCGGCCAGCCAGCTAATAGCGTGATGCTTCGCGAACCGGTGCGGCGAGTGGCGTGACCTGCTGGGTCTGGCCGCGAGGCGGATACACGTGGCCACGTGGTAGAAATTTCGCCTGTGGGATCCCAACCTCAGTTGTGGCTAGGTAGGAAGGAAGTCGGGACTGTCTTTGATCTGCTCGGGGTCAAGGAGAACGACCTGACCTACAGCCTGGGCTGGGCTTTCGTGAACGCGCCATCGCTCCTGACCCAGATCACAGCCGCGGATCTAGGGCGTGAGCGCCAGCCGCCGGTGACGGTCTACCTGCAACGGCCGTCTGCCGAATCCGGCGGCTTCACCGACATCGAGATCCAGTCGGAAACCGCGCACGTCATCATCGAGGCCAAGCGCGCTGGGCGCTGCCGGACCTAGATCAGCTCAAGAGGTACCGCAAACGCCTGGACGGAGCGGTCGGCGACCTGATCATTGTCATCTCCGAAGCCTCACCCGGCTACGCATCCACCCGGATACCAGCCGACCTGTCGGGAGTGGCCGTACGGTACCTGCCTTGGGAGCAGATCATCCGCATGGCCGGGAAACCCGGGAGGGCTACGACCCATGCCGAGCGGCGCCTGCTCCGCGAACTTGCCCGATACCTCCGAGGAGCCGTCCATATGCAGGACCTGTCCTCCAACCGGACATACTGCGTCTCGGTCGCACCGATAACCCCGCCGGGATGGCCCGCATCCTTCCGCGATTATGTCGACCAGCACCGCTACTTCCACCCTGCCCACGGCAAATCGGGCTGGCCGGCTGAGCCGCCCAACTACCTTGCCTTCCGGTGGGACGGTGCCGTGCGCAGGATCCACCACGTCGAGGACTATACGATCGGCCTGCTCTGGGAACACTTCCCGCAGATCCCAGACCACGGAACGGACTCGGCAGGCGAACACGTGATCTACGCCCTCGGGCCCGTCATCGGGCCAGCCGAGCCTCTCAAGAACGGTGCCCAGTATCGGTCGGGACGACTCTGGGTCGCGCTCGACCTGCTCCTCACCTCTTCGACGCTAAAAGACGCGCTAACAGCTGACAAGGCACGCCAGGCCAGGCAGGCTGAGCGGTACTGACGAGTAAGCAACTCCTTGCTTTCTGGGAGCTCCTGGAACCGCCGATATGTACGCCAGCGGCTGCTCGGTGCTGGCGGCGGTGACCTTTCCAGATCAGGTCGTTCTGTAGCGCGGCGGCCAGGGCCGCCCTGACTCAGGGTGCTGCGGGGTATAGGTCGAGGCGGCCGCCGGAGCGGCGCTGGAGGGCCTGGCGCAGGTCATCGCGGGCCCGGAAGGACACAGCCCGCTGGGACTGGTCGAGGAGCCTGGCCGACGCGCTGCCGGCTTCTGCCCGGTAGGTGATGCAGCCGCCGCGGAAAACGTCGGCCACTTCGGATGTGCCAGGGGGTCCTTCGAGATTGAAGCGTGTGACGCCCGGCGCGATGGTCTGCCCCGCTGTGGTCGTGTGGGCAGCGCACGTCGCCGTGAGCCGGATCGTCACGCTGCCCGCCTCGGCAGTTACGTGTAGCCCGTCAGCAATATTGAGCTTGATGTCGACGCCGGCGCGGTCGAATTGGAGGACCGACTCGCCGTTGCGGACGCGCAGTGCGCCCTGGATGCCTGCGGGGAACGCCTGGAAGCAGGGGATGCGGGAGGCTGAGGGGACGGCTTGCGCTTGCAGCCACAGCTCCTCGAGCTGGGTGCAGGACCCGTTCCCGCCGCTGACGGCCGCCCCGGCGTCCGGGTTCGCGCTTGAGCTGGCGAACGCCCAGGCCATCGGGACGGCGGGGATCAGCGCCACCAGGACAAGCAGCAAGAGCCCCACGCGCCGCGCGCTCCAGCGCTGGACGCCGATCGGGCGGGGCGGGGTGGGCAGCAGCCGCACGAACTCGCCGTGCAGGTCACGGCCTTGGTCTCGCATCATCCGGCGGAGCTGGGAGGGCAGCGCGAGCCCGCGGGCTGCGGCGAACGCCTCGTTGATCTCGCCGACCGAAAAGCGCCGCAGCGCCCGCTGGTAGACCTGCTGTGGGCTGGACCGCAGCGCCAGGCAGAGCAGCATGTTGGCCAGGTCGACCGCTTGGCGCCACGGGCTGGGATGCAGCTGGGCGAAGAACACATCGATCAGGTACAGCTTGCCGCCGCGGACCAGCAGGTTGGCCGGCTTGATGTCACGGTGGGCGAGGTTGGCGTCCCACAGCTTGCGGACGATGGCCAGCCCCTGGTCGATGATCGCGTCGTCGACGTCTGCCTCGCCGAGTTCGGTGGCGCCATCGAGGAACTCGAACACGATCAGGTACTCCCGCTCGGGGGTGAGCTCGGCGACACCGTAGGGCTGCGGGCTGGGCAGGCCGGCCCGCTGCATCAGCGACAGCGCGTAATCCTCCTGCTGCACCAGCCGCCGGACGGTGCTGAACGGCTTCTCATCCTCCAGCCGCCCGTACCGCAGCGCCCGGGCGAACTTGTAGGAGCGGTCGGCGCGCAGATGGCTGCGCGCGTAGAGCTTGCCGAACACGTACCTGGTGTCGCCGGCTCCGTCCTGGACCTGGATCCGCAGCGGGGTGGACCCGGCCGAGCCCGACAGCCCGAACGGCTTGACCTCGACCACGGTCAGCCCGAGCTGGTCGGCCAGGGCATCGCGGATCGCCTCGCCACGGCGCCCGCCCACATCCAGGTGAGCGCTGCGGCCACGCCGGTAGGCGACCGGGAAGACCTCGCTGGGCACAAACAGCCGGTAGGCAGCGACCGAGACCGCGACACCGATCACCGCACCGACCAGCGCATCGGTGGGAGCGTCGACGCCCAGGCCCACCCGGGCCAGCGCGAACGCCGTGACCAGGCCCGCCGCGACCCACTTGCCGAGCTGCCGCCAGCGGCCCGCCGGGACCAGCGTGTACAGCACCCCGACCAAGGTCGCGGCGAAAATCGCCACCGGCCGCGACGGCATCGCCCAGCCGGCCCAGCTGCCGCGCAGCTCCACCCCAAAAGGCCGCGGGCGGTCCACCGTCGCCAGCCGGACCGCCAGCAGGACCGCCAGGAAAGACCCAACGAACACGACCAGATGGCGGAAACGCCGCAACACCAGCAACGCCACCAGGACCCCCCACCGCACAACGCCGACCACGGCAGCCGAACCAGTGGAGGCCATAATCGCCTCCATCAGGCCGGTCAGGCCCGGCAAGTGCAGCCTGGCCAGCCAGCCCACCACCGCGTCATCCCACACCGTGACCGCCACGCCCAGGCCGCGCCGGGGCGGGCCAAACACAACCTTGGCCAGCGTGACAAGTACCACCGCCGCGGCCACCCACCACAGGCCGGTGCGATGAATGCCACGCGGCAACGGTGGCGGCTTACCGGTGGGACGCCGCCGCCGACCCGGCCGCCCGACATCAGGCGCACCCGGGACCGCCGGGCCCGCACTGCCCGCGGGCACCCGCCGCGGGATAGCTCTCATGCAGTCATCCTGCGACCAAACCGCCCGCCAGTCCACCCCCGGCCGCCTGCCAACCCCGGCCATCCCACCAGGCCGCTTACGAGCAACCGGATGGGCCTGACCGTAATCCCCGGGCAATGCCCGCCACGACGACACGGTGACGTTCACCGTGACAGCTCCGGCCAGCCGGGATTGACCCGCCGCACACCTGACCTGCCCGCACCAGGCACCGGCGTTTCGCAACAGAGGTCACAGCTCAACGGTCACACGACACGCGATATCCGCCGTTCGGTGCGGGCAGGCTGGCGCGTCGGCACTGCTTGTCATCGGTGCGGATGTGGGTGATCTGCGCGCCGGATTAGTGTCACTGGTGTTGCGGGGCTGGCTGGTTTAGCTGTGGGCGTGCCGGGTCAGCTCGGCCAGCTCGCGGTTAAAGCGCCTGGGGTCTTCTAGGTGCGGCACGTGACCGGTGCCGTCGTACCACGAGGCCTCGGCGGTGGGGCAGGTGGCGAGCACGTGCTCGGCCATTGCCGGCAGCACCACCGAGTCCGCCCGGCCCTGCGTCACGAGCAACGGCACTTGCATGGCGGTCAGTACATCGTCGCAGTCGATTTCGCGGGCGGCAAGATTGGCGCGGATGGCGGCCGGCACCGCGACGTTCCAGCAGATCGCGGTCTCCAGGTCGTCGTCCGGCACCGGCTTGACGACGCACGCCCGCACGAAGGAGCGCATGGCACCGATGTTGGTGGGCAGGTCGTCGGCGGTGGCCCCGACGAAGTGGTCGAGAAAGCCGGGGCCGATGAGCGTGCCGAAGGCGGCCTCGCCTAGCTTGACTGCGCCCTCGACGAAGTCGATCGCGGCGATCCGGTCCTGGCCGTAGGCGCGCACGTAGTCGCAGATGATGAACGCGCCGTATGACCAGCCGACGAGCACCAGCTGGTCGAGACCCAGCTCCTCGATGATCGCCGCCACGTCATCGGCCCAGAGCTTGCCGTCGATGTAGTGCCCGGGCTCGAGCGGGGCCTCGGACATCCCGTGGCCGCGGAGATCGTAGGCGACGAGCCGGAACTCGCCGGTGAGCTCGCTTTCGTATTGCCTGGCCCAGCAGAGGTGGTTTTGCGACCAGCCGTGTATGAACAGGATCGGCGGCCCGTCCGCCCTGCCCCACTCGCGCACGTGCAGCCGCAGGCCGCCGCCGCCCCGCACTACGTGAACCTTCATCCGCCGTTGCTCGTCTTGCGTGATCGCTGTCATTTCCCGCCTCCATGGTTTCTCGTCCCGGCTCGATCATGGCCGTCGGGGAAGCGGGAGCGCATCGGGCGGAGAGCCTTATCTCCTACCCTGGCCTTGCGTATCTTCGGCGGTCTGGATGCTTATGAGCGCCCTTCCTGCCATGGGGTTTGCTGCGCGATACTTCCGGAATGAAGGCTCGCGCGAGCGAGGTGTTTGTCGGGCGCACAGGCGAGCTCGGGGAGCTTGAGCGCGTGCTCGAGGCTGCGCGGGCGGGGATGGGTGA
The DNA here is from genome assembly GCA_021154785.1 of Nocardiopsis sp. Taxonomy (GTDB): domain Bacteria; phylum Actinomycetota; class Actinomycetes; order Streptosporangiales; family Streptosporangiaceae; genus Palsa-504. The sequence continues at coordinate 24,587 of JAJKHX010000053.1, forward strand.
GACCGTCCTGGTTGCGGGAGAGGCGGGTATCGGCAAGACCCGGCTCGCCTCTGAGGTCGCAAGGCGTGCCCGCGGCGCCGGGTTCGAGGTCTTCGTTGGCCGCTCGATCGATCTGGTCGGTACGGAGCTGCCGTACCTGCCGTTCGCGGAGGCGTTCCGCCCGCTAGGGGAGCCCTGGCGGGCCGCCAGGCGGGCGGCTGGCTCGCAGCTTGGGGTGTTCGAGGCGACGTTGGCGCTGCTCACCGGGCGCGCCGCTGCTGCGCCTGTGCTGCTC
>JAJKHX010000054.1 GCA_021154785.1 Nocardiopsis sp.
CACCTCGAGCCGGAACCGCTACCTGTCGGCGGCCGACCGGGCCGCGGCGCTCGCGCTGCCCCGGGCGCTGCGGGCCGGCCAGGCCCGCGCCGCCGAGGGCGCCGCGGCGGTGCTCGCCGCGGCGGGCGGCGTGCTGCGCGCCGAGGCCGCCCTGGCGGTCGACTACGTGGCGCTCGTCGACCCGGGCACGTTCGGCCCGGCCGACCCCGGTCCGGCCCTGCTGGTGGCGGCGGCGAAAGCGGGCTCGACCCGGCTGATCGACAACATGGCTCTCGTGCTTCCCGCGGAAGGCGCCGGCATTGCTTCTCACCATTGACATCGGCAACACCAACACGGTGCTCGGGGTATTCGACGGCGACCGGGTCGTCGAGCACTGGCGGATCGCCACGGTCCCGGACCGGACCGCGGACGAGCTCGCCGTCGTGCTGCACGGCCTGCTCGCCGGTAGCAGCGTGTTCACGGAAAGGAATATCACCGGCATATCGCTGTGCTCGACCGTGCCCTCGGTGCTGCGCGAGATGAGAGAGATGTGCGAGCGGTATTACGACTGCCTGGAAACGGTCATCGTCGAGCCGGGGGTAAAGACCGGGGTGCCGGTGCGGACCGACAACCCCAAGGAAGTCGGCAGCGACCGCATCATGAACTCGCTGGCCGCGATCCATCTTTACGGCGGCCCGGCCATTGTCGTGGATTTCGGAACGTCCACGAACTTCGACGCGGTCAGCGCGCGTGGCGAGTTCGTCGGCGGCGCGCTCGCGCCGGGGATCGAGATATCGGTGGACGCGCTGTCGCGCCGGGCCGCGCAGTTGCTTAAAGTCGAGCTGACCCGGCCGCCGCGGGTCATCGGGAAAAATACCGTGGAGTCGCTGCAATCGGGCATCATCTACGGCTTCTCCGCGCAGGTCGAGGGAATTGCACGGCGGATGGCACGGGAACTTTCACCCGACGACCCGGAGGCGGTGACCACTATCGCCACCGGCGGGCTGGCGCCGCTCGTTATCGACGAGGTAAGCGTCATTGACGCCTACGAGCCCTGGCTCACCCTGATCGGCCTGCGGCTGGTCTACGAGAAAAACGCCGGCCAGACCGAAAGTAACCTTCGGTAACCGAGCGCTATGGCCATCCCGGCGCGAACTTCCGCCGCCGCATGCGGGTCTGCCGCATTCCCGGCGTATTCAGGCCCGGTCCGGGCCTGAATCGCCTCAGGCGATCCGGACCGCGCCGACGTAGTCGCTGAAGAGCGGCTCGACCCGGACGACCGCGCCGGTGTTGGGCGCGTCGACCATGAGGCCATCGCCGACATAGATGCCGACATGGCTGATGTCGGCGCCGAAGAAGACCAGGTCGCCCGGTTCCAGGTCGTTGCGGGCCACGTGCATGCCGGAATTCCACTGGGCGCCGGTGTAGTGCGGCAGCGAGATGCCCTCCTGGGCGAACGCCCACATCACCAGGCCTGAGCAGTCGAACTCGCCCGGGCCCGCCGCCGCCCAGACGTAGGGGTCGCCGCGGCGACTGAGCGCCTGCTGCAGGGCCTGCCCGCCGACCGTGTTCGCGGTCGGGATCTGGATGTCGGGGTACGAGCCGGTCTGCTTGAAGACCGCCATCGCCTGCGACATGGCCGCGCTGTTGACCTTGTCGATCTTCGCCTCGATGATCTTCTTCTTGGCGTCCATCTGGGTCTCGAGCGAGTGCACCGCGGCGGCCTGCTGGTCGGCGGTCTCCTTATCGCGCAGGGCCTGGGTTACCTTATTGCTCAGCGTGCTGACCTTCACGCCGCTGGACTGGTTGATCTCGTCCATAGCCGAAGCCTGGCTCAGGAACTGCGACGGGTCGCCGGCGGTGAGCGCGGCGAACGTCGGGTCAAGACCCGAGTTGATGTAGTTGGCCGCGGCGAGCTGGGCTATCGCCTCCTGGCCGACCGCCAGCGCGGCCTGGCCGCGGCTGGCCGCCTGCTCCGCGATCTTCGAGTTGGCCTTGGCCCGGTTGAGCTGGATACGCAGGCCGTCGTACTGCTCGCTCAGCGAGTTGATCTGGTTCTCCAGCACCTTCGCCTGGGCCACCAGCGTCTTCAGGTTCGGCTGAGGCGTAATCACCTGGGCCGCGCTAGTGCCTCCCGGCACCACGAGGGCGAGGACGGCCGTCGCGGCGGCGAGGCTGGCAGCTCCGCTCAGTTTGCGCACAGCGAAGCACCATATGGGAACCGGACGGGGGTTGCCAACCGACTCGGCCGAAGTTTTACCTTGCGGAAGTCTTACCCAATGTCTCGCCGGGCGGCGGGAGGCCCGCCGCGGAGCTTCCGGCCCGGCCCTCTCCGCCCCGGCCCGGCCCCCGCAGCGGCCGGCCTCAGCGGATATCGTGGATGGCGCTATGGCTTACACGGTCAGGTCCGCGCGCACCTCAGACGTGCCCGTGGTGCGGAAGCTGGTCGACTCCAACGTCGAGTCCGGGCGGCTGCTGAGCAAGGCGACCGTCACCCTCTACGAGGACGTGCAGGAATTCGTGGTGGCCGAGCTCGACGCGGACGCCACCGTGGCCGGCTGCGGCGCGCTGCACGTCTTGTGGGAGGACCTGGCCGAGATCAGGACGGTCGCGGTGCGGGAAGACTGCCGGGGCCTGGGAATCGGCCACGGCATCGTCGGCGCGCTGCTGGAGCGGGCTCGCGCCGTCGGGGTGAGCCGGGTGTTCTGCCTGACTTTCGCGACTAGCTTCTTCGGCCGCCACGGATTCCAGGAGATCAACGGGACTCCCGTGGCTGACGAGGTGTACCGGGAGCTATTGCGCTCTTATGACGAGGGCGTGGCCGAGTTTCTCGACCTCGGGTGGGTAAAGCCCAACACCCTCGGGAACACCCGGATGCTCTTGCGCCTGTAGGACGCACGTCCGGTACCGCAGAACTGCACCGCGCCGCTATGGACAGCGGTGCCGCTAAGGACAGGAGGAGCCGCTATGTGGCAAGACCTCGCCGCGCTGACTCCGCCGCTGCTGGTCTGCGTTGCCGTCCTCATCGGGGTCGTGATGCTGCTGCGCCGGGAGATGTCCCCGAAGCGCCGGGCCGAGCGGAACGAGCGCCGCGGATCGCCTGATGAGAGACCTTGAAATATACGGAACAGCGGATTTTATCCATACCGGAACTGGCGTGAACTGGGCCAATGCGTCGGCCACCAAAAGGCAGTAAAGGTTTAGGTCGTGATCTGCCGTTAGCGCGCGCCGCTGGCCTTTGATTACACAGAGTTACCATAGCCGGATCTGTAACCGTGTTGGCGCGCCTTCGTAACCGAGCGCGCTAATCAAACATCCAGTAGTGATGAATTGCAGAAGGCAAGTCATTGGTATACATTTAGCACTTGAAATAGGTTGCTCCGTCAGAAGGGCTGTTTCCATGGCACAGAAGGTGCAGGTGCTCCTCGTCGATGATCTCGACGGGAGCGAGGCCACCGAGACCGTCACGTTTGGTCTCGATGGCTCCGCGTATGAGATCGACCTCAGTTCCGGCAACGCCGGCAAGCTCCGCAAAGAGCTGGCCAGCTATGTCGATCACGCGCGTAAAGCGAGCGCCCCGGCAAGGCGCCGCCGGACGCGCACTGGCCCCGGCCGCGAGCGCAGTGCCCAAATCCGGGCATGGGCGAAGCAGCGCGGATACAAGGTCAATGAGCGCGGACGTATTCCCGCCAACATCGTCGCGGAGTACGAAGCCGCGCACTAGTCGCGTGAACGGGTGTTCATGAACCGGAGTTCACCGGCATTTTGCGGCTCCCGGTTCATCGCCACCGTGCCGAACGGCGGGCCGGCAACGGCTAGCGGCCATGGCGAGTGACTCAAGAAGCATCGGTGTCTAAGCGGATCGGCCCCGGCACAATTGCGACGGCGGCGGGGCCGGCCAGATCGCACCGTTGGCCCAGAGGGACGGATTAGCCGCCCAGGGGCCAACGGTGCGTTGTTTTGTCAGTGGCCACCAGGCTGCGCCGCCCGGATCCAGCGGAGTCGGGGGACTGGAGGGGGCGGAGGGGTTAGCGGGTGGCGTCGCCGTGGGGACGGGCTGTGCAGTCAGGGGTTGCCGGGCTCTGTAGTTATCAGCGGGGCGCCGTTATCGGGAGCCCGATGCTTTTCGCGGGCCAAGAGCCCAGTGCCCGGGGCCCCGCCGGCCCGGCCGGGCGCGCCGTTCGCTTGCGGCGTACCTGGCGCGGTGCCGGGAACATGGGCCCTGCCCAGGGGGTTGTTTGTGGATGAACGGCCGGTGTCCAGGGAACGTCTACTAAGGCGAGGCGCATACTCGCATTAAGCGTGATCGTGGGCACACGGCTACTATGCGGAGTAGGCAAGGTAGGGCTCGCCCCATGAGAACCGATCCCGCCCCCGTGCTGTGAGGAGAGCGACGAGATGTTCGAGAGGTTTACCGACAGGGCGCGGCGGGTTGTTGTCCTGGCGCAAGAAGAAGCCAGGATGCTCAATCACAACTACATCGGCACCGAGCACATCCTGCTCGGGCTCATCCACGAGGGTGAAGGTGTAGCAGCCAAGGCGCTCGAGTCGCTGGGGATAAGCCTGGACGCCGTGCGGCAGCAGGTCGAGGAGATCATCGGCCAGGGCCAGCAGGCGCCCTCCGGGCACATCCCCTTTACGCCCCGGGCCAAGAAGGTGCTTGAGCTTTCGCTGCGTGAGGCGCTGCAGCTCGGCCACAACTACATCGGCACCGAGCACATCCTGCTCGGCCTGATCCGCGAGGGCGACGGCGTCGCCGCGCAGGTGCTGGTGAAGCTGGGCGCTGACCTGAACCGGGTTCGGCAGCAGGTTATCCAGCTGCTCCACGGTTACCAGGGCAAGGAGCCGGCCTCGGCCGGCACGTCGGCTGAGGCGGCGCCGTCCACCTCCCTGGTCCTGGACCAGTTCGGCCGCAACCTGACGCAGGGCGCCCGTGAGGGCAAGCTCGACCCGGTGATCGGCCGGGAGAAGGAAATCGAGCGGGTCATGCAGGTGCTGTCCCGCCGGACCAAGAACAACCCGGTGCTGGTGGGCGCGCCCGGCGTCGGCAAGACCGCCGTCGTCGAGGGCCTGGCCCAGAAGATCGTCAAGGGCGAGGTGCCCGAGACCATCAAGGACAAGCAGCTGTACACGCTGGACCTCGGTGCCCTGGTGGCGGGCTCCCGCTACCGCGGTGACTTCGAGGAGCGGCTGAAGAAGGTCCTCAAGGAGATCCGTACCCGCGGCGACATCATC
>JAJKHX010000055.1 GCA_021154785.1 Nocardiopsis sp.
CCCGAAAGTAGTGTGCCCCGGAGATCTCAAGGCCAAGGTCGGCACTGTCATGTACTGCTCGCTCACGGCGCAGGGGTCCACCACCGCCTACCCCGTGAAGGTGCAAGTGGACTCGATCAACGGAGGCAAGGTTCACTTCAACATCCAGGTCAGCAAGACGCCGGGCCATTTCACGCCACCAGGCTGAGGAACCCCGACGGCCGACGGCCCCATCTTTCGCTGTCGCGCCTGGCTAGCTTCGGGATTACTCGCTGGCCCCGTTCCTTGTCGCAGGAGCGGAAGATCACGTCGGTGGACCCCGGCCTCTGACCAACGGCGGCCGGGCGGCTGGTCAGTCTCATTCGTCTACGTACGAAGACGTTCACCGCCCACCAGTCAAGACGCGCATCCCAGGTCGCGGACGCTCTCGACCTGTACTGAACACAACCCCGCAGACTTCGAAAGCGTGTTGGGGCTACTCGGGAAGCCGCGCCGAGGCCGTTCCTATCCAGTTTGGCGCTACCCTTTCTATGCGTTGTGGTCATGAGGAGGCGCCGATGGCAGGGCCTGGAGACCAGATAGCAGCAGGCGCGGAAGGCTACTGCTGCTGGCGGGCATCACATGCCGATCGCGAGCAGGTGATCGACATGCTCAAGGCCGCGTTCGTCCAAGGACGGCTGGCCAGGGATGAGTTCGGCCAGCGGGTCGGCCGGGCGCTGGCGTCGCGGACCTGCGCGGACCTGGCCGTCCTCACCGCCGACATCCCCGCCGGGCTGACCGGAGCCCAGCCGCCGCATCCCGCCGGGACACCGGCTGATAAGGACGCGGTCACGGCGGTTGCCTGCGTGAGCGCCGCGTGGACGGGCATATGGCTCCCGCTGGTGATCGTGGGCAGGAGCCATTCTGTTGCGTCCTTGGTCCTGGCGGTCGTGCTCCTGTGCGTGGTGCCCGTGTCGCTGGCCGGGGTTCTGCTGTATCACGCGTGGCTTGACAAGCGCGCTGGCGGGCTGGCACTTCGAAGCTGACAGCCGATTCTGGTTTGCTGACGCTGCGCTGGCAACAGCTGCGGATACATGGGGATGACCGTGGACGCCAAGGTGCCCTGATACGGGAAGCAGCCGCAGAGGACCGGGACATGGGTCACCCGTCGATCTCCTGCCAAGGCTGCCGCGCCCAGCTGCGGAGCACGACGTTCTACGAGCCGCCGCACGACATCAGGCATCGCCAGGCGGGGTCCGTGGCCGGTGGTATAAGGCCCGTGGCCACCGCTACTACGGTCGGCTCCCTTGGCAGGTGAGTAACTGAATGAGTAACAACCGCCACAGGCGCCAGCAGACGCCAGTGGACGTCCACGGACCGTGCTACGCAGGCCAGCAGGGTCAGAGTGCTACAGCCAGTAGGCTCCATCGCGCGTTGGCTTCGGGACGAAGAGGCCACAGATCCAGCAGGGCACGCTGGTCTTGCCCGCGCCGCCCCGCGTCCGGCGCCAGCCGGACGTCCAGGTCGGCTAGCAGTTCCTCCCGGCCCGCCAGGAACACCGGGCGCGGCGGCAGCCGCACCGGGGCGACGGCCGAGGACGCAGCCTCGAGCGGCGTATGTGCTGGTCAGCGGCATCAATCTTGGTTGGGAGCAGCGGCCTGTAAAAACCGTCGGCTCGCCTGCAGTGGTTCGAATCCAACACCTGCCATTCACCCGCCGCCGCCCCGCCCCATGGTGGACCAGCGGACCTCCCCGGACGCCTATGATCGATCGGTGAACACGGGCGAGAGCAGGTCACTTGCCGGGGGAGCTATCTTGCGTCCAGCGCGCCCCGGTGATGAAGACGGGATCCTGGGCTGCGTCCGCGGGCTCGCGGAATACGAGAAGCTGCCGGACGCCGCCCAGGCGACAGCCGAGGACCTGCGCCAAGTCCTGTTCGGCACCGATCCCTCGGTGTTCGCGCACGTGGTCGAGAAGGACGGCCAGGTTGTCGCGATCGCGGTCTGGTTCCTGAACTACTCCACCTTCACTGGCCGCCACGGCATCTACCTCGAGGACCTGTTCGTCCGCGAAGCCGAGCGGCGCCACGGCTACGGCCGGGCACTGATCAAGGCGCTCGCCGAGGTGTGCGTGCAGCGCGGGTACCACCGTTTCGAATGGTCGGTGCTCGACTGGAACGAGCCTTCCATCCGCTTCTACCGTTCCATCGGAGCCGTCGGCATGGATGAATGGAAGGTTCAGCGGCTCAGCGGCGACGCCCTCACGCGGCTCGCCATTAGCTGATCAGTGACCGTGCCTCCGCGAGGCTGACGACGTGACCGTGAGGATCGCCGCCAACCTCGAGCCGGCCGGACTGTCCGGTGCCGTCGGCCCTCACCGGCTCGAAGCCGGCCGTCCGGATCAGCCGCCCGACTTCCTGGCCAGTTTGGTCGTCGTCGGTCACGTAGAACAGCACCGCCGGCTCCGGCGACCGGTTGCCCGCGGATTCGAACGGGATTGCTCGGAACGACTACGGGCTTGCCCGATCTGTGCCGCCAGCGTTCGGGCTGGCTCATTGTCGGCGCTGGAGAGCCGCAGGGTCTCGCCGCCCGCGGCGAGGTGGCGGCCGATGACCGAACCGAGCCCTCCAGTGCCGATGATCGCGGTGGTCATGACCGTGAGCAGCACTCACTCGGACGTATCGGCGGGCGTACTGGGCGGCCAGTGGGCGGGCGTCCAGTCACCCTGCGGGTCTGTGGTCTGCCCTACTTCGATCAGGTAACCGTCGGGATCGCGGATGTAGCAGCGGATCTCGTACTGGTGCTGCTTCGGCGGCGTCAGGAATTTAGCGCCCCGGGCGCTCCATTCGGCGTATCTGGCGTGGACGTCCCTGACCCGGATATTGAGGAAGCTGCTGACCCGGTCGGGATCGCGTGGCGTCTCCAGCGTGACCTCCGGTTTATCGTCGGTCGGGCCGCCGCCGGTATTGATGATGATCCAGCAGTTGGCTAGGGATACATAGGTGAGCCCGCCGGGACCGGAGAAGGCCACCCGGCCGCCGAGTACTTCGGTGTAGAAGCGCCGGGAGCGCTCGACATCGTCCGAGACGATGAAGTGGGCCACCGCGATTCCTTCCGGGGACGGCGGGAACTCGGCCATCTGGAACCTCCACTGGTTGGGTCTCGCAGCCCGCTCACCACGGCCTGCATGGCATCCACAGTCGCAGTCAGGCCATCGCATCGCACCGGTAGATACCCTGGCCGGTGCCCCGGTCCGCTACGGTCTCCAGGACCAGCAAGCACGCTCGATGGCGAGGAAGCGCCGGCGGCGCGGCCCAGTTTGTGCGTCGGGGATGCGGGAAGCTCAGCCACGGCTGGGTTCCGGCGGCCGCCGGGGCTCAGCCTGGACTGCCTGCCGGTGAAAGCGCTAGTTACGCCAGACACGCATGGCCGACCGGCCCTTGGAGGTTCTCCGAATAGTGGGCGATTTCGTTACCGGTGTCCGGTATTTCGGTCAGGGATTCGGGATGCTGGCCCGCCGGCCGAGGCTGCTGTTCACCGGCATGCTCCCAGCGGTACTGACCGCGGCGATCCTCCTGGGCGCGATGATCGTGCTGACCGCTAACATCGACCACCTTGCCGCCCTGGTCACGCCGTTCGCTGAGGACTGGTCAGGCGGGGAACGGCTGGTCACACGGCTCGCTGCGGGCATCGCGCTCGTCGGCGCCGCGGTCTTGCTCGGGCTGGTCGGATTCACCGCCGTGACGCTGGTCGTCGGCGGGCCGTTCTACGAGAACATCGCCGAGCGGATCGAAGACGACCTGAGCGTTACCATGGGCCACCTCGACCTGTCGTGGTGGAAGCAGTTCCTCTCCGGTATCCGCGACGGCATCGTGCTGCTGCTGCGCTCGCTGGTATTCACCATCCCGCTGTTCCTGGCCGGCTTTCTCCCGGTCGTCGGGCAGATCGTGATCCCCGCCCTGGTGGCACTGACGACCGCGTGGTTCATGGCGCTGGAGGTCGTCGCGGTCCCCTTTTACCGGCGCGGCATCGGCCTTCGCGACCGGACCGCGATGCTCCGGCGCCGCCGGACGCTCGCTCTCGGCCTTGGCCTCCCAGCCGTCCTGCTGTCCATGATCCCGCTGCTGGCGATCGTGGTAATGCCAATCGCGTTCGCTGGTGGCGTCCTGGTCGCGCTCGACGTCCTGGGTCTGGCGCAAGGCCGGAAACTTCGCCATGCCGCCCAACCGTTTCACTGAGCGGGCATGGCCAACACGCGGTTCTCGATCTCGACGGACCCGGCTATCCAGAAAGCGATCAAGGCACATGCGGAGACCGCCGGACCGGACGTGTCGGCGTTCGAGGACCTCACCGCCGAGGAGCAGCACCTCGTACTCCGGGTCATGCGCTCGGCGCTGGGAACCGAGACTACTGGCGAACCAGATGGGCGAGGCGGTTCCAGTCGATCTGGATTCTGATGGGGACGTCGATGGTGCTGGTTTCCTGTTCTGGGGACAGTGTCCGGTACAGGCGGTAGTAGCCCAGGGTGTGGTCGAGAACGTGAACGTCGATGGACAGGGCATGATCGCCGGAGAGCCATACGAGCCAGTAGAACGGGATTCCGGCGTCGGCGTACTCGGCCATCTTGTCGAGCTTGTCGGCCTTCCGGCTCCCAGGGGAGACAACCTCCACGACGACTTTCAGATGGGACGCGGGCAGTGGCCGCAAGTCGTTGGGGGCGCAGTCGAACAGCGCCGCGTCCGGGCTCCGGATCGTGGCGGCCGGCACCTCCCATAGCAGCACGTCGAAGTCGCTGTTGGTGTCGAGGCACGTACCCGGGTTACGCTCCATATGCGCCTCGGCGGCGGTATCGAGCATCGCTGTGATGCGGGCCGCTGCGGCCTGATGGGCGCCGCTGGGCTTTTCACAGCGCACGACCTGGCCGTTGACCAGCTCTACCTGCCTGCAGAACTCTTCAGACAGGTTCCGCCAGACCTCAACCGAGATCGGCTCTGGCTGAAGGTTCGCAGTTACCGCCCAGTCGTAGATAGACACTGACTCTGGGTCCGGCGTCATGAACCCTCCCGCACCCCGCCAAGTAAAAGACGGGTGTTCCTTGGCAGGATGAGGAATACAGGATGACCAGCAAGGTCAGGTTAACAGGTAGCCCGTTGCCTAGCGGCCCGGTACGTCAGGCGGGGCGGTGCCGGCGAGGATGGCGGCCAGGGCATCGAGCACGGCGGGCCGCAGCGCGTACCCGGCCCGCACGCCGCGCTTACCGCGGCTGAAGATCCCGGCGTCGACCAAGATCTTCAGGTGATGGGAGATGGCCGGCTGGTCAGGCCGAGCGGCTCGGTCAGCTCGCACACGCACGCCTCGCCACCCTCGTGCACGGCGACCATCAAGACCAGTTCCATCTCAGCGCAGGCCGAAGGGTTACACGGTGACGGCGGAGCCGAAAACGGTCGCGCTGACGAGTGGCGCGACCGGCCCGCCAAGCAGCAGCGACACGTCCGCCCCGGGCACCTGACTAGCCGAGGTACCGCGAATCTGCCGCACCGCCTCCAGCACCAGCCCGATCCCGTGCACGAAGCCCTCGGCGATGTTCCCGCCCGCGGTGTTGACCGGCAGCGCCCCGTCCGGCGCGACGAGGTTCGGCACGGTCATGAACGACCCCGCCTCCGCCCCGGGGGGACACAACCCGAGGTCGATCAGCGACGCCACGGCCGGCCCGCTGAAGTTCTCGTACACCTGGACCACGTCCACCTCACCGGGCTTGAGCCCGGCCTCCGCCCACAGCCGCGCCACCATGGCCGGATGGAAACCCGCGCTGGTGTACGACGCGTTGTTCTCGGCCGACTCGCTCCAGCCCGGCCCGGCGCCCTGCACCCCGGACAGCACGAACGCAGGTACCGAACGCAGTTCCCTGGCCCGCTCAGCCGAGGTGACCAGCACGGCCGCGGCGCCGTCGTTCTCGCGGGAGCAGTCGAACAGGCGCAGCGGCTCGGAGACCCACCGCGACCCGGCGTAAGTCTCGTGATCCAGCGGGCGCCCGTAGCCCACGGCGTCCGGGTTCCGCTGCGCGTGGTAGTAAGACGCCTGAACCAGGGCCTCCAGCGCTGACCACGGCACCCCGTCGACCTCGAGCATCCGCTGGGTCCGCAGCGCGCAGACCTGGACCGGGGTCAGCACCCCGTGGGCCGAAAGCAACGGCGGGAAGTGACCCTTGCCGTAGCTCTGCCGCCCGTCGTCGGCCTCGGTGATCCCGCGGTACACGATCACGTTCTCGGCCTGCCCGCAGGCCACCGCCGCGGCCGCCGCGTTGACCGCCGCGGCCACCCCGCCGCCTCCGCCGCCCCAGACCATGGTGGACCAGCGGACCTCCCGGACGCCGAGGGCGGCGCCGACCGCCAGGCCCTCGTTCAGGTCGTTGGCGTAGGAGACGAAGCCGTCGACGTCGTGCGCGTCCAGGCCGGCGTCGGCGCAGGCGGCCAGGATCGCCTCCAGGATCAGCCGCAGCGCCGAGTGCGGGCTCGTCCCGCGCTTGTAGTACGGGGTACTGCCGATCCCCGCCACCGCAGCGGCGCCCCGCAGAGATCTACTCATGACAGACTCCAGCGCAGCACCGGCCAGGCATCGGGCGAGGGCGCGAGATCAATGAAGCCACGCACCGCCTGGCCCACCCGGACATCGGCGCCGTCGCCGTCCCGCAGCACGCCGAGCAGGCGCCGGCCGCCCGCCGCGGGCAGCTCGGCGAGGACCACGACGAACGGCAGGTGCCCGGATAGCTCGGGGCTGAACGGCTGCCAGGTGCGGGTCCAGGAGTAGATCGTCCCGGCCGGGTCGACGGCGGGCCAGGTGAGGTCGAAGCTGTGGCACCGGGGGCAGAGCGGCTGCGGCGCCCAGATCCAGTGGCCGCACGGCGCGCAGCGCTGTACCCGTACCTCGCCGGCCCGCAGGCCCTCCCAGTGCGGCCGGTCGAGCCCGTCGTCGCGCGGCCCGGCCGCGGCGATCACCGGCGGGGTGTCGGGGACGTTGCGGACCTGCGTGACGCGCCAGCCCTGGTCCAGCTTGATCCAGCGGGAGCGCAGCACGGTCTGGCTGCCGTCCGCCGCGGTGTAACGGATGAACGCGGCGACCAGGCCGTCCGGCTCGGCCCGCAGGCGCAGCAGCCGGGACGAGACGAGTCGGCCGGGGAGGCGGGCCGAACCGAGCAGCTGGCCGGTCCGGTCCGGCCGGAAGTCGGCCAGCGTGGCCGCGTGGTCCCCGGCCGCCACCACCTGGCCGTGGCGTTCCGCGATCGCGACCAGCTCAGCGGGGACCGGGCCGTCCAGCGCCGGCGGTTCGGTCGTCAGCGGTTCAGGCATCAGCGGTCACCTCCGCGGGAGCAGGGCCGACGGTGTACTCGATGTCGGTCCGGTCGTGCCGGAAACCGAGCAGACGGCAGGAGCGGGCCAGCGTGCGGTCCTCGGCGTCGACGGCGATCGCGGCGACCCGGAGCCCGCGCTCCCGCAGCGCCGCCATGGCCGCGGCGACCAGGGCGCCCCGGAGCTCGTCCCGGTCCGGCGCGGCCAGCACCGCGACGATCCGGCCCGCGGCACCGTATTCGGTGCGCTCGTCCGCCGTCGGGTCGTACCAGACGCCCCCCGAGATATCCGGCCCGGTCACCAGGACCTCCAGGTGATCAGGCGGCTCATCCCGCCCGCCGTGCCGCCGCCACAGCGTGGCCGCCGCGGCTCGTTCCGCCGCGTCGGCGGGCAGCCGGACGGCAAGGCCGGCGTCAGGAAAACCACGGTCCCGCAGCGGCGCGAGCAGCTGCCACTGGCGGCGAGCCGTCCGCACGCCCGCGCATCCGAACCGCCGGGCCATCCGCTGGGCCGCCGGGTGGTCGCCGCGGGCCCAGACCCGCAGCGCCGGGGCGCCGGTTCCCGCCCAGCCGCCGTCGGCTCGCACGTCCAGGCCGACCGTCTCCACCAGCAAGGTCGAGATGCCCCGGGACCGGAACTGCGGCCTGACCACGTAGCGCACCGTAGCCGGGCCGCCCTCCGGGTCGGGCTCGACGCGGAGATAAGCCGCCACCGGCGACGAGTCCCCGTGTCCCGAACGGCCGTCCGGGAGCAGCCGCACCACCAGGTGCCTCGCGTCGTCAGGGAAGGGCTGGCTCAGGCTGACCGCCGGGAAGCCCGCTTCGGCGTCCGCCTCAGCCGCCGCGGCCAGCATCTCGCCGACCTCCTCTTCTTCGTCGGGAGCGAAGGCGGTCCGCCAGCTGCAGGTGATCATGCGACCGGCTTCGCGTCCGCGGCCAGCTCGGGGTGCGCGTCCCTGATCTTGCGGCGGGCGATCTTGCCGCTCGCCATCCGCTCGAGCGGCTCGGCTTCGACGATCACGTGCCGCGGCACCTTGTACCCGGCCAGCCGCTCCCGGCAGTGCGC